>JBOHGT010000130.1:0-1319 GCA_050700385.1 Pseudonocardiaceae bacterium | reverse complement strand
TTCTCGACGGCCATGCAGCTCCTCGGGTCAGCTGTTCTCGAAGCCGAACTGGTCGAACTTGAGCGTGCGGGCATTCTCGGTCACGATCCGCACCTTGTCGTCGGTGAAGCCCTCGGCTCGTTCGGCCGAGATCTCCACGGTGATCGTGAGATCAACACCCTCACCGACGAGGTGCGGCAGGATCTCCTGGGCGATCTTGTTGAGGTCGCGGGAGTAACGCTCGGGATTGACGGTGCTCACACCGAAGAACCGCACGTTACGCGGGGCGGATGGTTGCGGTTCCGGCGCGCCGTCCGGCAAGGGCCGGTAGACACCGGGATGTTCGGTCGGCATCACGCTGACACCGGCGGCAGCGCCCTGCTCCATCGCGCGGGCGGCGGTCTCGCGGGTGCGCTGCTGGTGTGCGCGGGTCGGATGCACCAGCAGGGTCGAATCGACAACCTGCCCGAAGGTGTCCCGGTGCGGGATGGCGAGACCGGCGTAGTCCCCGGTGCTGTCGCCGTAGCCGGTGGCCAGCGCGAAGCCCTCGTGCTCCCAGGTCAGCTCGTCGAGCCCGGCACGAACGCCGGCATCGAGCACGGACCGGTCGCGCAGCCGGGGCAGGTAGGGGTAGCGGCAGTAGTAGGACCACAGCTCGCCGACGCTGACGTGGCCGCGGTCCCACACCGCGTGCAGCCAGCGGTCGAGGTCCTGGCGGATCACCCGGGCCCCGTGCACCACGCGGATCAGGTCGGACTGCCGGAGCTTGTCGCTGGCCCGCTCGGCCAGCCGCTCCTTGGATCGTCGGCCTTGATGACCTCCCACTCGACGCGGCGCAACTCGTGGCTGTGATGCGCGCGGAGGCGACGATCACCGCGGACACCTCCGCGAAGTTCAGCAGCGACCAGACCGCGGTGCGTGCCACCATGCGCGCCGATCTCGTGGCGCCCTACCCCGAGGTCGTCGTGCGCATCATGGGCATCGTGCCGTGACCGAGTATTGGTCCCGGCGTGGCGGCTGCTGCGCTCACCTTCCCAGCGGCCACACCGGGGCGACCCGGGCCGGGGTGCTGGGTTGACTGGGCTGCCCGGTGCCCCGGCCCGGCCTGGCGCGCACCGCGCAGCGGCGCCTAAGTAGCCTGGCGTCCGCACCCTTCACCGGAGTGCAACGCCCCGGGGCCGACTGCCCCGGGGCGCCGGTGAGGGGCGGCACATAGCTCCGGTGAAGAGGGAAGGGTGCTGCTGCGCCATGGATGCCGAGGAAGCGCGGACCATTGGCCGACGAGTGCGCCAGATCCGCAACGCGCGGGGTTTGACACAGAAGGTGGTCGCCGACCGCGC
>JBOHGT010000129.1:0-26994 GCA_050700385.1 Pseudonocardiaceae bacterium | reverse complement strand
TGATTCCGGTAGCCCTGGCTACCGGAATCATTCACGAGCAGGCGGGCTGCGGATGGCGAAGCGACGGCGCAGTGCGCTGCGCGCGGCGTGCACGCCGCACATGCCGTGTACACCGCCGCCGGGCGGGGTCGACGAGGAGCACAGGAACACCCCGTCCAGCGGCGTGGCGTAGGTGTCCCACCGCGGTACCGGCCGGAACAGCGTCTGCCACACGGTTGTGGCGCCGCCGCCGATGTCGCCGCCGACGTAGTTCGGTGAGTAGGCCTCGGTGTCCTCGGCGGTGCGTACGTGCCTGGCGAGCACCACGTCCCGGAAGCCGGGGGCGAAGCGTTCGAGCTGGCGCTCGATCGCCGCGGTCATGTCGCGCGGTGAGCCGGCGGGCACGTGGCAGTAGGTCCACAGTGTGTGCCGGCCGGCGGGTGCGCGGGTCGGGTCGGCGAGGTCGGGTTGCGCGACCAGCACGAACGGCCGCTGCGGGTGGCGCCCGGCGTGCACGTCGACCAGTGCCTCGTGGACCTCCCGCCAGGCCCCACCGACGTGTACCGTGCCGGCCTCCCGGCACGACGGCGCCGTCCACGGGACCGGTTCCGAGAGGGTGTAGTCGACCTTGCACACGCCGGGCCCGTAGCGGTAGTACGCCAGCGCGGCGGCGTACCCACGGGGCAGCACATCACCGGCGAGGGACAGCAGCTGGCGCGGCGTGACGTCGAGCAGCACGCAATGCGCCGGCGACAGCTCCGCCAGCGAGCGCACCCAGTGGCCGGTGACCACCTCGGCGCCACGGCGCCGCAGCTCGGCCACCATCGCATCGACCAGCCGGCCGCTGCCGCCCTGCACGACCGGCCAGCCGGTGGTGTGCCCGAGCAGCGTGAGCAGCAACCCGAACGGCCCCGTTGGCAGCCGGTTCATCGGCTGGACGGCGTGCGCGGCGGCCCCGGCGAGCAGCGCGCGCGCTTCTTCACCGCTGAAACACGCAGTGATCAGCGCGGCCGCCGGGAGGGCCGCCCGCAGCGCGAACCGCGCGAGCGCTGCCGGGTGGCGGGGAACGCGCCGCAGCGGGGGGGTGAGCAGCTCGGGCAGCAGCCGGCCGGCGTCGTCCACCAGGGGCGCCAGCAGCCGGCGGTACGCCGTACCGTCGGCGCCCAGGCGGGCCGCGGTGTCGGCGACCGAGCCGCGCAGCGCGCCGGCCCTGCCGCCATCCAGCGGGTGGGCGAAGGCGACCGGGGGCCGGCGCAGCATCACCCCGTGCGCGGCCAGATCGAGATCGCGGAAGAAGGGGGATGCGGCGGCGAGCGGGTGCACCGCGGAGCACTCGTCGTGCACCACGCCCGGCAGCGTGAGCTCGGCCGACCGTGCCCCGCCGCCAGGGGTGTCGGCCCCTTCCAGTACTCGCACCGACAGCCCGGCGCCGGCGAGGGTGAGCGCCGCGGCCAGGCCGTTGGGGCCGGAGCCGACGACGACGGCGTCCGGGACCGGTGTCATCGCCGGCAGAGTCTTCCAGACGGCCGACCTCATCGCTCTCGGCCGGAACTGCTCGCGGACGGGGTCGCGACCTTTGCGCCCGCATTCGAGGGCAACTCCGCGACCGCCCGCGCGGGCGGGCGGTCAGTGCACCTACACTGCACCCGTGGCGCACGCACCGATGATCGCCCCGTCCATCCTGTCCGCCGACTTCGCCCGGCTGGCCGAGGAGGCCGACGCCGTGCGCGGCGCCGACTGGCTGCACATCGACGTGATGGACGCCCACTTCGTGCCCAACCTGACCCTGGGCCTGCCCGTCGTGGAGAGCCTGCGCAGGGCCACCGACATTCCGCTCGACTGCCACCTCATGATCGAGAATCCGGACCGGTGGGCGGCGGGGTACGCCGAGGCGGGCGCGCACGCCGTCACGGTGCACGCCGAGGCCGCCGCGGACCCGGCGATGCTCGCGAAGGACCTGCACGCCGCCGGTGCGCTGGCCGGCCTGTCGGTCAAGCCACGGACCCCGCTCGAGCCGTGGATCGAGACCCTCGCGCACTACGACATCCTGCTGGTGATGAGCGTGGAGCCGGGCTTCGGGGGCCAGGCGTTCATCCCCGAGGTGCTGGAGAAGGTCCGCACCGCCCGCCGGCTGGTGGACACCGGGCATCTGCGGGTGCTGGTCGAGATCGACGGCGGGATCAACGACGACACCATCGAGCAGGCCGCCGAGGCCGGGGTGGACTGCTTCGTCGCAGGTTCCGCGATTTACGGCGCGGACGACCCGGCCCGGGCGGTGACCGCGCTGCGTGGGCGCGCCGGCGCGGTGTCCCCGCACCGTCAGGCGTGAACGCGCTCTCAGCGATGTCTCAGGTTGCGTTGGAAAGGGTCACGGCGTGCCCGGAGACCGGAGGCCGGCGCGGATCGCGCTGATCGGCGCGATCGGCGTGGCCGTGGGCTCGGTGATCCGTGCGGCGCACACCTGCTCTGCCGCGCGCCGGATGCCCCCGATCAGCGCGCCGGCCGGTCCGGACGGTCCGGTGGTGCCCCCGCCGGTGACCGTCATCGTCCCCGCCCGCAACGAGGAGGACGTGATCGACAGCTGCCTGCAGGGGCTGCGTGAACAACAGCACGCACCACTGCGGATCGTGGTCGTCGACGACGCGTCCACCGACCGCACCGCGGCGCTCGCCCGCTGGCATACCGCGGCCGACCCGCGGATCACCCTTGCCTCGACTGCCGGCCCGCCGCGGGGGTGGACCGGCAAGACGCACGCGATGCACGTCGGCGTGCAAGTCGCGGGCCCCGGCCAGCCCGGGGAGTGGCTGGTCTTCCTCGACGCCGACACCCGGCCAGCTCCCGAACTGCTGCCCCGGCTGCTGGCGACCGCCGCGGAACTCGACGCCGAGCTGGTCTCCACGCCCGGTGGCCCACCACCGAACCCGTCGGCGGCGTGGGGGTTCCTCGTCCCCCCGGGCACCCAGCTGATCTGCGAGAACGCCGCGCCGGACGGCCGCGGACGCAAGGCTTTCGCGATCGGGCACTGCATACTCGTCCGGCGCACCTTCTTCGACAAGGTCGGCGGCTGGGCCACGCTGGCGGGGGTGGGCAACGAGGACGTGGCACTGGCGACGGAGGTCCGCGACGCCGGCGGCATCACGCGCACGGTCCGCTCGCTGGGCACCCTGACCACGCACGGGATGGACCCGTTCGGGCAGGCGTGGACCTCGTTCCGCAAGAGCTTCTCGGTCGGCACCCGCGGTTCGGTGCCGCTGCTGCTCGGCGCCGGGGTCGCGCACCTCGCCTTCGGGTGCACACCGCTCGCCACGCTGCTCGCCGGGTGGCGGCGCGGCCACGCCGGGCTGGTGGTCGCGGGCGCGGTGGGCTGGTTCGCCCAGGGCCTCGCACACGCCCGCGCCGCACGCGCGATGGGGGCGACGGTGGCCTCCGCGCCGGCTGCCCCGGCGGCGTGGATGCTCATCGGTGTGCTCTTCCTCGACGCCGCCCGCCGGGTCCGCAGCGGGGCGATGCGGTGGAAGGACCGGTCGCTGACGACCGCACGGCGAGACGCCCCCGGCCCCGCTCGTCGCGGTCCCGACGACGCCGACCCGCCGCCGACGGTCCGGGAGGTCTGAAGGTGTTCACCGGCATCGTCGAGGAGCTCGGGGATGTCGTCGGCAGGGACGACAGGCCCGACACGGCCCGGCTCACCATCCGGGGCCCCCTGGTGGTCTCCGACACGCGGCCCGGCAACTCGATCGCCGTCAACGGGGTGTGCCTCACGGTGGTGGAGGCCGGCGACGACCGGTTCAGCGCCGACGTGATCGGTGAGACGTTGCGCCGCTCCAGCCTGGGCCCCGCTTCGGTCGGCGACCGGGTGAACCTGGAACGGGCAGCGAAGCTGGGCGACAGGCTCGGCGGGCACCTGGTGCAGGGCCACGTCGACGGCACCGGAACCGTGCTCTCCCGCACCCCGCCGCACGGCTCGCGGGACTGGGAGACGGTGCGCATCGGGATGCCCGCCCGGCTGGCCCGCTACGTGGTGGAGAAGGGCTCGATCACCGTCGACGGGGTGTCGCTGACCGTGGTCGACGTGGGCACCGACGAGTTCTCCATCGGGCTCATCCCGACCACCCGCGAGGTCACCACGCTGGGGCTGCGGCATCCGGGGGAGCTGGTGAACCTCGAGGTCGACGTGGTGGCCAAGTACGTCGAGAAGTTGGTCTCCCCACACTCCGACGCCCTCGCGCCGCCCACTGCGCCACAATGCGGGTGAGGAGGCCCGATGAGCGTGAGCGTGTTCGCCGGCATCGAGCGGGCGATCGCCGACATCGCCGCCGGCCGGCCGGTGGTAGTGGTCGACGACGAGGACCGGGAGAACGAGGGCGACCTGATCTTCGCCGCCGAGATGGCCAGCCCGGAGCTGGTGGCGTTCATGGTCCGCTACACCTCCGGCTACATCTGCGTGCCACTCACCCGGGCCGACTGCGACCGGCTGGACCTGCCGCCGATGTACCACACCAATCAGGACAAGCGCGGCACCGCCTACACCGTCACCGTGGACGCCCGGGAGGGCGTCAGTACCGGGATCTCGGCTGCGGACCGGGCCACCACGATGCGGCTGCTCGCCGACCCGGATTCCAAGGCGGTGGACCTCACCCGCCCCGGGCACGTGGTGCCGCTGCGCGCCAAGGACGGTGGCGTGCTGCGCCGGCCCGGGCACACCGAGGCCGCGGTGGACCTGGCGCGAATGGCCGGGTGCAACCCCGCCGGGGTGCTCTGCGAGATCGTCAGCCAGCGGGCGGGCGAGGACATGGCGCGGCGTGACGAGTTGGAGGCCTTCGCCGCCGAGCACGACCTGCAGCTGATCACGATCGCGGATCTCGTCGGCTACCGGCGGCGGTTCGAGAAGCAGGTCGAGCGGGTCGCGGAGGCGCGCGTGCCCACGGCGCACGGCGACTTCCGGGCGATCGGGTTCGACTCGCTGCTGGATGGCATCGAGCACATCGCGCTGGTGTACGGCGAGATCGGGGACGGCCGCAACGTCCTGGTCCGGGCGCATTCGGAGTGCCTCACCGGGGACGTCTTCGGCTCGCTGCGCTGCGACTGCGGTCCGCAGCTGGACGCGGCGCTGGCCGCAGTGGCCGTCGAGGGTCGCGGCGTGGTGCTCTACGTGCGTGGGCACGAGGGCCGCGGTATCGGGCTGATGCACAAGCTGCAGGCCTACCAGCTCCAGGACGCCGGCGCCGACACAGTCGACGCCAACCTGGCGCTGGGTATGCCGGCGGACGCCCGCGACTACGGCATCGGCGCGCAGATCCTACTCGACCTCGGGGTGCGCTCGATGCGGCTGCTCACCAACAACCCGGCCAAGCGGGCCGGCCTGGAGGGTTACGGGCTGGAGATCGTGGACCGGATCCCGCTGCCGATCCGCCCCAACGCGGAGAACCTGCGCTACCTGCGCACCAAGCGAGACCGGATGGGCCACGACCTGTCCGGGCTCGACGGGACAGGTGGGGTGACCGCATGAGTGCCACCGGGCGGCCGCCGCCGACGGTGCCCGCCTGCGGGCAGCTGCGGGTGGGCATCGCCGCGACCCGCTGGCACGAGCAGGTCACGACTGCCCTGCTGGAGCGGGCGGTGGCCGCCGCGGGGCAGGCCGGCGTCGCCGAGCCCACCGTCGTGCGGGTCCCGGGGGCGGTGGAGCTGCCGGTGGTCTGCCAGCAGCTGGCCCGCCACCATGACGCCGTCGTCGCGCTCGGCGTGGTGATCCGCGGCGGGACCCCGCACTTCGAGTACGTGTGCGACGCCGTGACCGCCGGGCTGACAAGAGTCGCGCTGGACGAGGGCACCGCGGTCGGCAACGGAGTGCTCACCTGTGACACCGAGGAGCAGGCCCTGGACCGGTGCGGGCTGCCCGGCGCGGCCGAGGACAAGGGGTTCGAGGCATGCGTGGCCGCGCTGCAGACAGCCCTCGTGCTGCTGGGACTGCGCGAGCCGGGGACCGGGCGGGACTCACCGTGACGTCCCCACCGCTGCAGGTGCGGCCGCGGCGCGCGGCCGGGGTCGCCGTGGTGTCCGCGGTGGTGCTCGTCGCGGTCTTCACCGTCATCGCAGTGCTGCTGCGGCAGACCCCGACTGGGGTGTACTTCCGGGTCGCCGACCAGGTCGCCATGGTGCTGCTCGGCGTGCTGCTCGCCGGGGCGGCGCTGCTGTTCGCGCGGCCCCGGCTGCGCGCCGACGCCGGCGGGATCGAGGTGCGCAACCTGCTCGGCGCCCGGTGGTTGCCATGGGACCTCGTGCTGCGGGTCTCGTTCCCCGAGGGCGCGCCCTGGGCCCGGCTCGAGCTGCCCGACGACGAGTACATCGCCGTGATGGCGATCCAGTCCGTCGACGGCAGTCACGCGGTGCGGGCGATCCGCACGCTGCGCGCCCTGCATGCCGAGCATGCACCCGCGCCACCGGAGTGCGGGCGGGACTGACCGGGCTCCCGCTCGTAGGCTGGGACGCATCATGGCCGATCCGTCGACCTACCGTCCCGCGCCCGGCACCATCCCGGACGCCCCCGGCGTGTACCGGTTCCGCGACGCACGCCGCCGCGTGATCTACGTCGGCAAGGCGAAGAGCCTGCGCAGCCGGCTCAACTCCTACTTCGCCGACCTGGCCGGGCTGCACCCGCGCACCCGCCAGATGGTCACCACCGCGGCCGGGGTCGAGTGGACCGTGGTGGGCACCGAGGTCGAGGCGCTGCAGCTCGAGTACAACTGGATCAAGGAGTTCGATCCGCGGTTCAACGTTCGCTACCGCGACGACAAGTCCTACCCGGTGCTCGCGGTGACGCTGCACGAGGAGTACCCGCGGCTGCACGTCTATCGCGGGCCGCGGCGCAAGGGTGTCCGCTACTTCGGCCCGTACGCGCACGCCTGGGCGATCCGCGAGACCCTCGACCTGCTGACCCGGGTGTTCCCGGCCCGGGTCTGCTCGAACGGGGTGTTCAAGCGGCACGGGCAGATCGGCCGGCCATGCCTGCTGGGCTACATCGACAAGTGCTCGGCTCCCTGCGTGGGCAACGTCTCCGCCGAGACGCACCGCGGGATCGTGCAGGACTTCTGTGACTTCCTCTCCGGTCGCACCGACGCGATGGTGCGGCGGCTCGAGCGGAGGATGCAGGCCGCCTCCGAGGAACTGGACTTCGAGCGGGCAGCCCGGTTGCGTGACGACATCGGCGCGTTGCGCCGCGCCATGGAGAAGCAGGCCGTGGTGCTCGGCGACGGCACCGACGCCGACGTGATCGCGTTCGCCCAGGACAACCTCGAGGCCGCGGTGCAGGTCTTCCACGTGCGCGGCGGGCGGGTGCGCGGCCAGCGTGGCTGGGTGATCGAGAAGGTGGAGGAGACCGAAACGGCCGGCCTGGTCGCGCAGTTCCTGTCGCAGTTCTACGGCGAGCAGGCCGCGCTGGCCGGGTCGGCCGACGATGCCGCCCAGCCGGTCCCGCGCGAGGTGCTCGTCCCTGAGCTCCCCACCGACGCGGACGTCCTGACCGAGTGGCTGTCCGGGCTGCGCGGCGCGCGGGTGGCGCTGCGGGTGCCGCAGCGCGGGGACAAGCGGGCGCTGGCCGACACCGTCGCACGCAACGCCTCCGAGGCCTTCGCGCAGCACAAGCTGCGCCGCGCCGGCGACCTGACGGCCCGCTCCGCCGCGCTGCAGGAGCTCCAGGAACACCTGGGGCTGGACACCGCGCCGCTGCGCATCGAGTGCATCGACGTCAGCCACGTGCAGGGCAGTGACGTGGTGGCCTCGCTGGTGGTCTTCGAGGATGGGCTGCCGCGCAAGTCCGAGTACCGCCGCTTCGCGATCCGGGAGGCAGCCGGCGACGGTCACTCCGACGACGTGGCCAGCGTCGCCGAGGTGGTCCGTCGTCGCTTCGCCCGCTACCTGAGTGAGACCTGCTCGGACCGGAGCATCGACCCCGGGACGGGTCGGCCGGGCCGGTTCGCCTACCCACCGAACCTGCTGGTGGTCGATGGGGGAGCACCCCAGGTCGCGGTTGCGGCCGACGTGCTCGTCGAACTCGGCGTCAGCGACGTCGCGCTGGCCGGGCTGGCCAAGCGGCTCGAGGAGGTCTGGCTGCCCGGCGAGGCGGAACCGATGATCCTGCCGCGCACCAGCGAGGCGCTCTACCTGCTGCAGCGGGTGCGTGACGAGGCGCACCGCTTCGCGATCAGCTACCACCGGCAACGGCGTTCGAAGCGGATGACCAGCTCCGCGCTGGACGATGTCGCCGGGCTCGGTGACGCCCGCCGTACCGCGCTGCTCAGGCACTTCGGCTCGTTGCGGCGGTTGAAGCAGGCCAGCATCGAGGAGATCGCCGAGGTCCCGGGAGTGGGCCGTCGCACCGCGGAGGCGGTGCAGGCTGCCCTGGCCCCGGCCGGTACGCAGGACGCGGAGGCACCGTGACCGAGCATGCCGGCGGCCCGTCGGACCCGCTGGTCGGCCCCCCTCCCGGGGGCATCGAGGTGACCGTGGTGTCGGGGCTCTCCGGGGCCGGGCGCAGCACCGCAGCCAAGGTCCTCGAGGACCTCGGCTGGTTCGTGGTGGACAACCTGCCGCCCGAGCTGATCGCCACCATGGTCGAGCTCGGTGCCAGCTCGCAGGGCGTGGTGACCCGGGTCGCCGTCGTGATGGACGTGCGCAGCCGCGCCTTCACCGACGACCTCGCTGCGGTGATCAAGGACCTGGACGCACGTGGGTACCGGCCCAAGGTGCTGTTCCTGGAGGCCACCGACGACGTGCTGATCCGCCGTTTCGAGCAGGTCCGGCGTAGCCACCCGCTGCAGGGCGACGGCCGGCTCGCCGAGGGCATCGCCGCCGAGCGGGCGTTGCTCGCCCCGCTGCGCGACGAGGCGGATCTGGTGCTGGACACCACCGGGTTGTCGGTGCACCAGCTCCGCGCGAAGATCGAGAGCGCGTTCGGCGGGGAGGGCGCGGCGGCCACCCGCATCACCGTGCTCTCCTTCGGCTACAAGTACGGGCTGCCGATGGATGCCGACCTCGTGGTGGACGTGCGGTTCCTGCCCAACCCGTTCTGGATCCCCGAGCTACGCGACCTCGCGGGCACCGACGCCGACGTGCGCAACTACGTGCTGTCCCAGGAGGGCGCCGAGGAGTTCCTCGACCGCTACCACGAGCTGCTCCGGCTCATCGGGGGTGGCTACCGGCGGGAGGGCAAGCGCTACCTGACGGTCGCGGTGGGCTGCACCGGCGGCAAGCACCGCAGCGTGGCGATCTCCGAGGCGCTCGCCGGGCGGCTGGCCGGGGAGGACGGCACCACGGTGAAGGTCGTGCACCGGGACGTGGGGCGCGAGTGAGCCGGGCACCCCGTGCTGTCGCGCTGGGCGGCGGGCACGGCCTGTACGCGACGCTGTCGGCGCTGCGCCGGCTCACCGACGACGTCACCGCGGTGGTGACGGTCGCCGACGACGGCGGATCCTCCGGCCGGCTGCGCCGTGAGCTCGGCGTGCTGCCGCCCGGCGACCTGCGGATGGCGCTGGCCGCGCTGGCTGCGCCCGATGACGGGGGGCTGCGCTGGCGGGAGGTGTTCCAGCACCGGTTCGGGGGCAACGGGGCGCTTGCGGGGCACGCGGTGGGCAACCTGCTACTCGCCGGGTTGCTGGAGGTGCTCGGTGACCCGGTGGCGGTGCTCGACGAGGCGTGCCGGCTGCTCGGGGTCCGCGGCCGGGTCCTGCCGATGACCGTCGAACCGCTGGACATCGAGGCCGACGTCGCGGACCTGGACACCGACCCGGGCACGCTGCACCGCATCCGCGGGCAGGTTGCCGTGGCCACCACTCCCGGCCGGGTGCGCCGGGTGCGGCTGTACCCCGAACGCCCCCGGGCGTGTGACGAGGCGGTGCGCGCGGTGGCCGGCGCCGATCTGATCGTGCTCGGTCCCGGCTCATGGTTCACCAGCGTGCTGCCCCATCTCCTGGTGCCCGAGCTCGCCGACGCGCTGGCCGGCACCGCCGCGCGTCGCGTGCTGGTGCTCAACCTTGCCCCGCAGCCCGGTGAGACCGCGGGGTTCTCCCCTGAGCAGCACCTGCACGTCCTGTCCGAGCACGCCCCGGCAGGGTTCACCGTCGACGCCGTGCTCGCCGACACCGGTGCGGTGGCCGCCGCCGCCCGGTTGCACCGGTCGGCGGCGCAACTGGGCGGGCACGCGTACCTTGACCAGGTCGCCACCGGACCCGACTCGGACCGGCACGATCCGGCGGCGCTGGCGGCAGCGCTGGGCCGGATACTGGCCGCGGATCCGGTGCACCCGGTCGGAGCCGGTGCCGGCGGTCCCACCGGTGCTCACCCGGGGCCGCCGGCCGAGCGAGAGGAGGAGCCGGGTGGCGATGACCGCTGCGGTGAAGGATGAGCTGAGCCGCCTTCGCGTGACGAAGACCTGCTGCCGCCGCGCCGAGATCTCCTCGCTGCTGAGGTTCGCAGGCGGCTTGCACATCATCGCCGGCCGGGTCGTGGTCGAGGCCGAGCTGGACACCGGGTCCACCGCCCGCCGGCTGCGCAAGGAGGTGCACGAGGTCTACGGGCACACCTCCGACGTGCACCTCATCACTGCGGGCGGGCTGCGCAAGGGCACCCGTTACGTGGTGCGGGTGGTCCGCGACGGCGAGGGCCTGGCCCGCCAGACCGGCCTGTTGGACCTGCGGGGGCGGCCGGTGCGGGGGCTGCCGCCGCAGGTCGTCTCCGGCGGTCTGTGTGACGCGGAGGCCGCGTGGCGCGGGGCGTTCCTCGCCCACGGGTCGCTCACCGAACCGGGACGCTCCTCGGCGCTGGAGGTCACCTGCCCCGGCCCGGAGGCAGCAGTGGCGCTGGTCGGCGCGGCCCGCCGGCTGGGCATCCAGGCCAAGGCGCGGGAGGCGCGGGGCGCCGACCGCGTGGTGGTGCGCGACGGCGACGCCATCGGCGCCCTGCTCACCCGGCTCGGGGCACATGACTCGGTGCTGGCCTGGGAGGAGCGTCGGATGCGCCGCGAGGTCCGGGCAACCGCCAACCGGTTGGCGAACTTCGACGACGCCAACCTGCGCCGCTCCGCCCGTGCCGCGGTCGCCTCGGCGGCCCGGGTTCAGCGCGCCCTGGAGCTGCTCGGCGAGGACACCCCGGAGCACCTGCGCTGCGCGGGCCGGCTGCGGCTGGAGAACCGGCAGGCGTCGCTGGAGGAACTCGGCCAGCTCGCCGACCCGCCGACGACCAAGGACGCGATCGCGGGCCGGATCCGGCGACTGCTCGCGCTGGCCGACAAGCGGGCCCGTGACCGTGGGCTGCCGGACACCGAGTCCGCGGTCACGCCGGACATGCTCGAGGCCTGAGCCGGTGTCTGGTGCGATCGGGGCATAAATCGACGTGTGCGTGGTCGATGCCTGCCCGGTTCCCCGCGGAGCGTGCGGCCACCGTTACGCTGGGCACCAGCCAGCGCCGTGCGCACGAAGGAGAAGTCAATGACGGTTCGGGTAGGCGTCAACGGTTTCGGCCGGATCGGCCGCAACTTCTGGCGCGCCGTGCAGGCCAGCAGCCACGACATCGAGATCGTCGCCTTCAACGACCTGGGCGACGTCGCGACGATGGCGCACCTGCTCAAGTACGACAGCGTGCTGGGCAGGCTCGCCGAGGAGGTCCGGGTCACCGCAGAGGGCATCGAGGTCGACGGGAGCACGATCAAGGCGTTGGCCGAGCGGGACCCGGGCAACCTGCCCTGGAAGGACCTCGGCGTCGACATCGTCATCGAGTCGACCGGCTTCTTCACCAATGCCTCCGACGCGCGCCGCCACGTCGACGAGGGCGGCGCCCGGAAGGTCATCATCTCGGCGCCGGCGAAGGGCGAGGACCTCACGGTCGTGCTCGGCGTCAACGGCGACTCCTACGACGGCTCCCAGACCGTGATCTCCAACGCGTCGTGCACCACGAACTGCATGGCCCCGATGGCCAAGGTGCTGCATGACGCGCTGGGTATCGAGCAGGGCCTGATGACCACGGTCCATGCCTACACCGCGGACCAGAACCTGCAGGACGGGCCGCACAAGGACTTGCGGCGTGCCCGGGCCGCAGCGCAGAACATCGTTCCGACCTCCACGGGCGCCGCCAAGGCGATCGGGCTGGTGCTGCCGGAGCTCAACGGCAGGCTGGACGGCATCGCGCTGCGGGTGCCGGTGCCGACCGGCTCGGTGACCGATCTCACGGCCACCGTGTCCCGCGACACCAGCGTCGAGGAGGTCAACGCCGCGTTCCTGGCTGCGGCCGAGGGGCCGCTGGCGGGGATCGTGCGCTACACCGAGGACCCGATCGTCTCCACCGACATCGTCACCGACCCGGCGTCATGCATCCTCGATGGGCCGATGACCAGGGTCATCGGCAACCACGTCAAGATCGTCGGCTGGTACGACAACGAGTGGGGTTTCTCTCACCGGCTGGCCGATCTCACCGCGCTCGTCGGTGCCAAGCTGTGAGGACCCTCGACGACCTGCTCGAAGCGGGCGTCGAGGGCCGGACGGTGCTGGTCCGCTCTGACCTCAACGTTCCGCTGGAGGGCCGCACCGTCACCGACGACGGCCGTATCCGCGCCTCGGTGCCCACGCTGCAGGCTCTGACGGGAGGGGGTGCCCGGGTCGTGGCGACCGCGCACCTGGGCCGCCCGAAGGGTGCGCCCGACCCGCAGTTCTCGCTGCAGCCGGTGGCGGAACGGCTTGCCGAGCTGCTCGGCAGCGGGGTCGCCGCCGCCACCGACGTGGTGGGCTCGTCGGCGCGCTCGGTCGTCGACGGGCTCACCGACGGGCACGTCGCGCTGCTGGAGAACGTGCGCTTCGACTCCCGCGAGACGAGCAAGGACGTCGCGGAACGCGGCGCGCTCGCCGATGAGTTGGTGGGCCTGGTCGGCGACGGGGCCGCGTTCGTCTCCGACGGTTTCGGGGTGGTGCACCGCGAACAGGCCTCGGTCTACGACGTGGCGCAGCGGCTACCGGCATACGCCGGGACGCTCGTGGCGGCCGAGGTGGACACCTTGCGGCGGCTGTCCACCGACCCGGACCACCCCTACGCCGTGGTGCTCGGCGGGTCGAAGGTCTCCGACAAGCTCGGCGTCATCTCCGCGCTGCTACCGACCGTCGACACGCTGCTGGTCGGCGGGGGGATGTGTTTCACCTTTCTCGCCGCGCAGGGGCACGCGGTGGGCGACTCCCTGCTGGAGACCGACATGGTGGGCACCTGCGCCGACCTGCTGTCGCAGTCCGGAGGCAAGATCGTCCTGCCGGTCGACGTGGTTGTCGCAAAGGAGCTGGCGGCCGACGCGCGCACCCGCACGGTGCCCGCCGACGCCATCCCGGAAGGCTGGAAGGGGCTCGACATCGGCCCGGAGACAGTGCAGGCGTTCGCCGGCAGGTTGTTCGAGGCCCGCACGGTGTTCTGGAACGGGCCGATGGGCGTCTTCGAGGTCGCCCCGTTCGTCGAAGGCACCCGGGGGGTCGCGCAGGCCGTCGCCGGGTCGGCGGCGTTCAGCGTGGTCGGCGGCGGTGACTCGGCCGCCGCGGTCCGGCTGCTCGGGCTGCCCGAGGACGGGTTCTCGCACATCTCCACCGGGGGCGGGGCGTCACTGGAGTACCTCGAGGGCGCGCCGCTGCCCGGGCTCACGGTGCTGGAGGACCGCTGATGGCACGCCAGCCGCTCATCGCGGGCAACTGGAAGATGAACCTCAATCACCTCGAGGCCATCGCCCTGGTACAGAAGCTCGCGTTCTCGTTACCGGAGAAGTACTTCGACAAGGTCGAGGTAGCGGTGCTGCCCCCGTTCACCGACCTGCGCAGCGTGCAGACGCTCGTCGCCGGCGACCGGCTGCTGATCCGCTACGGTGCCCAGGACCTGGCCCCGAAGGACTCCGGCGCGTTCACCGGCGACATCAGTGGCCCCATGCTCGCCAAGCTCGGCTGCAGCTACGTCGTCGTCGGCCACTCCGAGCGGCGCGAGCACCACGGCGAGGACGATGCGGTGGTCGCGAGCAAGGTACGCGCGGCGCTGCGACACGACTTGGTACCGATCCTGTGCGTGGGGGAGGGGCTGGACGTGCGGGAGTCCGGCCAGCACGGCGAGCACTGCACGGCCCAGCTGCTCGCGGCGCTCAAGGGCCTCACCGCGGAGCAGGTCGGTGCCGTCGTGATCGCCTACGAGCCAGTGTGGGCCATCGGCACGGGACGGGTCGCCACGCCTGCGGACGCCCAGGAGGTGTGCGGCGCACTGCGCGCCGGGCTGGCCGGGAAGTACGGCGGCGAGGTCGCCGACGGTGTGCGGGTGCTCTACGGCGGCTCGGTGAAGGCGAACAACGTCGCAGACCTGGTAGGGCAGGCCGACATCGATGGGGCGCTGGTCGGCGGCGCCAGCGTGGACGCCGAGGAGTTCGCCAAGCTCTGCGCGCTGGCCGCCGGCGGCCCACTGCCGTGAGTCCGGTTCCGTCACCCGACGGCGCAACGAGTAACCTCGGGCAGCAACCGCGGACGACGAGGATGTGATGAGACTCTTCCTGCAGATCGTGCTCCTGCTCACGAGCGCGGTACTCGTCCTGCTGATCCTGCTGCACCGGGGCCGGGGCGGTGGTCTGTCCTCACTGTTCGGCGGCGGCATGCAGTCCAGCCTGTCCGGCTCCAGCGTTGCGGAGAAGAACCTCGACCGGATCACGCTGTTCGTCGGGTCGGTGTGGGTGATCTCCATCGTGGGGATCGGACTCTTGATCAAGATCGGCTGAGCAGCCCGGACGCACCGGGTGGCCCGCGCAAGGGTGTGAGGGGTCGATGGCAAGTGGCAACGCGATCCGCGGGACGCGGGTCGGAGCAGGTCCGATGGGTGAGTCCGAGCGGGGGGAGTCCGCGCCACGGCGGAGGGTCTCCTACTGGTGCGCCAACGGCCACGAGTCGCGCCCATCCTTCGCGGTGGGCGCCGAGGAACCCGAGACGTGGGACTGCCCCCGCTGCGGCTTCCCGGCGGGCAAGAACGAGGAGAAGCCTCCCGCCGCACCGCGGACCGAGCCGTACAAGACGCACCTGGCCTACGTCAAGGAGCGTCGGTCCGACGCTGACGGTGAGGCCATCCTGGCCGAGGCGCTGGCCAAGCTGAAGTCGGCGCGCGAGCACTGACCACCCCCAGTAGGCTTCCGGCTACTATCCGCACCCAGCCAGGAGGACTGCTGCCGATGACCCGCTGGACGATGCCGCCGGAGCAGATCCCGTCGGCCTGGTTCAACGTCGCCCCGCACCTGCCCGCTCCACTGCAGCCACCACTGCATCCGGCGACCCGTGAGCCACTCGAGCCCGACGATCTCAGCCCGCTGTTCCCGGTGGCGCTCATCGAGCAGGAGATGACCACCGCGCCGTGGATCGACATCCCCGGCGAGGTGCTCGACATCCTGCGGTTGTGGCGCCCGACCCCGCTGGTCCGGGCCACCCGCCTGGAACACGCGCTGGGCACCCCCGCCCGGATCTACTACAAGGACGAGTCCGGCTCACCGGCCGGCAGCCACAAGCCCAACACCGCTGTGCCGCAGGCTTTCTACAACGCCCGGGACGGCGTGCGGCGGCTGACCACCGAGACCGGCGCCGGGCAGTGGGGGACCGCGCTGGCGTTCGCCTGCGCCCAGTTCGACCTGGACTGCGCGGTCTACATGGTCCGCGCCAGCTTCGAGCAGAAGCCCTATCGTCGCGTGATCATGGAGACGTGGGGTGGCTCGGTGGTGCCCTCACCGGTGGACGAGCCCGACCACCCCGGCTCGCTCGGCGCGGCGATCTCGGACGCGGTGCGGGACTGCGTGGGCCGGGAGGACACCCACTACTCGCTTGGCTCGGTGCTCAACCACGTGCTGCTGCACCAGACGGTCATCGGGCTGGAGGCCCGCGAGCAGTTGGGGCTGGCCGGGGAGCGGCTGCCCGATGTGGTGATCGCGCCCTGCGGCGGCGGGTCCAACCTGGGCGGGATCAGCTTCCCGTTCGTGCCGGACGCCGGGGTGCGGTTGCTCGCCGTGGAGCCGGCGTCGTGCCCGACGTTGACCCGAGGCCGGTTCGAGTACGACTTCGGTGACACCGCCGGGTTCACGCCGTTGCTGCCGATGTACACGCTCGGCCACGACTTCGTGCCGCCGAGTATCCACGCCGGCGGGCTGCGCTACCATGGCGACAGCCCGCTGATCTCGGCGCTGGTGCGCGACGGTCGGATGGAGGCGATCGCCTACCCGCAGGGCACGGTGTTCGAGGCCGCGGTGCAGTTCGCCCGCGCGGAGGGCAAGGTTGCGGCGCCGGAGGCCGCGCACGCCGTGCGGGCCGTGATCGACGAGGCGCTGGCCGCGAAGGAGGCCGGCGAGCAGCGGGTGATCCTGTTCAACTACTGCGGGCACGGTTTCCTCGATCTGGCCGCCTACGACGACCACCTGCGGGGCCGCCTGCTCGACGAGCCCGCCCCCGTCGGATAACCGCGTTCTGGTGGCAGAACGCGGCAATCGAACGTGCGAAAAGCGCGTTCTGGTGGCAGAACGCGGTTATCGAAGCCGGATTACCGCGTTCTGGCACCAGAACGCGTGGTGGGTCAGACGTTCGGCGGGGTGAACTCCCGCGGCAGCTTCGCGGCGGCCGCACGGTCGAGCAGCCACAGGGTCCGCCGCCGGCCGCGTGCGCCTGCGGCGGGTAGCTGCACCTGGCCGGCACCACCCAGCGCCATCGCGACGGCCGGGGCCTTGGCCGCGCCGGCAGTGAGGATCCACACCTCGGCGGCGCAGCGGATCGCGGGCAGGGTGAGCGACACCCGGGTCGGCGGCGGCTTGGGGCAGCCCCGAACGCCGACCACGGTGCGCTCGGTCTCGTACACCGCGGGCGAAGCAGGGAAGATCGACGCGACATGCCCCTCCTCACCGATGCCGAGCAGGCACACATCGAACGTGGGCACGGCCCCGTGGTCCTCGGGCCGGGCGAGATCGGCCAGCAGCTGGGCGTAGGCGCGGGCAGCCGCATCCGGATCGTTGCCCGCGACCCCGTCCGAGGGTGCCATCGGGTGCACCCGGGCAGGGTCGACTCCGACGTGGTCGAGCAGCGCAGCTCGGGCCTGCGTCTCGTTGCGGTCGGGGTGACCAGCCGGCAGGAACCGCTCATCACCCCAGAACAGGTCCACGCGGGACCACTCCACCGCGCGCGCCGCAGGGTTGGTGGCCAGCTGCTGTAGCAGCGCGATCCCCGTACCGCCCCCGGTGAGCACGACAGAGGCGGTGCGGCGCGCGGCCTGCGCGTCGACCACGCGGGTCACCAGCCGGGCCGACGCGGCGGCCGCGAGCAGCTCGGGTGTGCCGTGCACGACCACGTCGGGTGGTGTCACGGCCTGGTCCCGCCCCGCCGGGCGCCTGCCCGCCCCTCGATGCCGGCCAAGCCCTCCAGGGCGACCTGGTAGATCTCGTCCGGGTCGAGCCGGCGCAGCTCCTCGGCGAGGCAGTCCCGCACATTGCGTCGCTGCAGCGCGACCCGCCGGTCGGGCTGGCCGGGCTGGCTCAGAATGCCGGTCTTGCCATTCGGGCGGGAGAGCTCGATCGGCCCCGATCGGCGGGCCAGCACCACCGACCCCATGCCCCCACCGGCTTCCGACCGCTCCCGGTGCACCGGGACCCCCAGGCACGATCTCAACCAGCCGGCAAGCAGGTCGGTGGACGGCGAGTCGATGGCGCCGGTGACTGTCGCGGAGTCGACGTCCTCGTGCGGCGGCTGGTCCATCGCGGCCGCGAGCAGCCCGCGCCAGTTGGTCAACCGGGTCCAGGCGAGGTCGGTGTCACCCGCGACGTAGGAGCCGCGTCGGGCCTGCAGCGCACGCGCCGGGCTGCGCTGCGTGGCGGCGTCGGTGATCCGGCGCTGTGCCAGCATGCCGACGGGATCCTCCGCGGGCACCCGCGGCGCGTCGCCGGGCCACCACGCCACCACCGGCGCGTCGGGGAGCAGCAAGGGGATCACCACGCTCGCCCCCTGGTCGGCCAGTGGCCCGTACATCCGCAGCACGATCACCTCGGAGGCCCCGGCGTCCCCGCCGACCCTGATCTGCGCATCCAGCCGGGCCGCGCCACGCTTGGCGCCCCTGACCAGCACGAGGACCCGGCAGGGATGCTCGCGGCTGGCCTCGTTGGCCGCGCTGATCGCCACCTCGGCCTGCTCCCCGTCGTCGGTGACGATCACCAGCGTGAGCACTCGGCCGAGCGCGACGGCGCCGCCGCGCTCGCGCAGCTCGACCAGCTTCCGGTTCACCGAGGACGTGGTGGTCGAGGGCAAGTCGACAATCATTGCTCGCCTCCGGCAAGGTCGATCACGGTCGCCGCCAGACGTGTCCGGTGCGGGCCATCATCTCGTCGGCCGAGGCGGGCCCCCAGGTGCCCGCGACGTATGGTTCAGGCTTGCCACCCGAGGCCCAGTGCTCGATCACCGGGTCCAGGATCTGCCAGGACAGCTCGACCTCGTCGTTGACCGGGAACAGCGACGGCTCGCCGAGCAGCACGTCGAGCAGTAGCCGCTCGTATGCCTCGGGGGAGGACTCGGTGAACGACGTGCCGTAGCCGAAGTCCATCGTGACGTCCCGGACCTCCATGGCGGTGCCGGGCACCTTGGACCCGAAGCGCATCGTCACACCCTCGTCCGGCTGCACCCGGATGACCAGCGCGTTCTGCCCGAGCTCCTCGGTCATGGTGTCGTCGAAGGGCAGGTGCGGGGCGCGCTCGAAGACCACCGCGATCTCGGTGACGCGGCGCCCCAGCCGTTTACCGGTACGCAGGAAGAACGGCACTCCCGCCCAGCGGCGGGTGTCGACGGCCAGGCTGATCGCCGCGAAGGTCTCGGTGCGGGAGGTCGGGTCGAAGCCCTTCTCGTCGAGCAGCCCGACGACCCACTGCCCTCCCTGCCAGCCGCCGGTGTACTGCCCGCGCGCGGTGGTCTCGTCCAGCGGCCCCACCAGCTTGGTCGCGGAGAGCACCTTCGCCTTCTCCGCGCGCAGCGCGTCAGGAGAGAAGGAGACCGGCTCCTCCATCGCGGTGAGCGCGAGCAGCTGCAGCAAGTGGTTCTGGATGACGTCGCGGGCCGCGCCTATGCCTTCGTAGTAGCCGGCGCGGCCACCCAGGCCGATGTCCTCGGCCATGGTGATCTGCACGTGGTCGACGTAATGGCTGTTCCATATCGGGTCGAACAGCTGGTTGGCGAAACGCAGCGCCAGGATGTTCTGCACGGTCTCCTTGCCGAGGTAGTGGTCGATACGGAATACCGACTCCTCGGGGAAGACGTCGTTGACCACATCGTTGAGCTCGCGGGCGCTGGTCAGATCGTGCCCGAACGGTTTCTCGATCACCACCCGGCGCCACTGGTCGCCGTGCTGCTCGGCCAGGCCGGAGCGGGCGAGCTGCTTGCACACCACCGGGAACGACGCGGGCGGGATCGCCAGGTAGAACGCGTGGTTACCACCGGTGCCCTGCATCCGATCGAGGTCGGACACCGTGGCGGCAAGGTTGTCGAAGGCCGCGTCGTCGTCGAAGCTGCCCGGGATGAACCGGAACCCCTCGGCGAGCCGGTTCCACACCTGCTGGCGGAACGGGGTGCGCGAGTGCTCCCGGACCGCCTCATACACCACCTCGCCGAAGTCCTGGTCGGCCCAGTCCCGCCGGGCGAAGCCGGTGAGGCCGAAACCCGGTGGCAGCAGGCCTCGATTGGCCAGGTCGTAGATCGCGGGCATGAGCTTCTTGCGGGCCAGATCCCCGGTCACACCGAAGATCACCAAGCCGCACGGGCCTGCGATCCGGGGCAGCCGCTTGTCCCGGTGATCCCTGAGGGGGTTGCGCCAGCTGGAGGTGAGAGATCCGCGGTGCGCGGGCCGGGTCACGCCCGGACCTCCAGTCGACCAGGCTGCTGCCGGGCGCCGAGCTGCTGCACCGCACGGACCAGCGCCACCAGCCCGGCCGCCCGCTCGACGAAGTGCAGCCGCAGCACCGGGCGGCCGTGCGCGGCGAGCACTCTGCCGTCACCCAGTGCCTGTGCCCGCTGCAGGGTGCCGAGGGTGAACGGGGTGCCGGGCACCTCGATGTCATCGTCGACTTCGCCGGTGAGCTGCAGGAAGGCTCCGTTGGGGTGCCCGCCCTTGTGGTACTGACCGGTGGAGTGCAGGTACCGCGGGCCCCACCCGAAGGTCGTCTGCACCCCGGTCCGACTGGTCAGCTCGGCTCGCAGCACTGCCGCAGAGGCGTCCACCATCCGGTCGAGGTATGCCTGCACCGCGAGGTAGCCGTGTTCCGGGACGGCCGTGAACAGCGCCTGCAGCGCCCCGGTCACGGTGCGGGTACCGGCGGGCAGCCAGTCCCCCAGGACATAGGTTGCGATGGCGCCATCGACGAAGGCCGGCTCGCCGGCGTCGGCCGCGCCGCCGTCGAGCAGCTCGCGGGCGGCGGACTTGGCCGCCTCCACGTCGGGCTGGTCGAACGGGTTGATCCCCAGCAGTCGCCCGGCCAGTGCGACCGCGTGCTCCCAGAGCAGGAACTGGGCCCCGAGAGTGCCCGCGACCGCGACGTCGGCCCCGTCGCAGGCCGGGCCGATCGCCACCGTGGTGGTGTCCGGTCCGGCATCGTGGAACCCCGGCGCGCCGGGTCCCTCCACGACCACCGGGAGCAGGCCGGTGCCCTGCTTGCCGGTGGACTCGGCGATGAGCTGTTCCGCCCAGTCCGCGAACCCGACGATGCCCGACCCGGTGTCGGCCATCGCTACCTTCTCCGCACCGCGGGAGTGCGCGGCGGCGAGCGTGGCGGCCAGCTGCAACGCGGGGTTGGTCGCCTCGTCGGCGGCGAGGGCGTCGGCGACCGCGGTCGCCTCATCGAGCAGCGCGGCGATGTCGGCCCCGGCCAGGCCGGCCGGGACCAGCCCGAACGCGGACAGCGCCGAGTAGCGCCCGCCGACGTTAGGGTCGGCCGTGATGACCGCGCGGTAGCCGGCCTCCTCGGCGAGGCGCTGCAGCGATGAGCCAGGGTCGGTGACGGCGACGAGGTGCGCGGCGGGGTCGAGGCCCGCCTCGGTGAATGCCTCGGTGAAGATCCGGCGGTGGCTGTCGGTCTCCACGGTGGAGCCCGACTTGGAGGAGACGACCAGCACGGTGTGCTCGAGGTCCCCGGCGAGTGCGTCGGCCACCTGACCGGGGTCGGTGGTGTCGAGCACCGTCAGCCGACTCGAGCGGTTTCCGATGGTGGCCGTCGCGCAGATGACCTCGGGGGCCAGCGAAGAGCCGCCCATCCCGGCGAGCACCACCCGGTCGATGCCGTCGGCGTGCAGCTGCGCACGCAGCGCCTCGATGGTGGCGAGCAACGGCCGGGACGTCTCCGGCAGGCTCACCCAGGACAACCGCTTCGCGGCCTCGTCGCACGCGTCAGGTCCCCACAGCGTGGGATCCTGCGAGGCCAGCGCGGAGGCCACCCGCTGCTCGACCAGCTGCTCGATGATGGGCTCGGCGTCGGCCGCCAGGGCGGCGGTGCGGACCTCGACGGTGAGCTCGGCCACCGGCTCAGGCCTGCGCTGCTGTCGACCGGGCGGCCTTGGCGAGCTGCCCTTCGACGGTCTCGATCAGCTCCACCCAGGACTTCGCGAACTTCTCCACGCCCTCGCGCTCGAGCGTCACGAACACGTCGTCGACGTCGACGCCGGCCGCGGCCAGCGCGTCGAAGGTGGCGCTGGCCTGCTCGCCGGTGCCGGACACCCGGTCGCCGGGCACCTCGCCGTGGTCGGCGAAGGCGTGCAGCGTCTTTTCCGGCATCGTGTTCACCACGCCTGGGGCGATCAGCTCCCTGACGTAGAGCGTATCGGGGTAGTCCGGGTTCTTCACCCCGGTCGACGCCCACAGCGGCCGCTGCGGGTGGGCCCCGGCGTCCTCCAGCGCGGCCCACCGCGTGGACTCGAAGACATCCTGGTGCGCCGCGTAGGCCAGCCGGGCGTTCGCGACTGCGGCCTTCCCCTGCAGCGCGAGAGCTTCGGGGGTGCCGAGCCCGGTGAGCCTGCGGTCCACCTCGGTGTCGACGCGGGAGACGAAGAACGACGCCACCGAGGCGAGGATGGTCAGGTCGTGGCCATTGGCGCGCGCCTGTTCCAGCCCGTCGAGGAAGGCCTCCATCACTTCGAGGTAACGCAACGGCGAGAAGATCAACGTGACATTGACGCTGATCCCGTCCGCCAGGCTGCGGGTGATCGCCGGCAACCCCTCCCGGGTGGCCGGGATCTTGACCATCAGGTTGGGCCGGTCCACCGTCTTCCACAGGTCGGCGGCCTGCGCGATCGTTGCCCGGGTGTCGTGCGCCAGCCGGGGGTCGACCTCCAGCGACACCCGCCCGTCGACGCCACCGGTGCGCTCCCAGGTGCCGCTGAACAGGTCGCACGCCTGCTGCACGTCGGCGACGGTGATCTCACGGACCGCCTCGTCCGCGGAGGCACCGCGGGTGGCGAGCTCACGCACCTGCCCGGCGTAATCCTCGGCGTCGGCCATGGCCGCTGCGAAGATGGTCGGGTTGCTGGTGACTCCGACGACGTTCCGGTCGTTGATCAGCGAGGCGAGGTTGCCGGAGGTCAACCGCTGGCGGGACAGGTCGTCCAGCCAGATCGACACCCCGGCTGCGGACAGGGCCTGCAGCGGGTTGGTCGTACTCACGGTGGGTGTTGCCTCCCGATGTGGCTCGCGATGCGCGAGTTGGCGGATCCACGATCAGTGCACGCGGCGGCGGGCCGCCTCAGCGATGCCAGCGGCGTCGATACCGGCGGCGGCCAACAGCTCCTGGGCCTTACCGGAGGTCGGCATTTCGCGAACCGCGAGCCTGGTCACCCGCGGGCACTCGTCAGCGTCGGCAAGGGCCCCCAGGACGGCGTCGCCCAGGCCGCCTTCGGGCCAGTGGTCCTCGGCGACGACGAGCGCTCCGGTCTCACGCGCGGCCGCCCGCAGGGTCTCCGCATCGATGGGCTTGATCGAGTAGCAGTCGATCACCCGAGCCCTGATGCCCTCTCGGTCCAGGATCTCGGCCGCCTCGAGGGCGCCGTGCACGGTGATACCGGCTCCCACGAGCGTCACCTGGTCTTCGTCCGAGGCCCGCAGTACGCGGCTCCCGCCGATCTCGAAGCGCTCGTCCGGGTGATAGATGACCGGCGTCGCGGGCCGCATGGTGCGCAGGTACCGGATGCCGCTGATGTCGGCCAGCTGCGCTACCAGCTGTGCGACCTGGTTGGCGTCACACGGGCACAGCACCGTGCTGCCGTGTACGGCGCGGTACATGGCGAGATCCTCGAGGCCCATCTGGGTGGGCCCGTCCTCGCCGATGGAGACGCCGGTGTGGGAGCCGACGAAGCAGATGTTCGCGCGGCTGACGGCGGCCATGCGCACGAAGTCGTAGGCACGGGTGTGGAAGGCGGCGAAGGTGGAGGCGTACGGCACCCAGCCCTGGACCTGGAAGCCCACCGCGGCAGCCACCATCTGCTGCTCTGCGATGTACATCTCGAAGTAGCGCTCGGGATGGGCCTTGGCGAAAATCTCGGCATACGTGGAGTTGTTGATCTCGCCATCCAGCGCGACCACGTCGCCGCGGCCGCTGCCCAGGGCGGCAAGTGCCTGACCGTAGGCCTTGCGGGTGCCGACCTCCTCGCCGACCTCGTACCGGGGCAGCTCGAGGGGTCCGGACTCGAAGACATGGGGCTTGCCGTGGTTCGCGGGCTTCGGCACGTCGATGTGGAGGTGGCGAACACCACCCAGCTCCGCGATGGCGGTGTCGGGATCCTCCAATGCCTTGCCGTGTTTGCCGTCCTGATTCTCGACGGCGCTCACGCCCTTCCCTTTGAGCGTCTTGGCGACGATGACTGTGGGCCGGTCCGTCGTTTCCACCGCTTCGGCGAAGGCCTTGTCGATGGCCTCCACATCGTGGCCGTCGATGGCGATGGCATGCCAGCCGAAGGCGCGGGCCGGCTCGACGAAGCGGTCCAGGTCCCACTCGTGCATCGTCGGTCCGCGCTGACCGAGCCGGTTCACGTCGATGATCGCGGTGAGGTTATCGAGCCGGTAGTGGCCCGCATGCTCGAACGCCTCCCACATCGACCCCTCGGCCATCTCGCTGTCGCCGCACAGCACCCACGTCCGGTAGGGCAGCCGGTCGAGGTGCTTGCCGGCGAGCGCCAGGCCCACGCCCGTGGGCAGGCCCTGGCCCAGGGAACCGGTGGATACCTTCACCCAGGGCACCGCAGGGGTGGGGTGACCGTCGAGGCGGCTGTGGAAGCCGCGATACGTCAGCAGCTCCTCCTCGGAGATCGCTCCTGCGGCCTGATAGATGGCATACAGCAATGGAGTGGCGTGGCCCTTGGAGAAGATCAGGTGGTCGTTGTTGGGGTTGGCCGGGTCGGCGAAGTCGTAGTGCAGGTACTTGGCCGCGAGCACCGCCATGAGATCGGCCGCCGACATCCCCGACGTCGGGTGGCCGGAGTTCGCGGCGCTACTGGCGCGCACGCAGTCGACGCGCAGCTGCGCTGCCAGCTCCTGTAGCGCCGTCAGGTCGGTCTGCGCGAGCTCGTGCACTGCCTGCTGGTCGGCCATCCCACACACCTCTTCCCTATGGGCACCTGACCCAGTCATTTCCTGTCGGCGCCTGACCTTGTACTCCAGAGAGTCATGGTAACGAGGCCGCCGGCCCTCCGAGGGCCGGGTCCGCGGGTCCACGGACCACAGCACGGCCCGTTCACTCATGCAACACACGTCCAGCGCCTGGCGCAACTCGTCCACCGCGGCCCAACCGTCCCTCCCGCCGCCCCGGGAGGGACGGTGGGAGGAGGCGCGGCTACCATTCAACCGGACACCCGGATGCGGATGGGAGCCGTCGCGGACATCGGCACGCGGGGATCGACCAGTGCCGATCGAGGAGTCACGGTGATCGCAGTGCCCCGCCCGCTGGGAACGCGGTGAGGCACAGCATCGACACCGCGGCCCTTCCCCGGACATGCCGGTTGATCGACATCCTGCGGGCCTATGTCGCGCTCACCAAGCCGCGGGTCATCGAGCTGCTGCTGGTCACGACGATCCCCGCGATGCTGCTCGCCGAACGCGGCGTGCCTTCGCCGTGGCTGGTCGCGGCCACGCTGCTCGGTGGCACGATGGCGGCCGGCAGCGCGAACGCGCTCAACTGCGTGGCCGACGCAGACATCGATGCGGAGATGAAGCGGACCAGCGCCCGGCCGCTGGTGACCCAGGACATGGCGCCCCGCAACGCGCTGGTGTTCGGGATCGCGCTCGGCCTCGCCGCGTTCGGCTGGCTGTGGGCCACCACGAACCTGCTGTCCGCGGCGCTCGCGGTAGCCACCATCCTGTTCTACGTCTTCGTCTACACGTTGCTGCTCAAGCGGCGCACCGCGCAGAACATCATCTGGGGCGGTGCGGCCGGCTGCATGCCGGTGGTGATCGGCTGGGCCGCGGTGACCGGCACGGTCGGCTGGCCCGCGCTGGTGATGTTCGGCGTGATCTTCTTCTGGACCCCGCCGCACACCTGGGCGCTGGCGATGAAGTTCCGCGAGGACTACCGCCGGGTCGGGGTACCGATGCTGCCCGCGGTGGCCTCCCCGGCGTACGTCTCACGACAGATCGTGATCTTCACGTGGCTCATGGTGGCATGGAGCCTGCTGCTGGTCCCCGCGACGAGCTGGGTGTACGCGGCCGCTGCCGTGCTGGCAGGCGGGTGGTTCGTCGCGATGGCGCACCGGCTGCACACCGCGACCCGCCGGGGCGAGCCGACCAACCCCATGAAGCTCTTCCACCTGTCCAACACTTACCTGGCGCTGGTGTTCGTCGCGATCGCGGTCGACTCCGCACTGGGTTGGACTCCATTGGGCTGGCCCCCCCTTGGTCTTGGTTGGCCGCTGTAGCGCCAGTGCCACGCCGGGCCCCGTTTCGGACCCTTATCGGGGTGCGGACCGTGTCAGCGCGGGAGCAGCAACAGCTTGCCGGTGGTTCGCCTGCCCTGCAGGTCCTCGTGGGCGATGCGCGCATCCGTGAGCGGGTAGCGACCGCCGACGCTGATCCGCAGCGCACCGGACCGCACCACGTCGAAGACATCACCGGCCCGCCAGAGCAGCTCTTCGCGGGTCGCGGTGTGGTGCACCAGGTTGGGCCGCGTGAGGAACACCGAGCCCGCGGAGTTGAGTCGCTGCGGGTCCACCTGGGGCACGGGCCCGCTCGCGGCTCCGTAGAGCACGAGGGTGCCGCGACAGCGCAGCGAGCCGAGGCTCGCGTCGAAGGTCGACGCCCCGACGCCGTCGAACGCCGCGGCCACGCCGACACCGCCGGTGAGATCTCGTACCCGCTCGGCGAGGTCGTCGGAGTAGCGCAGCACCTCGGCGGCGCCGGCCTCGCGGGCGAGCCGCTCCTTCGCGTCGGTGGACACCGTCCCGATCACCCGGGCGCCGCGCATGGTGATCCACTGGGTGAGCAGCAGGCCCACCCCGCCGGCGGCGGCGTGCACCAGCACGGTGTCGCCGGGCTGCACCGGGTAGGTGGACACCGTGAGGTAGTGCGCCGTCATACCCTGCAGCATGCTCGCCGCAGCGGTCTCGGCGTCCACGTCGTCGGGCACCGGGACGGCCTTGTCTGCCGTTACCACCACCTGCTCGGCGTAGCTGCCCATCGCTGCGGCCCACGCGATCCGGTCGCCCACCGCTGCATCGTCCACCCCGGCTCCCACGGCGGTGACGGTCCCTGCGCCCTCCAGTCCGGGGACGAAGGGCAGCGCGAGCGGGTAGGCACCGGTGCGCTGGTAGGTGTCGATGTAGTTCACCCCAGCGGCGTCCACCGTGACCAGCAACTGCCCCTCGCCGGGCTCCGGTACTGGCAGCTCCGCGGGCAACAGCACCTCGGGACCGCCATGCTCGGTGATCTGAATGGCACGCATGCCGGCACCCTCCCTGTCGTGAGTGATTTCGGTAGCCCTGGCTACCGAAATCACTCACG
>JBOHGT010000128.1:0-8167 GCA_050700385.1 Pseudonocardiaceae bacterium | reverse complement strand
GGTCCCCGCGGGACCAGCCGACCGGGCAGCTTCGGCTGGGTTGGCGAACCCGCCAGGATGGGCGAACACACTGCGCTACCGAAGACCCGAAAGCTCGGTACTCAAGACTCCTCGTTGGGCCGAACGGGTGAAGCTCCGCGTCACCACGATCGGCGTACCGCAGCGTAACGGGCCCAGGAAGAGCCCCGTCGGGCATCGTTGCGAAATCGTCCGTATCCGATGCGTTCCGCACCTCGTTGACTCCGGTACCTGGTGGCGTAGAGATCGCAGCACGACGGTCTGGTCGGGCCAACGTCCCGGGTGCGAGGGGTCGGGTGGGGCCTGCGAAGCCTCCGCCGCCTTCTCATCAGCACAGGTTCCCAACGAGGAGGATCGCAGGAACATGACGTCAGTCACGTCCAAGCGGCGCCGCCGCCTGGCCCTCATGGCCGCCGGTACGGCGGCCGCGATGGTGCTACTGCCGGCGACCGCGTCGGCACAGCCCGACAACCCCGTCGATGATGTGGTCGCCCCGTTCAACGAGGTGGCGGAGTCAATCAACGGTGGCGCCCCGGCCGGGCTTCCCAACATCGGCGGGCCGGCCGCCCCGGCCCCACTCGTCGACCTCGGCACGCCGACCCAGGACGACGACTCCCCCGGTCACGAGACCAATGACCCGCTGTTCCCCGACCACGGCGCGGGCGAGGTGGGCAACGTCGAACTCGGCAAGGAGGACCAGGGCACCAACCTGCTCGACGTCACCAAGTACGACGCCACGGTCAACGACGACAACAGCTCCAAGGCCGACGTGACCGTGATCGGGCTGCTCGGCAACGAGCTCATCGGCTCCCACGCGAACTCCGGTGGGACCACCGAGCAGCGCGAGAACTTCACCGGTGCGCTGTGCGAGGGCACCAACGGTGGGCTGTGCCTGAGCCTGCTCTACTCCGAGGCCTTCGCCCAGGAGAAGACCTCCCTCGGCCGCGGTGGCCTGCTCGCGCTGTGCCTGGGCGGCAACGACAAGACCGCGGTCGCGTCCTACGACTGCTCCGACGTGGCTCCGGTCGCGCTGGGTGTCGCCGAGGGGATCGGGGTGACCGACCGCGACCACAAGGGCGACACCGTCGCCGCGTCGGGCAACAAGCTCGCCGACCTCTGCCTGGGCACCAAGAACCCGGCCGACGACATCTGCAAGGGTCTGGGTGTCCAGGCGCTGCCTTCGTCCTCGATCTCGCAGGCCGAGGGTGGCCAGGGACAGACGAAGCGTGACTCCTACCTGCTCGGCTTCGACGCATCGGGCAACCGGACCGAAATCCTGTCCGACCCCGCGCAGCTGACGATCCCGCCGGGCTGCGGCGGTCCGCAGGACAACGGTCCCGCCCTGCTGTGCCTGTTCTTCAACCAGGGCGAGTCGTTCATCTTCCCGGGTGGTGCGGCGAGCGCGCAGGAGGCCCTGCACCTCGACCTGCTGCGCAACACCCCGCTCGCCATCCTGGTCGAGCTGGGCAAGGCCGAGAGCCTGGCCCGCACCATCAAGGATGAGAAGAAGCCGCCGGAGGATGGCAAGGAGCCGCCGAAGGACGGCAAGGACAAGGACGAGGACGGCCTGGCCGTCACCGGTTCGGACATCGCTCCGCTGCTGGCCGGTGCGTTCGCACTGATCGGCCTGGGTGCGCTGACCGTGGCGGGCACCCGCCGCCACATGGGCAAGCACACCGCCTGAGAACACTCGACGGGGGTCGGCGATGATGTCGTCGGCCCCCGTCGGCCTGTCCGGACCCGTTCACGACGCAAGGAACCCATGAAGACCCTCATCTCCCGGCTGCGCGCCCGACCCGTCACCTCGGTGATCGCCCTCGTCGCCCTGCTGCTCGCCGCCGGCTTCGGTATCACCGCATGGGCGATGGACGACAGCATCGACACCAACGATGTCGTCAACCAGGCCGGCGGGTACTCACTCCAGGTACCCGATGACTGGCAGACCACCCAGCAGGCGCGCACCACCACCGTGACCAGCCCTGGCAAGGATGCCGTGCTCCGGGTCGGAGCGGGGCAGGCCGGCCCGCTGGAGCAGGTCGCCGCGCTGTTCTTCCAGCAGGTCGGCCGCCAGTACCGCGACGTGCAACTGCTCGGGATACAGGCCGAGGACGTCGGCGCGAAGCCCGCGCTGGTCTACGCCGGTATCGGCACGAACTCCAAGAACGTCCGGGTCCGCTTCCTCGCGATCACCGTGGCGAACAAGCCAGCCAACTACGCGATCGGCGTGTTCACCAGCGACGGCTCGGACGCCGAGAGGGTGCTCCCGCGGGTGAACACCGTGGTGGACACCTTCCGCCCGCTCGACAAGCGCTGATCCAGCCGTTCCCTTCCGTGAGTTCGACACCAGCGGGGCCGAGTACGCAGCTCACCCCGCTGGTGTCGAGTTCATGGACATGCGCGGCCGTAGGTCAGCCGGCGTAGCAACACCTCGGCGGGCCCGCGGTACCCGCGGCGCCGCATGCCCTCGGCCACGAGGACGATCAGCGCCCACGTCGCCGTCGCCAGCAACGCCGTCTGCGCGACCCCCACGCGGTCGCCGAGGCCACCGCCATAAGCCGCGAGCACCGCCACGAAGACGACGGACTGCGCGAGATAGCAGGTCATCGACCGCTGACCGCTGGCCGCCAACGCGGTGACCACCGGACCCCGCCGGTCGCGGACGCGGATCGCGACGAGCCCGGCCAGCGCGGCGTAGCCGATCCCGCCCGCGTAGCCGGTCACGGCGTGCACCATGCCGGCGAGCATGCCGCTCCACACCGGTGGGTCGGGCCACACCGAGGCTGCCATCAGCGCCATCGGCAGCCCACCGGCCACGGCCAGCCCGGTACCGAGCACCGCCGCGCGCAGCAGCAACGGCCGGTGCTGCTCGGGATCGTCGAGCAGCCGGCGGCGCGCCGCCCACACCCCGATCAACAGGGCGGGCACCAGCATGCCGAGCACCGCGGAGACACTCAGCCCCACCCACTCGCCCACCCGGAACGCGGCCGCGAGCAGCGGATCGGGTGACGACATCGACGGCAGCAGCGCCTGCTGGCCCTGCGGCTGCGGCAGGCCCTGCAACGCACCGAACACCGCGGCCGGGATCAGCCACAACCCGGCCAGCACCAGCAGCTTCCGGTCGCCGGCCCGGATCAGCATCCCCGCCAGCACCACGGCCAGCAGCCCGTAGGCGCCGATGATGTCCCCGGAGAAGAGCAGCAGGGCGTGCCCGAAGCCGAACAGGACCATCCACCAGCCCCGCCGGCGGACCAGCTCCCGCACCGCCACCGGGTCGAGACCGGCGGTGGTCTGGCGGCGAAGGAGCTGAACGATGCCGTAGCCGAACAGTGCCGCGAACATCGGGTACGCGCGCCCGTCCACCAGGGTCAGCTGCACCAACGTCACGACCCGGTCGGCGACCGTCTCGACCACCGGGTAGCCGCGGACGCCGATCTCGTGCCCGTAGAGGTAGATGTGGGCGTTCGCCAGCGCGATGAGCAGCAGCATCGCACCGCGCGCCAGGTCCGGAGCCAGCGACCGGGCATCGGTGGGCGTGGCACCGACCGGGTGCGCGGGGAGTGCACTGGTGGACTCCGTCATGACACCTCCCCGAGAGGTTGTCCTGGTTCCCACCGTATTCAGCGTTGACGCGCAGCGCGTCCCGTTTCCGGTGGACGCTGCGGCCTCCCGCCGTCAACCGAGTGACACGCTGGCGGGTAGCAGCTGGTGATGCCCGACGGCCGACCATTCCACCATCAGCAAGGTGGCATCGTCCTGCAGCTGCCCGCCCTGGTACACGAGCACGGCCCGGATGAGCCGGCGCAGCGTCTCCGGCGCCGGCAAATTCGATGCGCAGGCGCGTTCGGTCAGATCGATCAGGCGGTCGGTGCCGAAGAACTGCCCGTCGGGATCACGGGCCTCGGTGATGCCGTCGGTGTAGACGAGGAGGCGGTCGCCGGGCTCTAGCTGCTCCTCGGCGGTACGAGATCTGCTGGGATGCCCGTGCGTCCGGACGCCGAGCGGTACCCGGGGCGGTTGTTCGAGGATCTTGACCGTCTTGTTCCCGCGTAGCAGCAGCGGCGGCGGGTGGCCGGCGAGCAGGTAGCTCAACTGCCCCGTCGTGGTGTCCAGCCTCGCCAGTGCCGCGGTCACGAACCGGCTTCCCGCGCCCTGGACGGTGATCAGCTCGTCGGCCCGGCCAGCCATCGAGTCCAGGTCCTGCTCGCCGCAGCGGCGTGCGTTGCGGATCGCCGCCAGCGCCAGCGCGGTGGTCATGCCCGCCTGCACGTCGTGCCCGACGCCGTCGAACACCGCGAAGCTGGCGACGGCGTCGTCGACGGCGTAGTCGAAGGCGTCGCCCCCGATGCGGTCGTAGGGCTCCAGCAGCGCGGTAAGGACCAGCTGGTCGGATGCGAATGTCCGCGGTGGCAGCAGCTGCCACAGCAGCTCCGACGCCACCGAGAGCGGCTCACTGCGCCGGCTGCGGTGCAGCGTGTCGCTATAGGGGAACTTCGTCATCACGATGTGTCCCACGAGCCCGGACAACGTCCAGCATCGCTCCTCGAGGGCGCGATCCGGCAGCTCGGTGCCGGCGGGAAGCTGCATCCGTATCACGCCGAGCCGTTCGGTGCCGTCGAGCAGCGGCACCCAGAGCACAGGCCCTGTGCCGGGGTCGCCACTGGGAAGGATCTCGCTGAGCTGGAACGCCCGGCCCGCAACGGTGCCCTCGACGTCGAGGGCCGCCTCGGCGCCGCCGAGGATCGGACACAGCACCTGCTGGCCCAGGTCGACCAGGTAGAGCTCGGCTTCGATCCCCACCCGCCGCGCGGCCTGCTCGACCATGCGGGGCAGCTGGTCACCGCGGACGACATGGGCTTCCTGCACCAACTGCGCGACGGCCTGCCACCACCGACCAAGCTCCTCGTCCACCGTCACACCGTAGCCAGCAGGTACAGGAAGCCCGGCGGGTTGCCGGCAGCTAGCCAGGAGACTGCTGCGCAGGACCGTTGCTGAGGCGGTGTTGTGGGGACGGGCAGGGTCTCTCAATGAGCCGTCTGTGCGGCGTGTATAAGTCAGCCCTCAACGGCGCGACAACGAGTTCACCCTGCCCGTCCGGAGCCTATCTTGATGGGCCTTCGCGCGGCGGTCAAGTTCCTGTGCGGACCGTGTCACCAACCCGGCCCGGGGGGACAACGCCGCGCCCGCCCCGCCCGGCGAGCGCCTCAGCAGCCGCCCCGCGGGCAGCTGCTCTTCCGCGAGCACGGCGCAGCAGGTCACGCGCGGGTCGCGGCGACCTTCCGGGCCACCCTCGCGAGCTCGCGGGCGTCGCTGCCGGGCCGGCCGTCCAGTGCGTCGACCAGCGGGGTGAGCTGCCGACGGGTCCGCGGTGAGTCCAGCTGCGCCACGGCGTCGATGGCCGTCTTGGCCAGGGTCAGGCCCTTGGGCTCCCCGGCCTGGATGTAGACCGTGGCCAGCACGATACCCGAGCGGGTGCGGCCGCCGTGGCTGATGCCGTCCCAGCGTCGCACTGACGCCGTGGCGTGCTGCTCGGCGACGTCCAGCCGCCCGCGGTCGAGTTCCAGCCGCGCGGCCACCCGGCCCGGGTCCCCCAAGGGGTCGCTGCGGCCGGGCTGCCACAACTGCCGAGCCTTCGTCATCTCGGCGGCAGCGAGGTCTGCACGCCCGAGCGCGGCCAGGGCGGTCGCTGAGTCCGCCAGCGCGCACGACTCCAGCGCCTCCCGAGAGCCCTCGCCGACAGGCACTATGCGCCGGTCGTCGCGGGGGATGCGCCAGGACGTGACCTGCGCGAGCTGGAGCATCTTCAGCCCGTCGTCAGGGTGGCCGTGTTCGGTGGTGGCCAGCCCCGCCTGACTCAGAGCAACGGCCTGGCAGTAGGGGTCGCCCGCCTCGGTGGCCATCTCCAGCGCTCGGCCGTTATGGTGCATGGCCCGGTCATATAGGCCTGCGTCGAACGCCGCCCAACCGGCCTCGAGGTGCAGCTCCGCGGCCGCGGTCAGCAGCGCCCGCCTGATCGGCTCGGCACCCGGGACGTCCAGGAATCGGGTGGCCCGTGCAGCGGCCGCGCTGCACACGTCCGGGTCGGATGGTTGGCCATGGCCGGCTAAACCCAGTCGGCGGGTGGTGTCTCGCACCTTCATCACGTGGTGCCAGTCGAGCTGGTTCGGCAGATCCACCGCCGACGGGCCGGGCAGAGTCAATAGCTCGCCGAGCACGGGGTGGCCGAACGCGGCGACCGCTCCCGAGAGGATCAAGGCGCGGCGATGCATGCTCGCATCAACCCCCTTCGGGGGTTCGGCGACCGTGACATCGCCAGCGTAGGCGCCGTTGGGGCCGTAGTAGGAGAGGCCCATCGCTTCCCGCGGTATCCCGAGGCCCTGGCAGATGCGGGCGAGCACGTCGTACATGCCGACCTTGCGGCCCTGGAGGATTTCGCAGACTTCCGACTGTGACTACCCGGTGCGCCGCGCGATCTGGTGCTGACTGACCCCGTTCTCGGTGAGTCCCCGGTAGACGGTGCCAACGTCCTGTGCGGCCAGCGCGGCGCGCATCTCGTGTGGTTCGAACAGGGCGGGGTCGAGCGGAGCAAGGGGCTTTCCTGGCTTGCTCTTGTCGTACTTCATGGTCACTGTCTCTCCCTCGGTGTGTGCGGCCACCGTAGCGGGCCCGCGGGTAGGGTGCTTGATCGGCCCGACCGCCCGTGGCGACCGTGACAGACGCCGCCCTCTCCGGGCATGCCGGGCACCCCCTTTGTGGTCCCGCGCCCGTGTGCCGTTGTGCCGGTGCCCGTCTCGGGCGCCCGTCTCCGGGTCACTCCGGGTCCGGGCTGCAGGAATACATTGTTCAAGTGTGGTCTCAAGCTCGGTGAGCTTCTCGTAACCGTGAATCTGCCGAGCTCAACGGCCCGGTCGGCGCCGTCGCACGGAGGCTGGACAGGCTAGCGTCGTGACCTGCGCGACCGGGAACATCGGGCGCGTCGGACGAGCAGACCGGCCGTGGTCTCGATCGCCTGCTCAAGCTCGCCCTCATAGTTCGACACGGCCAGCACCACGAACTCGGGCGAGCCCGGTATCACCGCTGTCACATTACGTAGAGGCGGCAAGGCACTGTCAGAGCACCACCTGCTGCACGCTCCCGGTCTGAGAGGGTGCACCGAGTACCGATCCACGGGGGAGTTTGTCGTTGATCCCCCACTTCGGCGGGAAGAAGAGCTCGATCGGCTCCGGCGTGACCGAAAACCGCGCCTTGATGCGCTTGCGTGCACTGGTCAGCTCAGGTACCGCTTCGCGGCAGTACTTGTCCGTCTCACAGCACAGCCCTTGGCAGTCGATGGCATGGAGCGGCCAGCCCCACAGGCCGTCAAATGGCAAGCCGAGCCGCTCGAACTCCTCCGCTTGACGATCCGTCATCCAGTGGATGACGTCGGTCGGCGTGTAATCACCCAGGCTTTCGAACATCTTCTTTATGCCTCTGAGCGCGCCCGGCCCAGCTTTGGTGAACTCGTTCTCGGAGAAGTTGACAAGGTCTGAGTAGTTGAGGTCGATCGTGGTCTGGTACGACATGAAATCCCCCATGAGGGGGTAGCCGTGCAGCAGCTCGTAGACCTCGTGGAGTGAGTCCGCGGCAAGCAGCCGCTCACCGAGCGCATCGTGCAGGAACATGTGCCGGAACAGCTCGACGTGGTTGAGGTGCTTGAGTGACTTCCCATATGCGGCGGTGGCGCACAGGATGAAAGCTCCGGTGTAAAGGCCACCGTTATGCTGCTTGGCGTGGTCGAGGGCCTTCGTGAAGCGCTCGTCATTGAGGTCCTCGAGTGTGGGATGGTGACCGAGAAACTCATGTACGGCCGTCCATGTCTCGATCCTGCTGAAGGTGCGGAAGGCAACGATCTGGAACAACCGGTCTTCCGGCGTGCAGGGCTCGCCGTGATAGCACACCTCCCGAATCATGTACTGGGATACCCGGTCGGCCGCCCGATAGACGTTGCAGAACTTGAATTCCTGCAGGATCGAGTCCTCGGTCCACGGTTGCTGTTCACCGGAGACGCGGCGCTCGAAGGCGGCATGCCGCTCCGAGGCAAAGTACCAGTATAGATCATAAATTCGCTGGCGTGGAATAGGCGAGCTCTTCATTCTTTCATACCTACCTTTTC
>JBOHGT010000127.1:0-7017 GCA_050700385.1 Pseudonocardiaceae bacterium | reverse complement strand
ACGAGGCCAGAAAGCAGGGGATGCGGTGATCGGGGGGAACTACGCAGGGTTCGTCGAGGACCGGTACCCGCTGGAGGGGTTCTACGTCCGCACGCCGAAGTTCATGCGGCTGGCCCACCGGCTGGCTCGGCTCGTGCAGGACACCCTGGAACAGCACGGGTATGAGCCGGTGCTGTTCCCGACCCTGATCCCCGAGCACGTCGTGTCCGCCGAGGTCGACCACATCGCCGGGTTCGAGCCAGCCGTGTACTGGGTCACCGAGACCGGGCGGGGCAACCGGCTGCCCGAGAAGCTCGCGCTCGCGATCTCCTCGGAAACGATCTTCTCCCTGCTGTACCGGGCGTGGCTGGACGACGGGGCTGAGCTGCCGCTGCGCTGCTATCAGCAGCGAAGCGTGTTCCGCGCTGAACAGGCCAGCGTCGAGCCGCTGCTGCGCGAACGCGAGTTCCTGTGGTTCGAGGCCCACACCGCCTTCGCCAGCGAGGACGCTGCTTACGGACAGATCGAGATCGACGCGGGCATCGCGCTGGACTTGGCCGACCGGCTGGGGCTACCCATCACGCGAGCCGAGCGCGACGAAGCTGACAAGTGTCCGGGCGTGGTACGCACGTGGGGGTTCGACGTGCCAACCGCGGACGGGCGGTTGAACCAGATCGCCTCCACCCACCTTCTCGGGCAGCGATTCGCCAGGGCACGATGAAGCGCTGATCCGCTGCCTGGACATCGCGGCCGAGGTAGGTGCGGACTACATCGCCTACCGACCGCTCATCGGCACCCCGCACGTCCAGATCACCCGCCCCCTCGAGGAGCTGGCCGCACTCGGATCCCTCATCCGGCAGCACGCCACCCGGCTGGGTGTCGGGCAGCAGTTCGCCAAATTCGTCGGCACCTTCGACAAGGCCACCGCCGGCCAGCCCCTGGCCCGCGATGCACGCTGCCCCGTCGTCAGTGAGGGGCTGATCGCCTTCGTCGCTGCCACCGGGGACGTCCTGCCCTGCTATGCCCACCTGATGAACGGCCGGACCACCAGCTTCGGCAACATCACGCGGCACCGCTTCCACGACATCTGGACCGGGCCGCTCCGGCAGCAGGTCGTACGAGCCATCGACGCCGCCCGCACCTGCCCGTTCTGCCGCTACCAGCCCATCAACGCCATGCTGTGGAACCAGGCCGACCAGAAGCTCGGCATCCAACCGCAACCCACTCCCGGCTACGACGAACACTCGCGACTGCCAGACATGGGCTTCACCCGCGACAACTCCGACCCGCACTGGATGTTTCTGTAGCAGAAGGGCCCTACCCGCATGCCGCGCGTACTGCTCGTCGGCGGCCACGGCTACCTCGGTTCGGCCGTCGCCGATCTGCTCGCGCCCGATCCCACCTACGAGCTGATCACAGTGAGCCGCGTCGGCACCAGCCGCCACGGCAGGCCGAGCGTTCCCTTCACCGATCTGCCGTCGCTGCAACCCGGCGACCGTGACGAGCAGTCGGTGCTGGTGTGGATGCTGGCCGGAGACCTGCACGACGAAGACCAGCATGTTGCCCGGACACTCGACGTGCTTTCCAACAACGCCGAGCGGTACCCCACCTCAGCCGCTCAACGCCTACGCCGCCGTCAAGGCCCGTTGCGAGCAGATAGTCACCGCGTCACCGCTCGCCTCGTGCGTGCTGCGGCTGGCCACCGTGCACGGCCACCCCGCCGCAGGCGAACTCAAGCAGTCCGTCCACCGCCTGCTCCACCAGGCCGCTCAGGGTGCTGTCCACATCTACGCGCCCACGAACTGGCGACCGTTCATCCAGCGCGAAGAGGCCGCGCGAGCCATTGACCGGGCGATCCGCCGCCCGCACCTGACCGGGATCTACAACCTGGCGAACGACCACGCCACCTTCGGCATGGTCGCCGGCTACGCAGCCGGGCTGTTCGGCGCCCAACTCCACATCGACCACAGCCGCGCCGACCCCCGGTCCTACCGTGTCACCAGCGACAAGGCACTGTGTGCCGGACTGCTGAGCCCCGAGCCGCCACAAGACCTGTGGACTTCTATGTCCGGCTACGCCGCCCGCCTGCGCGAGCCGCGTTCCCAGGATTGATCGTGAGACAGACGAGCGCGGGAGGAGGTCTGCGTGCACCCGGTGACGCACCAGCAACGACGCCGCCTGGACTGGCAACATCTATCTAGCCGGGGTTGACGCTTGCTATCTAGGGGGGATAGAACTACCATCGTGGTCAAGGCGATGAGGTTGCGGGACGTGGAGTCCGCGCTGTTGGGTCAGGGCTGCAAGGTCCTGTCCGACCGAGGACCTCACACCAAGTGGGGTTGCCCGTGCGGCGCGCACACGGTGCCCGTCCCGCGACACACCATCGTCTCGCCCGGAGTGGTTCGAAGCATTGGCACGCGTCTGTCGTGCCTACCGAAGGGGTGGTTGCAGTGAGCACTTACCGCGTGGCAGCACGACGTTGGGCTCACGGCTGGGAGCTGCACATCGTCGACGGCGAGGCCGAGGTCGGCGTCACCCAGTCCCGAACTCTCGCCGGCGCGGAGCGCATGGTGCGTGACTACCTTGCCCTCGACCTCGGCGGGGGACCCGAAGACTTCACCGTCTTCATCACACCCGAGCTCGACGGCAGCCTCGCTGCGGAGGCGGAGGCCGCTCGGCAAGCGGTTCGTGACGCCGAGCAGGCGCAGCGCAACGCGGCAGCGCGGTCCCGAGACGTCGCCCGACGACTCAAAGCAGCCGGTCTGTCCGGCGCAGACATCGCGGCCGTCCTCAAGGTGTCGACCCAACGGGTTTCGCAGTTGGTGAACTCCTGAGGCCACGATGCACCGACGTGTCCACCCGTCGGCGATGAAGCCCCGACAGCGACCGCGACGAGGTAGCAGCGGCCACCTGCAGCCCGTCAGTGAACGCCTCCCCGGCGGTGGCGAGCAGCGCTGCCGGAAGCTGGTCCGCCGCGCCCGTGGCACCGCCGAGCGTGTCCCGCGCCGACTCGGCGGCCTGGGATCGTGATGCCGAATCGACGCCCAGCGCCGAGACCGGCATGAGACCGGCAAAAGGCGAGGATCAGCGCGATGATGACGACCGCGAGCCCGGAGGCGCCGCCGACCTGACTCAACACCGCGAAACCGGCCGCCGCCAGCGCCAGGCCGGCGCCGATTACCAATCCCGGGCGAACCCGGCGCACGATCATCGGGGCGAGCATCATCGAGACGATCCCCACGCCGAGTGGGAGCAGCATCCACAAACCTGCTTCGAGCGGTGACAGCCCCAACACGAGCTGCAGGTACTGCGCGGTGAGATAGCCGACTCCGATCAAGACGACGACGGCGCTCAGAGTGAGAGCGCCCCGCGAGACGCTGAATGTGCGCTCGCCGAAAAGCCCCAGGTCGATCAGCGGTTTGTCGAGCTTGCGCTGCCTTCGGACGAAGACGACGCCGACAACGAGCCCCGCGGCGATCGGCAGGGTGGGCAGCAAGGCGAGGCCGTTCTCGGCGATCTACTTGAGACTGTAGATCACGGCAAGCACTGCGGCCAGCGACATCGCCGCGCTTCGTAGGTCCAGCCGGCCCGCCTGGCGGGCGCGGTACTCCGGCAGCAAGATCGGCCCCGCCACCAGCAGCAGTGCCATCACGGGTACGCCGATCAAGAACACCGAGCCCCACCAGAAGAACTTGAGCAGCGCCCCGCCGAGCAGGGCAGCCGTCGCCGACGTCGCCGAGCACCGTGGGCTGGCAACCGTCTGAGTGTGACGGATGAAGCACATACGCGCGAACGGCACACCAATCGCTTGGAGTTACCCGGAGTAATCCCCGCTCCCGTCCGCGCCGCACGCCACGTCCGCTACCCGGCGCATCCGGACCATGAGCGCCGCGGACCGCAACCTGCTCGCGTTCGTCGTCGACGGCTGCCTGTCGAGCGTGGGCGATCACCGATTCCATCAGCGGTGTCACGCCGTAGGGCTGGTGACGCTCAGGGCTTCGAGGACAGTGCGGGCAACGGGGCCCCACGGATCCGCCTTGATGGCGGCGGCGAGGCGTCGTCGGTGGGACAGCCCGCCGCGTTCCAGCGCGGTGATGACACCCTCCAGTGGCCAGGTCTCGACCGGGTCGTCGGGGGTGGCGTCGGTGTTGCGAAAGGTCAGTGGCACGGGGTCAGTCCTCCAGCATGCGCTCGGCGATCTGTCGGCAGACGGCGGTGACGGCGCGCCAGTCGTGCCAGCGTGGCGCGCGGCAGCTGTCACGTCGCCGCGGCGTCGTCCGTTGCACCCGAGGTGCTCGGCGGCGGTGTAATACCGAACCGGTCGACCCAGGCGCGAAGGTCCGCCATTGCGAGGTTGCCGCCGCAGATGACGAGCCCGAGCCGGGCGTCCGGGCCGACCCGGTCGAGCACCCGCCGCGCCGCCGGGACCACACATCCGGCGGCCGGCTCGGCCCACAGCTTCGCCTCCTCGGCGAGGCTCAGCGTCCCACGTACGGCATCGGCGTCCGAGACGACGAGGACGTCCTCGACGAGAGCGCCGACGTGCCGAAGGGTCAGCGGTGACACCACGGGTGCGCTCAGGGACGTGACGATCGAGGTCGGCTCGATCGCCACCGGGTCGCCGGCGGCGAGGGCGCGTGACATCGCGTCGGCACCTTCGGTCTCGACGCCCCAGACCCGCACTCCGGGCGCCAGCGCGCGAAACGCCGTCGCCACCCCGGAGATCAGCCCGCCCCCGCCGACGCTGACCAGCACGTCGGTGACGTCCGGCGCCTGTGTTGCGAACTCGAGACCGACCGTGCCCTGCGCGGCGAGCACGATGGGGTCGTCGAACGGATGCACCAGGGTCAGCCCCTCGTCCACGAGCGTGGCGGTCAGCCCGAACGCATCCGGGATGTCCGGCGTCAGCCGCACCCTGGCCCCGGACCCGCGCGCCGCGGCAACCGAGCGCGCCGGTGCCGACTCGGGCATGACAACGGTGGCGGCGAGACCGAGCCCGGCCGCGGCGTCGGCGACCGCGGTGGCGTGGTTGCCGCCGCTGACCGCCACGACCCCGGAGGCGCGCTCGGCGTCGCCGAGCGACAGCAGCTTGTGCAACGCGCCGCGAGACTTGAACGACCCGGTCCGCTGCAGCAGCTCCAGCTTGAGGCTGACCGGCGCGCCGAGATGAGCCGACAACCCTGGACTCGCCACCGTCGGCGTATGGACCATGTGGCCCTCGATCCGCTCCGCCGCCGCCCGCACCTCGCGAATACCGATGAGCTCGCACATCAGTAGCCACTGTTGCACATCAGCACTACCGTGTCCTGCTCCTCGGGCGGCAGTGGGAAGTAGCCGTAGCTGCGGTTGCTGCTGTAGGCCTGCGGGGTGCCGTACTGCGACGAGTAGCCGTCGATGTAGGCGGCGACGATGTAGGACTGGCCCATGATGGCCGTGTGCTCCCGCTGCCCGGGCGGCAGCGCGTGGTATGCGGCGGCGGTGCGCTGCGCGATTCCCGCTCCGATGTCGGACTGGGCAATCGCTGACCCGGATACTTCTCCGGGTTGTCCCGGATGCTGCCGGACATTGCCTGTGTTGGGCTGTCGCCATGGCGAGTCTCGGTACCCGGCTGCTGGAGATGTCGTTCGGCCGCCCCAGCGGTTCGCTCGGCCGAATCGGGGGTTGGCTGATGGCGCGGGGCAACGCTGCCACCGAGCGCAAGCTGGTGGACCTCGCCGATCTCGGCCGGCGCGACGTCGTGCTGGTCGTGGGCCCCGGCCCCGGGGTCGGTCTCGATGCCGCGGCCAGACGATCCGAGCGCGTCATCGGGCTCGATCCGTCGGAGGTGATGCTCGCGTCCTGTCGCCGGCGGTGCACGGAGCTGATCAGAGGGGGCACGGTGCGGCTGGTGCAGGGCGTCGCGGAGGACACCTTCCAGCCCGCCGAGTCGGTGGACGTGGTGCTCGCCGTGAACAACGTCCAGATCTGGCCCGACTGGGGTGCCGGGTTCGCCGAGCTGCATCGGGTGCTGCGTCCGGGCGGGCAGCTGCTGCTCTCGGCGCACCAGAAGTGGTTTGCCGGGCGGGCTGGCTGCGCTGGCCGAGGCAGTCGAGAAGGCCGGCTTCGACGAGGTCCAAACGTGGACCTGGGAGCCGTCCGGGCGAGGCGCCAGCACTGCGGCACAGCTACGAGCACGCCGGACGACTGGCTGAGCGGCACCGACCGTCAGTTGGTGGCGTGCGCGCGGGCGCGGGCTGTGGCGCGGTGGGGGCGCGAGGGGTGTTCGTGCCGGTGGCTCAGCCCAACACCATCGCCGGGCCGGTGTGAGACACCTTGTGGTTGGTGATCTCGAGCTGGCGCCGCGAGTAGCGACGGAGATTCGCCAGCTGGCGCTGATCGAGCCGGTCGCAGACCCAGTCCCAGTGCAGCGACACCCAGTCGCCGGGAGCCAGGTCGCTGAGGAACCCGTTGCCACCCACCGCCCGCGTGGCGGTCTCCGTGACCGGCTCGCCCAACGCCAGCGCCTGCCCGTCCCAGGTCAGCGGCTGGCTTCGCACCAGCACGGTGTCACCCTCGACGCGGTCGACCTGCCCCCACCGGATGCGGCACCGATCGAGCACCGTCAACGCCGTGTCGGACTTGCGGCCGTCGCCGAGCATTCCCACCCAGGGGTAGACGCCGAACACGTGGAAGCTGTGGTGCGGTACCCCGCCGGCGCGCGCACCCTCGGCGAGCATGCTGAACTGGCCGCTGCGCCGCCGGAACCGCTCTTCCATCGAATTGCCGAACGCCGTCGTCCCGACCCGGTCGAGCAGCGAGTTGCCTACCCAGTAGGCCTCGACGACCCGGCGGTCCAGGGGATCGGAGATGCCGACGGCACCGGCGATGAGCTCGAGGTAGGGCCAGGCTCCGTCGAACTGCCGCGCCAACACGCCCAGTCCCCGGTCCACGACTCCGTTCGTGCCGTAGCCGAGCAACTCCTGACTGTCCGAGGGGCCGCAATACCCCAGATCGTTCGGTGGGAATGCGTAGCGCACGAACAGCAACGCACCGGGCAGC
>JBOHGT010000126.1:0-21108 GCA_050700385.1 Pseudonocardiaceae bacterium | reverse complement strand
CCAGTACTCCAGGTGCGCGGCTCGCGGGTTGCGCCACATCGACGTGCCCGGGTCCGAGGCGAAGACTCGACCACCGAAATCGGGGTCGGTGGGGTCGTTGCCGTGTACGAGGTCGGGATCAGGGTTGGGCACACCTGTCGGAACCTGCGGATGGACCGGGGTCTGCAGATCGCCGGGGTCGTAGGCGTGCTGGATGATGTCGTTGTCCGCCCTCGTGGCCCACACGTTCCCGGCGTGCAGGCCCAACTCGCGGGCATGGTCTACGCCGACGCCAGGGCTGCCGACGAGTACCGCGTTGTCGACGTCGAGACCCTCGTCGCGAGCGGTGACGCCGACGACGGTGGAGCCGTAGCTGTGCGCGACCACCGTGTTGTTCGATGGCGGCCCCTCGTGAGTAGCGCGCAGTCCATCCTGGAAACCGTCGAGCGTGGCGCCGGCGCTCTCGGCGTAGCTCGCATCGGCCGCGTCACCCAGAGACTGCGGCGCGTCATAGCCGATCCACAGGACTCCCGCCGTCCGCGCGTGGGGATCGATTCGCTGAGCCTGGTCGACCATTGCGTCGACCTTGTCGAGCCCGCTGCCGGCGCCGCCCAGGCTGCTGTAGGTGCCCGGTACGAATGTGACGACGTTGTCGGCCTCGTCGGGGTTGCCGACTGCCACGATCGCCTGCCCGAGGTTGCCCGTGTCCAGCCCGAGCAGGTACGCCTGCTGCCGACCGGGTTGGGGCTGGTCCAGCCGCTCTTCGACGGCGGTGATGCCCTGCAGCTTGGCGTCGATGGCGCGGATCCGGTCCCCCCGGGTGTTCATGTCGCCGGGCCTGCCGATCTCGAGTTCCTCACGCTGGTGCAGCAGGCGCTGCTTCGCGGTGGCCAGCACGAGCCGGTTGGCAGCGTCGCGCGCTTCGGTCGGGATGCCGTCGAGTGATCCGATCCGCGCCGGGTGGGTCTCGACCAGCGACTGCTGCTGTCCCGGCGTCAGGCCATCCCACCACGCGTGGACCTGCTGCGGCCGCGTGCCCGGCTTGGGCACCGACGGTGCCCGTCGCGACCCGACCGCAGCGGGGTCCATGTCTTGCACGGAGAACTTGTCGAGCGCCTCCACCGCGGCGAGCTCGGCCTGAGTGGCGCGGCGAAGAACGTCGTTGAGCTCGTCGCCGAGCTGCTGCGCATCAGCAGCCAGCGACTCCCGGGTCATCTCGCCCGTCAGCGGCATGCCCGGCGGGATGATGACCGCACCGTCATCGCCGACGATGAGACCCCGGCCGGCGACACGGGCCTCGAGATCGCGCAGCATCGTCTGGCACCTACCGATCTCACCAGCGAGGGCGCTGCACACCCCGGCGATCGGCTCCATCTCATCGACGGCGTACCGCAGCGTCGCACGCACGTCGCCCAGATAGGTCCGAGCGGCCGCGGCAGCCAGGCCGTACCAGATCGACGGGTCCGACAGCGGCGTGACGACCTGGTTGGCAAAACCATCGCGCTGATCCTGCAGGGCGGCGTGCCAGCGCTGCCAACCCCGGGCGGCGACCTCGATCAGGCCCGGCTCGGCATCGCGTAGCTGCCGGTAATACACGGCGCCCCCGGCGTCAGATCGGTAGGTTCGGGCCGACCAAGACCTGCTCGTTCGCCCGCTCGTTGGCCTGGTAGCCGGCCTCGGTGGCGCGCAGCTTGGCGCCCACATCGGTGACGTCGTCGCCCAGCCCGGCCATCTTCGACGACCAGCGATCGACGGCGTGGCCCAGCGCGATCGCCCACAGCGTCCCCTGGTGAGCCTCGGCGGCCTGCGTGATCGACTCCTCGGAGCCGCTCCCGGCCCGGTGAATCGCTGCACCGATCGACTCGGCCCTCCCGGCAACCGAGACCAAACTTGCCTGGTCGACAAAGACCCCGGCTTCCTCGGACATCCCCACCTCACCCCCGTGTCACCGGCCCTCGACAGAGCGTAGCGCAGGGAACGCATAAGGGGAACGCAGGTCAGCCGGGTCCCGGCCTGGGGGAGGGAAAGGGAATCGGTCCATGGCCTTGGTCCGGTAACGGCGGGAGCCGGTCTTCCAGCAAGTCGCCGACATCCTCCTGCGCCTGATCGGTCCAGCTGTCGTAGGCCTGGTAGCCATCCTCGATGGCGCCGGGTGCGTCCTCGATCACGTTCTTCACGTCCCCCGGGAGGTCCTTGACGTCCTCCAGCCGCCGCTCGAACCAGCTGGGTTCGTCGGCGGGCTCCGGCGGGGGCTGCACCGGCTCGGGCTGGGGCGTCGGCGGGTCGCTCGGCGGCGTCGGCGGTTCGGGGCCGATGCAGGTGCCGGGGAACACCTCACGCAGGCCGCCGGCGAGTGAGTTGTAGGCACTCCCCCTGGCCGAGCCGGCCAGCGGACCCAACGGGTTGGTGAGCGCATTGCGGGCGAGCTGGCTGCTATGGGTCAGAAACGGCAGCAGCCCGGCGCCGGTGACGAACAGCGGGTTGTCGATGGGGCAGTCGCCGAGGTCGGCGGCCGGGTCCGCGACGGCCGCCAGGGTGCGGCTGACCTCGTCGAGCATGCTGCGGGCCCGGGTGTCGGCTCGCTCGGTGTCCTCCTCGAGCCGGGTCAGCTCCCGGTCGGCTCGCTGCTTGACGTCCTCGTAACGCTCGCGGGCACGGGTGGCTCGTTCGCGGGCCCGGGTGGCCTGCTGCGTCGCGGCCTGCGCTTCCCGGGACGCGCGAGCCTGCTCGGCGAGCGAGAACGTCCCCGCGGCCCCGAGCGTCGCCTGCGTGGCGCGGTTGCGGGCCTGCTCGGCGTGCTCCTTGGCGCGGTCGGCCTCGCGGTCGGCGCGCTGATACTCCTGCTCGGCATCGTTGACCTGCTCGGCGAGCCGCCGCGCGGCCCGCTGCTGGCGGCGCAGCGCCTCCCCGGCCGCCTGGGCGGCCAGCGCAGCGAGCCGCAGCGCCCCCGAGACGTCCGAGATCCCCGACGCAGACCTGGCGGCCCCGGCACGGAACCACTCGGCGGCGGCCCCGGTCCACGCCTCGCCGAGCCGGGCGAGCCGCTGGACCCGGCCGGGTACCGGCTGCAGATCGGCGGACACCCGGGCCAGCCGGTGCGAGGCAGCTGTGAAGTCGTCCGGGTTCCCGGAGGGGTAGCGCAGTCCGGCCCGCTGGACGGCGTCGGTGTCCATCAGCTGGTCCGATCGGCCTGGGCGGCCCTGGCGGCGGCCGCGGCGGCGACCACGCCGAGCCTGGCCAGCCCACCGGTCATCCGTTCGGCGATGTCGCCCCACCGCGCCGCCAGGTCCGCGAGACCGGCGCTGGTACCGGCGATCGCCGCCGAGTCGGCCGAGACACCGACCACTGCGCCTGCCATCTGGGCAACCTCGCCCGCAAGGGCGGCGAGTTCGTCGCTCGCCGTGCTCACCTGGTCCGTCTCGACCCGGATCGTGGTCATGGGGTCTCCTCCGCCTCGTGCTGGCTGGCGATCCTGCTGGGTGTTCGTCGGTTTTACGGCGACCAGAGACAACCGAGGAACTCCTTGTAGTCGCCGTAATTGGCCGGCGCGGACGATCCGACGATGTAGTCATGCTCGCCCTGGGACTTGCGGAAGTCCGCGAAGCGGTACATCGGCACCTGGCCGGCGGCACACTGTTCCGGTCCGGCCGGCGCGACGAATCGGGCCGATTCCTGCGGGCCCTGCCAGTTGTCGTGGAAGCGCTGGTTGCTCCGGGACTGGTAGTGGTTGGTGGACCAGCCGAGGCAGGTCGTCTTATTGCTCGTGCAGTAGTGGTCCCAGATCATCCAGGAGCCGGGCTGCTCCCACTGCTGCGCGTAGCCGTAGCCGAGGATGCCGCCGTAGGGCGTGCTGTAGTTCTGGTCCGGGTTGCCGTCCATGCGGACGAGGAACACCGGCTCGCCGGTGTCGGACTGGTAGAGCCGGAACGCGACCGGCTCGTACGGCGCGTAGTGGATGACGACGGTGCCACTGTCCATGGGCGTGCCCGGCGCGGTGTCCTGGGTGGTGACGACGGCGTTCCGGGCAATGGCGTCGGCCCGGGCGTCGCAGCCGTAGCCGGCGTCGTCGAGCGTCTGGCACGCCTGGTCCTTGCTCATGCCCCCCACGTCGGGGACCCGCGGGCTGCCCTTGACGACGATGATCGTCACGGTCTGACCCATGGTGATGGCAGCACCGGGTGCCGGCGACTGGGTGTAGCCGGTACCGGCGGCCTGCCCGGTCTGCTGCTCGGTCTGACCCTCGGCGACCGTGCAGTCGACCCGGCGGTAGGTCGCCTCGATGTCGGCGCAGGCCTGGGCCCCGGGGCGGTTGCGGTAGTCGCCGAGCACCGCACGGTTCGAGTACCGCACGTTGACGGTGGACTCGCGCGAGACGCTGTCCCCGCCTGCGGGATCCTGCGCGGCGACCACGTCCAGCTCGTCCGGCGAAGCGGCGACCCCAGGGTTCGGCTCGCTGGCGCAGCGCAGCCCGCTCGCCTCGATCGCCCGGCAGGCGTCGGTCGTGAAGCGGCCGACGACGTCGGGGACGGTGCGCGGGCCGTAGTGGCGGACCGTGACCCGGTACCCCGGTGGGACCATGCTCCCCCCCGGCGGATCGGTGCCGATCACCTCGTTGGCCGGCCCGTCGTTGCCTGCGGCCACCGCGGCGCACAGCAGCCCGGCATCCTCGATGCGCTGGCACGCGTCGTCCTTGTCGGTGCCCGCCCGGATGCCCGGCACTCTCACCTGCTCGGGCGCGGCAGCGGGCTCACCTTCGTCGGGCCCGGCCGGGCCGGGCAGCGGCGGGCCAGGCAGCGGCGGGCCAGGCACAGGCTCGGGAGCTGTGACCGGCTCCGGGTCCGCAACGTCGGGCTCGGTGACGTCCTGGGGTGCGGTGGTGTCGGTCAACCCCTCGCCCGTGCCCTTGTCGACCACGATGTGGCTGCCGTCGAGGCCGATCACCACCGCCCGCCGGTCGTGCTGGTCGTTGGCCCACACCTTCTCGCCGTGCACCTCGAGCGAGATCGTCGGCGACCGACCGGGAACCGGGATATCGGCGAGGACCTCGCCGGTCGCGATGTTACGCACGTAGATGAGGTGCAGAGCGTGGTCGGGGACGTAGACGGTGTCCCGGACGACCACCGGCGCGCCCAGGTTGTGCCTCGGCCCGCTCGGTAGGTCGGAGAACACCCGTCGGGTGCCGGTACGCGGGTCGACAACGATCAATTCGCCCGCTCGACGGTCCACGATCAGGATCCACCTGCCCGCGCCCTCAGGTGATCCGACCACCACGTTCGGCCCGTGCGGGACCCGCTCCCCGGAGACGCGGCGCAACGGATCGGCGGAGACATCGAGCAGTTCACCGGAGTCGGAGATCGCGATCGGGCGGCGGTCGGCGAGCGTGAGATGCTCGACGCGCCCGCCGCTGTCCACCCTGCGTTCCACCCGCCCGTCCCGGATGCGCACGACCATCCCGTCGGCGGTGAGCACCCACACGCCGTCAGAACCGTCCGGCACTGCGGTCGTCGTCGCGCCACCGGGCACTCGCACCGGCGCCCTCAGCGCACCCTTCGGGTCGATCTCCTCGACCGTGCCGGCGGCCGCGTCGACCAGGTAGCTGTGCCGCGGTCCGGCCACCACCGTGAGGTCGCCGGCGCCCCGGTCGATCGGCGCACCCTGCGGCGTCATCATGGCGGTGTTGACGATCCACACCCGCTGGGCTGTCCTGTCCACCACGGCGACCCGGCCGTCGCGCAGCGTCACCGTCTCCAGATCGTTCTTGCCGGATGCCAGCGAGCGGGCCTCGGCTTCCATCCTGCCGGACTCGCCGTTGACGTAGGCCACCGTGTCTCCCTTGGCCAGAACCGCCCCACCGGTGTCGTTCAACGGCCGGGACGCGGTGTAGCCGACCCCGACGGACGCCACGAACACGGCGCCGAGCAGCGCGCTGATGAGCACCACGGAGCCGGCGCGGCGACCGCGAAGGTCACGCATCCAGCCTGCCGCGAGCAGGCCCCTCCATCGCCAGGACACTCCAGCAGGTTATAAGGGAACGTGCGGGGTGGGGATGGGAAGCGCTTACCATCGTTGGCCATGGACGATGCTGGGGGCACCACGCCCATCGCGGTGGTGACCGTCGGCGGGCGTCGACACGAACTGCCCGAGGACGCCGAGTTGACCTTCGGGCGCGCCTCCGGCTGTACCGTCTGTCTGGACCCGGACGACATCGGGATCTCCCGGATGGCCGGGTCGGTGCTCGCCGAGGGCGGCACCTGGTGGTTGGTCAACCGCAGCAGCACCCGCCAGCTCGCCGTGGTGGACGAGCTGGGCCTGCGCAGCGTGCTACCGCCAGGGCGGCGGTGGCCGCTGGACGGCCGGGTCCGGATCCTGGTCGACGGCAGTGCCGGCAGCCACACTCTCGAGGTGCAGGCGCCGCCCCCACCTGCCGGCGCGACCGCCGGGGACACCGTACTGCCCGGGGCTCCCACCGCGATCGGTGAGGACGTGCTGATCAGAGCACCCGACCGGCTGGCCCTGGTCGCCCTGTTCTCCGGATACCTGGAAGACGGGCCACGCTACGACCCCTACCCGAAGACCTACGCAGCCGCGGCCGCCCGGCTCGGCTGGCCGCGCCCCACCCTGCTACGGCGCATCGAGCATCTGCGGACCCGCCTGGACAAGGCCGGCGTGCCCAACATGATGGGCTGGAACGCCATGACCAACCTCGCCGAGTACGTCCTGACCACCGGTATCATCACCAAGGACGACCTGCGCCTGATCCGCCGCTGACCCGCCCGCCCGCGTGACGGGAGCTAGGCGTTGTAGTTGTCGTGGTGGCAAACCCACCACATGGCTCGCCTGCTCGAGCGGCGTCATGTCGAGGTAGTTGTACTCCACGGGGGCAACCGACTCGTCCTTCGTGACGTTGACTCTGACTAGAAGGTCATGGATAGTCGACTATAACTACCGAGCACGGCGACGCGCGCAGCATCAGGTTCAACCACGGCTCGCTGTACATGGTGGTCGGGCAGTTGACCAAGGCCGGGTTCATCGTCGAGCAGGAAACGACCCGCGACGGAAAGCGCCCGGAGCGCACCGTGTACGCGCTCACCGACGCTGGCCGGCACGAGCTGCGCGACTGGCTACACGAGCTCGTTGAGCTGCCGCAACACGAGTACCCACACTTCGTGGCCGCGCTGTCGCTCATCGGGGCGCTACCACCGAACGAGGTTGTCGAGCTGCTGGGCTGGCGCCTGCGCCGGATCGGCGAGCAGCGCACCGAGATCCGTGAGCTGATCGACAGCTCGCTGGCGGGCGGCGTGCACCCGCTGTTCCTGGTCGAGGAGGACTACCGGCTCGCTCTGCTGGACGCCGAGTCCTCGTTCGTCGAGCAGTTCATCGAACGGATCAACGACCCGGAGACCGGTTGGGGCCGCATGTGGTCCGAGTTCCACAGTCAGCTTGCCACCGCCCAGCCTTCCACCACCGACGAAGGGCGCCAGCCATGATCTCCATCCACACCGCCCTGGTTATCGGCGGCGGCGTCGCCGGTCCGGTCGCTGCGATGGCCCTGCACCAAGCCGGGATCGAGGCCACCGTGCACGAGGCCCACGACGGCACCGCGGACGGGGTCGGCGGCGGGCTGAGCGTCGCACCCAACGGCCTGAACGCGCTGCGCGTGATCGGTGCCGACGATGTCGTCGCGCGCATCGGCACTCCGATGACGGCCATGGTCCTGCAGAGCTGGACCGGCAAGCAGCTCGGCGAGGTCACTAGCCCGCCGGGCCTGCCGCCCATGCAGTTCGTGTGGCGCGCCGAGTTGTACCGGGCACTGCACGACGAAGCAGAGCGCCGCGGTATCCACACTGTGCCCGGCAAGCGGCTGGTCGGCGCGGCCCACACCGGCGAGGGGGTGACCGCGCGCTTCGCGGACGGGACACAGGCCAGCGCCGACATCCTGATCGGGGCGGACGGCATCCGGTCCACGGTTCGCGCACTGATCGACCCGGCTGCGCCGCAACCCCGCTACGCTGGCCTGCTTGGCTTCGGCGGCCGGATGCACGACACCGGGCTGGCTTCGACCGACGGCACGATGTACCTGATCTTTGGCAGGCGCGCCTTCTTCGGCTATCAGGTGTACGACGACTCTTCCGGAGGGTGGTTCGTGAATCTGCCGCGCCGCCAGCCGATGACGCCGGCCGAAGCCCGGGCGGTCGATCCCGAGGAGTGGATGCGCGTGCTGCGGGAGGCTTTCGCTGGCGACCGGACCCCAGCGCTGGAGATGCTGCGCCGGGTCGACCCCGCCGACCTGCTGGTCACCGGTGCACTCGAGGACATTCCGACCGTGCCCACCTGGAGCAAGGATCGGATGGTGCTGATCGGCGACGCGGCGCATGCCACCTCGCCCAGCTCCGGGCAGGGCGCGTCCCTGGCCATCGAAAGCGCCGTGCAGTTGGCCCGCTGCCTACGCGACCTGCCACCCGACGAGGCGTTCGCGGCCTACGAACAGCTGCGCCGAGCCCGCGTCGAGCGGATCATCGCGATGGCCGCCCGCACCAACAGCAACAAGGCCGCCGGACCGATAGCCCGGGTGCTCCGCGACCTGCTGATGCCCCTGGCCATGAAGCTGACCAAGCCGGAGAAGATGACCTGGCAGTACCACGACCGCATCGACTGGGACACCCCGGTCACAGCTTGACCGACAGCCCCAACCGACGGGTCACGCCGGGGCCGTCCGCGCCCCTCGTCGAACTCTTCGAGCCGTTCCGTAGCTGACGCGGAGCCGGGCGTCATGCATCGGGGCCGTCGGCTGTCCCGCCGGTCGGCGCCAAGCGAGCACCGCGTGCAGCGCTGTCGACTCGGCCTCGGTGAGGATCAGCTTCACGATTGCGCTCGAATCCAAGTAGATCACCGCTCGTGCTCGCGAAGCTCCGCGAGAGCCTGCGAGACTCCCGGCCGCCCGGCCACCGCCGCGGCGTCCTGCTGCCGGCGGTAGCGCGGATCGTCCGGGTCACCTCCCCCTTCCACACCCACGACCGCCACAGCCGCTCGGCCGGGCTGAGCGGAACAATGCGGGCCACCTCCTCGCCCCCCGCGTCAACCGTGACCGGCCGGGCATTCTCCTCAACCTCGTGGAGCACAGCCGAGGTCGAACGACCGGTCCTTCACCCGTGCAGCACTCGCCCTCCTGCGCCGTGATGTTCCTGGATAGGGCTTCCCCTTCCGGTGTGACCGGATGGGCGGCACCGTGCAGGCATGGCGAACCAGTGCCCGCTGTCCTCCGACATGTACTCGACTACCTGCACAGCGCTCGCCTCGTCGCTACGGAGCTAGCAAAGGCGCAGGTGGCGCTCGGTGGGGTGGCCAGCCTTGGGGCACGAGCGGCGCGGACGACCTTCCAGTCCCCGGCGGGCAACCGGCTCCGGGAGGAGCTTGCCGATATCGGTAGCGGCCTGACCGACGCCGAAGGTCGGCTCAGGGACCTGATCGCCTTCCTGCGTATGCTCGTCGACAAGTACGACGTCGAGTATCGAGCCGCGCTCGCGCATGAGGCGACGATGGCGGAAGCCTCGACACCATGAGTGTGCGCTACGTCTTCGACACCGACGAGATGCGCGGTCTCGCTGATCACGTTCGCCGCACCGGGGAGGACGTGGGTGACGCCGCTTCCCCTCTGCTGACCGCGCAGTTCCACGCCGCCCAGCTCCCGCCCGAGGCGAGGGGTCTCGTCGAGGCCCAGTGCCGAGCGCTGTGGCGGCTGGTGCATCAGGGATCGGCCAGCTTGTCCGACAGCGCCCGCTACCTGCACCGCACGGCCGAGGCAGTGGAGAAGGCGGACCGCTCGTCCTGGACAGCAGCCGGCCTGCGTCTAGTCAAGATCACCAAAACTGGGGAAGCCGTCGCGGACGAACTCGCCGACACGGTGTCCGGGAAGCCGGTGGCGCTCGACGACCGGGCGCGGCGCTGGGCTGGAGTGCTCGGCACGCTCACCGGGGTCACCGCGGTGGGTCTTGCCGTGCAGTGGTCGGAGTGGCGCGCGGCGCTGCGGGAGTCGAATGTCAGCAGGCGCAGTCCGGCGGCCCGCAAGTTCTCGGCGGCGCTCGCCCAGCGAACGCGGGAGAGCATCGAGAGAAACCTTCGCCGCACGACCAGCCCGCCGCCCGGTGTCAAGGACGGCAAGTGGAAGCAATGGGGTCGTCGGGTGGCCGGCTACGTGCCAGGGGCCGGTGACCTGGCCGACCTCGCAGGATACGCGGTTGCCAGCACCAAGCTGCGCAGCGACGAGCCGCAGACCGGGATCTCCCAGGCGGCTACCGACGTGCGTGACTTCGTCGATCTCGTCGCAGCGAGCAACCACCTCGCTGCCGACTTTCTCTTCAAACACCCACTCACCGCACCTGCGGGCGTCATCAACGAGGGAATCGGTTTCGGAGCCGACGGAGTGACGCTCGGTCTCGATACCCTCAACGAGGCGCGCAAGGCGCTCGGCTCGGTGCAGGACAAGATCGAGGACGGCTTCACCTCGCTCATCGGGATCGGATGATGAGCAGCCTCACGGTCACCGCTGACGAGCTCGACGCACTCGCCCACCGGCTCGGCGCCGCCCGATTCCCCGGCGTCGGTGAGTCGATCTTCGATGCCGTTCCCGCCTCATATCATTCCGTACTCTCCGAACATTTTCTGGCTGGGCTGACAGCGCGGGGCATGGTCGCCGAGCGCGAGGGCCGGGTCGTCGCGTCACCATCGGTGGCTGCCCTTCTCGCACCGACGCTGCGGGGTGCGATCCGCTACGAGATCGAGCGCATCGAGCCCGCGGGCAGCACCGTTACTGCGCTCGGGGAGACAGACGGCATGGTGGTCTGGCACCGAGCCGAGGGGTTGTACCACCGCTTTGATCTGGTCGGCACCGACGGTGATGTCGCGCAGGCCCTCGCCGCGCTGCTCGACCCTGCGGAAGAAGCGGCCGCTTCCCCTGCGTCCGATCGGGGTCGACGTCCCTTCCGTCGACGGCGCAGCGCGTTGGTGTCCGCGGCAGCGCGACCGCGGGCGGTACCCGCGACGTTCGCAGCGTTGACGGATCGCTGGCGCGCCACCACCACGATCTGCCAGCTCGGCACACTCGACGGTGCTCCAGCAACAAGCTCGCTCACCATGGTGGACGGAGGACCAGGGTACTCGTGGCTGGTGGAGGTCGACCCGGACTCACCCGACGACGGACTCCTCAAGACCGACGACCCGATGCTCGCCGTGACCCCGGTCGATGCGACGACGTTGCATCGTCACCTGGAACGGCTGGTGCGGCTCGGTTGGCCAGAGCCGCAGCCTGTTCACGCAGGCCCAGGCAATGACAGTGCACCATCGCTGCGACCGTGGCGCGCCGCTGGGTGGTGCGCTACCTGACCCTGTTCGGCGTGGCCGCCCCGCCGAGGCGCGGCGGTAACGGCCCAGGAAGCAGCCAGAGGCTAGACCCCGGCGACGGTGATCGGGCGCGCGGCGTGCTCGGCCAGTACACCAAGATCATGCGGGTCGCTGGTGAGCACGACGGGATCCGGCCAGGTGCTCGCGAAGGCCACCACGATCGCGTCGGTGGCCGAGATGGTGCCAGCACACCCTGTGCACGTGCGCAACCGTGCACCCTCACGTGCCTGCGGTTCGTCCACGTCCCGTATCTGGCACGCTCGGAGCAGCCGGTTGGTGTGGAAGTCGCGACGGTGGTCCCCGGTCAGGGCTTCGGTCAGGACGACTGCGGGAACCTGCGCCGGCCAGTAGCCACGCCGCAGCAGCTCCACCAGGCGGGCCCGCTCACCGGCCAACGCGCTGACACCGCCAGCATCCAGGATGACCGTCATGCCGTGTGCGCTCCGCGCGCGGAATCCGCATCGCGTGAGCGTGCCGGTAGCACCTGGTCCGCCCACTCACGGGCGGCGACCGACTCCTGCTGGGGGATCGGCCCGAACTTGACGTCCAGATCGGCCAGGTAGGCATCCAGTTCAGCGACTTTGGCGCGGCGCTGCAACTCTTCCGTCAAGGCGCCCGCGGCTAGCCGCGAGACGTTCAGACCCGCTGCCTTCGCCCGGTCCAGCAGCTCGTCGGGAACCGTGATGTTCACCCTCGCCATGCGCACAGCATACACACGGTTGCCCGCTGGCGGCGAGAAGTCCGAGACGACCGCGATCCTGCCGGGTGTGCCCTGGTGGCTGCACGCCGGCCGCCACGCATCCAGCCTCGGCTCCAACGGCGGCAACCGGCCGTTGGCAAGCGCGAGGTCATACCTACATCGCGACATGGACGTGGTCGGTGTGGCCGGGCACCGTTCCGCGGGGAACGGGCTGGCCGTTGTCGATGTTGCGGGCGTGCGGGCCGTTCCAGAACAGCTCGGCAAGCTGTTTACCGTAGCGGTCGGCCGCCCAGTTCGCGAACCGGGCCATGTCGGCCGGGCTGCCGCTGGCGTCGAAAGCACGTCCCCGATAGTGGAATGAGCCCTCGGTGTGCACCGGATCGACCGGGTCGTACGGCGCGTACTCGCGGATCGTCAGATTGAAGCGCTTGTCGGCGATCCCGGCCAGTTGCCGCAGGTTGATCTCCTGGGGGGCATCGGGTACGCCGTCACCCGGGCCCCGTGGGGTAGTGGGGAGCGAGCCGCCCCGAGGGTGATCCGGGCGGAACAGCAGGCGCAGCAGCTCGGCGGCGCGCTTGCCGCCTCCGACGTGGTGGGTGTCCCGCAGCGACCTGATGAGCTGCTCCACGCTGCGCCGGGCATGGCGGTCGCCCCGGTCGGCAGCCAGTGCCCGCTCCCACGCTTCGACCACCATGCCGACATCCCGGGCGAGCAGGTACGGCAGGCGACGCAGCCCGTGCCAGTCCTCGATCGCCTCGGTGAGCGCCGCCTTCAACCGCCGCTCATTACCCGAGCACGATACGTTGATCTTGTCGACGTCCAGTGCGTCGGCGTGCTTGCGGCAGCGGTGGTACACCCCCTGCACGGTGGCGAGGTGACCGGTGAGCTCGCGGGCCAGCTCCTGCAGCATCGCCGGGTCGACGACGATCCGCCCGGCATGACCGACGCCGCTGGACGGCAGCCGCCACGGGCGCAGCTCCGGGGCCTGCCGGCCGTGACCCTGCGGCGACGACCCGCCACGCTCGCCAGCGTCCGCCCATGGGCGCCGTTGCACCGCTTGCCGAGCATCATCGAGGAACGGCCGGTGGTCGCCATTGCGGTAGGTCGTCCACGGCCCGAACCCCCCGGCATCGCGCCATACGGCCCGGGCCGCTCTGGCGTTGTACCCCGGCTCATACAACCGGTCGGCGTCGAACCTGCCGAAGTGGACGCTGTTGATCTGCCACAACCCGCGGGAGTCCTCGGCCCCGGCCGCGTTCACCCCCGGTCGCCTGCCCGACTCGGCCAGCGCGACGGCGATGGCGATCTGCAGATCCTCGCCCCGGAACCCGGCCCGGTGGGCGACGGTGGCGATCTCGGCGGTGCTCAACGTGCCCATCAGCTCACCCCGCCCGGACCAGGCCCAGCGCAGCCCGCAGCTCGTTTCCGGTCACCGGCGTCAGGACGCTGAGCGCGCCGTCCGGCGAGAGGTCCCCGTTGTGCTCCGCCGGTTCGTCGGCGCGCACCCGCCACCCGGTGCCGTCGCCGGCCACCAACCAGCGCACCTCGCTGACCTCGAACGGGCCGTCCGGCCCCGCGCCGCAGTTGCGCGCCACGGTCACCGCGGCCGCGCATCGACGGCCGCACACCGCGGTGATCCAGGCCCGGGCGGCCGGCTCGGCAACCCCGGCGGCGGTCAGGACCTGCACCGCGGTCGCGCCAGCACCGGACAGCGCGAGCTCGTCGGCGTCGCGGTGCGCCTCGACGCGGACCGTGAACGGGCTTGCGGGTGCGGGCGCGTCGACCTCATCGACCCGGCTCAGCCTGCTCACCTCGTCGGGCAGACTGGCCGCGGTGAGTCGCAGCGAGACCAGTCCACCGGCGCGCTCGGTGACCACCACAGCGGCACCGGCCGCGCCGGCGATCACGGCGTGCCGCTCGAAGACCCCGGACGCCTCGACGTCGATCTCGGCGATCCACCGGGCAGCGCGACACGGCGCCAGCAGGGCGGCCAGCGGGCCGGTGACGAGGACGCCGTTGTCCAGGGAGACGCCGGGATCGAGGACGGCCAGCTCGCGGGCGACGAGCCCGCGCACCGCGGCGGCATCCACCCGCGGGTCCTCCGCGTCGTCCGCCACCACGAATCGGGGCAGGCACAGTCCGGCGAGCCGGTGCACCGCACGCAGCTCGTCAACGCTGACGACGACCGTCGCATCGATGCTCGAGAGCGAAGTCATGCCAATTGCCTCCCGCCACCCGCCTGCGCCGTCCGGTTCTCCTCGGCTGCCAGCCGGGCCAGCCGCGCCGCCTCCTGGAGCCGGTCGCGGGCGAGCCCGAGATGATGCTGGCGGTGCTGGTGCCCGGTGTGACGGCGGAAGCTGTCGGCGACCCGGCCCTCCCAGGAGCCGTGGGTGGCCGCCACCCGCGTGCGCAGCTGGGTGAGCACGTTGTCGAGCCGCCCGGCCTCGCGGTCCAGCAGCCCGGCGAGCTCCGCCAGCCGCTCTGGTGACGTCAGTCGCTGCATGCGACGACGCTGGCAGCCCGTTGACCGGGGCGGAAGGGGAAACCCTGCCCACCCGATCATCTGGGATGATCAGGTTGTGACAAATGGCGCGGCGGCGCGCCCGCCCCTCGGCGAGGGCAGCGGCCAGAACCGCGCGTGGATCACGTCGGGGGCTTATCCAGTCGTCAAACGTCCCCCGCGCGGACTACAGCGGACTACACCCGCAGGTCCGCCCGCCACGCCAGCCTTCGCAGATCCCGGCCTACCGCGTCCTGCCGGGACCGTTCGACCAACCCGGCTATCGCGTCGCGGGCGAACGGATTGCGGTACACCCGCACCGGGAAGAGGTCCTCGGCCGTGAGGAACGCGCGCACCGCGTCATCGCGGCGACCCCGCAGCCGAGCAGCGGCCCGCCCGAAGTCCACCCAGTACGCGGCCTGCCGGGTCGCGGACGGGAGCCGCTGAGGCTGGACACCCGCAGCGATGCTTATGGCCCGGTCGGGTTCGCCCGCTTCGAGTGCGAGCGACATCCTGGCTAATGCCACTTCCGTTGGCCCGAACTCGAACCCGAGCAGATCACCGTCACCGGTCTCCCCGAACCGCTGCGCCAGCTCCGCAGCAGCCTCCATCGGCGCGGCCACATCCCCGGGCCGCTTGTCCGCCTCGGCGACGAGCGCATGCCTCACCATCAGCCCGCCCACCAAGCCAACGGTCTCCGGCGTGACCGCGGGCAGCGTGACCGAGTCGAGCTCGGCCCGCGCCAGGTCGAACATGCCGCCAGCGAGCAGCGCCCTCGCCGTGGCGAACGTGGCTACGCCCAGCGGGATCACCTCGCCGTGCTCCCGGGCCATGTCCCGCGCCAACGCGGTCGCCCGCGACCGTAGTTCGAGAGAGGCCCCCGCGTCTTTCAACCACTGGCGTGTCACATGAACATGCACCGACACGACCAGCTCGAGCAGGTTAGCCACGTCCCGGCCAGCGGCGATGCTGGTGTGCAGGTCACGGATCAAGCCGGGCAGGTCGTCGGCGACCTCGGCGAACTGGCACCGTCGCCTCATGTCCTGCAGCCGGGACGCCCTGCCCCGCAGCTCCTCGACCGGGAGCACCTGTCCACCCGGCCGGCCGTGGTCGACCGCGGTCAACGCGTGGCGCACCGCCTCCACGGCACTGTCGGTGTGCCCGTTGCCGGGCGCCGGTATCGGGATCGAAGTCAGCTCCGAGGGCGCGATCTCCAGCGCGTACGCCAGGTCCTTGATCAGCTTCAGGCTGTCCAACGGGCGTTTCCCGCTCTCCAGCAGCGACAGGTAACCGTCGCTGATCCCGGCGCGGTCGGCGATCACCTTCTGGGTCTTGTCCCGCGCTACGCGGATACGGCGCAGCCGCTGGCCGATCGTGACCGCTTCCTCGACGTCCATGCAGCATCACCCCTTCACCACCAACCGTAGCGTGCGGTGTGCTACCGCATCGAAGGTGACGGCGGTCGGGAAACCGCTGGTAGAGGCGTTGCTGGCCTCGCGCGGTGCAACGGGAGCCGCCGCGGATGCGGACCGTGCATCCGGGCTCGGCGCACAGCTGGTCCAGCACGCACCCGGCACCCACGGGACACACCACCATGAGCGACACCGTGGGGCCAGCCCGCCGACCTCGCCCGACTGCTGCTCACCCACGGATGAGTCAAGCCGGCACCCGGGGGCGGGCAGGTAGCCGTCGCGCCCCGCCGTTGCCCATCCTCGGACGCCTGCCGACGGCGTCCCGATCTCCCTCCCTACCCGGGGCCAGGTGCCCGCCCCGCTACCGGACCAGCCTTCCAGTGCTGGGGGTGGCGCGGTTGTACCGGTTCGTTGATGCGGCCATGGTGCGGGTGGCCACCCCGCCGTCCGGAGTGGATCTTCCGCCATGGCCGGACCTGACTGGCGCTACGAGCGAGCAGGTAGCGCGGTGGCGATGCTGGCTGCAGCGGGTCTGGGTGTCCGAGGCGATCGCGGCTACCATTGCGGTGGCGAGTCCGGTGCTGGCTCGGCTGTCGTTGCGGTGGCGAGTCCGGTGCTGGCTCGGCTGTCGTTGCGGGCGGTGGGCAACGTTCACGGTGGACACTCCGGTCCTCGATCATCACTCGGGTACGGCGAAGCTCAAGCTCGTGGTCGGCACGTGGTGCCGAGGTACGGGCGCAGCGCGAAGGCCTTGCTCACGAACTAGTCGCCATGTAATGATAAGCTCCGACTTGACCCAAGGAGGGCAGCGATGGCGTTACGCAGGGTGGCGACGGACGAGCTGTGCAAGGACGGGTACACCTGCCATGGGGTGTGGGTGGATGACGATCTGAACATGGACGTTGTGATCGTCGGTGAGGATCTTTACCCGTCGCCGGTACCACTGGGCGCTGGCGAGCGGGCTGTCCGCATACGGCGACAGATCGTGCAGAGCGCGAACCTGTAGGGAAGCGCGATGGAGATCGCTGACCTCGCGCGGATCGTCGACGGTGCGCGGCTGTCCGTTTTTCGCCTGGAGACGCTGCCGCAGTATGTGGTCCCTCAGGAGTCTGAGGAGTTCGCTGCGTGGCGATCCGGACACCCTGTTACCTTGCCCACTCCCGAGATCAGCCCGTGGCTGGCTCATGTGGCTGCCCGGGTGACTAGCGGGGTCCGGTGGTCTCGTGTCCATGTTCTGGATCACCCGCTGAGTGAGTACTGCCGGTATGAGATCTGGGGTTATGCGGCCAATCAGGCCGTTGGTGAGCAGATCTATCTCGCGGATCGGGGTGCACATCGGGACCTGGAATCGCTGCACGAGGACTTCTGGCTTGTCGACGACGCGATAGTGGTGCGGATGATCTACGACGCGCAGGGGCAGTTTGAACGGCCCGAACTGGTAAAGGACGTACGGCCATACATCGTGATGCGAGACACCGCGTTCCGTCATGCTGAACCACTCGATGAATACGTGGCCAGCCGAGGCATTGAGCTCAGCGCACGATCCGTATGACGCAAGCAGATGAGGACCGAAGCCGCGCGGCTGCGGTGCTGCGAGGGTTGCGAGCCGACGCCGGTCTGTCGACCACACAATTGGCGGGCCGGCTTGGCTGGTCGCAGTCGAAGGTGAGTAAGATGGAGCTGGGGCGGACCACACCGTCTCCGGAAGATGCGGATGCTTGGGCTCGGGCTACGGGTGCCTCGTCCGCCACGCGCGAGGAACTGCGGGTTAGAACGGAGCGGGCGGCGAGCCGGTTAACGGCGTGGCGGCGCGAGCTGGCACCTGGCCGACGCCGGATGCAGCAGGACATTCAGCGGTTCGAGGAGGCGGCGTCTGTGGTGCGGGTGTTCTCCCCTGATGTGGTTGTCGGGCTGGCGCAGACACCGGCCTATGCCGAAGCGATGTTCCGTCTCGGTCGCGACGTCGGCCTGACCGAGGACGTCGAGAAAGTCGTTGCCGTCCGGCTTGCGCGTCAGGCCGTGCTCGATGACGAGCGTAAGAAGTTCCTTTTCGTGATGGGAGAGACCGCGCTGTGGCGGCGCCTGATCTCCCCGGAGCAGATGAGCACCCAGATCCAGCAGCTACGCCAGCTCGCGACACGTCCCAATGTCGACCTGGCCATTATTCGTTTCACGAGCGAGGAGCACACGCACCAATACCACGGTTTCGCGGTGCTCGGCGATCCGGATGCTGACGATGAGGCGCTCGTGCTCGCCGAGACCGTGACCCGTGGTCTCACCATTCGTCGCACTGACGAGGTCCGGCAGTACCTCGAGCACTTCAACGCCCTGCGTGCGGGCGCCGTAGACGGCGACGAGCTGGATCTTTTCCTCCAGGAGTTCTCCGCACGGGGGGCCAGGAGTTGACGCATGAACAAAGCTAGTCCTTCGCTAGGCACAGTTGCCGACTTGCCCGTCTACAGGGACACGACAGGAGGCGACGACAAAGCAGTAGCAGCGAGGTGTGCGGGTTTCACGAGACGCCACCGGAAAGGACCCCGGGTGACCTTTATGACCGACGCGGCCCTCGTTTGTCCATGGTGCGGTCAAGACCACTGCGGCCATGAGCGGACCCGGAGGCCGCCCAGCTGGTCGATGCCATCACCACCGCGTCCCGAAGTCCGCCATGAGCACGTCACCTGAGTCCCTGACCGGCCGCTTTCACCCCGCCGCCACGGCGCCTTACCCATGAAGGAGCAACCACGTGACGACACCTCGGACAGCGAGGGCCAATTCCGCCCACCAGCCCACGCAGGCTGACGCACTGCGCGAGACAGTGATCGCTGAATTGGGTGAGCTGAAGGCGATCCGCAGCGACCGGGTCGCCGCCGCCTTCCGCGCCGTGCCGCGCGGCAGTACTCGGCCTACGACGGTGACCGGCACCGTCGACGGACGTGACCATCCCCTGTCTGCAGGCAGGCATCGGGCGGTGCGGGCATGATGCGCTGGTGTGTGGCCTCGTTGGCCGACGGCGACACCCACCTCGCCGAGCCTGGGGCGCCCGGGCAGACGCTCGCCGCGCACTGTGATGGCAGGCAGTTCTGTCCGCTGGCGATCCTTTCCGGCGCACCACTGGACCCGGAGCAGGTCTGCCCTACCTGTCGGACGGGTCAGCCGAGCTCGGCAACCCAGACCCATCGAACCACGGCTGAAAGAGTCACTACGTGAGCACATTCCGAGACACGAACATCAGCACAGCCGACGAGGCCACGCGGGTTAACGCACTACGTGAGGCGATGGTCGGCGAGCTGCGGGAGTTGGGGGCGGTCCGTAGCGACTCGGTCGCCGCCGCCCTCGGCACGGTGCCACGGCACCTGTTCGCCCCAGGCGAACCACTGGAGCGGGCCTACGCCACTATGACCACTCTGCATATCAAGCAGGATGAGTTCGGCGTGGCCACCAGCATGGTTTCCGCGTCGGACATTCAGGCCACGATGTTGGAACAGGCTCAGATCGAACCTGGCATGCGGGTTCTCGAGATCGGAACGGGCGGCTACAACGCGGCGTTGATCGCCGAGCTGGCCGGTGAGGCCGGGAAGGTGACCTCCGCTGACATCGATCCGGACATTGCCGAACGTGCCCGGCGCTACCTCGCTGCCGCGGGGTACGAGAAGGTCAATGTGGTGTTGGCCGATGCCGAGCACGGCGTGCCGGACCGCGCTCCCTTCGATCGGGTGATCGTTACCGCCGGTGCGTGGGACATCCCGCCGGCGTGGACTGACCAGCTCGCCGACGGCGGGCGAATCATTGTCCCGCTCCGGATGCGCGGCTTGACCCGCTCGGTGACGCTCGAGCGCGAGGGAGATCACTTGGTGAGCCGGGACTACCGTCTCTGCGGGTTCGTGCCGATGCAGGGCAGCAGCGCTCACAGCGAGCGGGTGGTCGCGCTCGACGGGGACAAAGTCAGCCTGCGGATCGACGGAGAGCAGCCGGTTGACGCGGACCGCCTGCGGGACGCCTTGTTCGGCCCAAGAATCGAGCACTGGTCAGGCATGGAATTCGGCGCGGGCGAGCCTCTCCACGACCTGGACTTGTGGGTTGCCACCGTGGTGGACGATTTCGGTCTGCTTAAAGCGACGAAAGAAGCGATCGACAGCGGGCTGGTCAGCAAATCCACACTCTTCGGTGGCAAGGCGATAGTGGTGAGCGGGAGTTTCGCCTACCGGGCCTCGGCACGACCGGTCGACGAGGACCGCACGAGGTTCGAATTCGGCGCGTACGCACACGGCCCCGACGCCGCACGCCTCGCGGAGGAATACGTCGATCTGATCCAGACGTGGGAGCGGGACCATCGTGGGGGTCTGGGTGCGCGTATCGAAGTGTATTCCGCAGCGACCCCGGATGCCGAACTGCCTGTCGGGCGAGTCATCGATAGAAAGCACACGCGAGTCGTCATCTCCTGGCCCTGACAGCGAGGAAATCAGACCGGAAGCAGGAGCTCTCGGAAAAATCCACGAAGGAGGAGCACGTGACAATTTCGACGGACCAGATAGCGGCCGGAGCAGGGGACTCGCAGTTCGATCTCGATGTCAGCATCGTCGAGTCCGGTCCCGTCATCGACGATCTGATGCGGCTCACCGACGACAACTGCGGGAGCACCTGCGAGAGCGCCTGCCCCGCCCAAAGCGGTTGTTAGCCGGTTTGACTCGACGCGCGTCCGAGTTCGCGGTGGCGGGGCCTGTCACCTTCCCGCCACCGCGATGGTCCCCAGCCCTGTGGGAGCGGTGTTGTACAGGTTTGTTGATAGCGCGGTGGCGCGGGCAGCGGCCCGCCTGCCTGGTGCCAACGTTCCACTATGGCCGGACTTGATCGGCGACACGGAAGAACATGTGGCGCTGTGGCGTCGCTGGCTACGGCAGATCTGGGCGTCCGACGGGTTCGCGGCGAGTGTCGAGGTGGCCAGCCCGATTCTGGCTCGCCGCGTCTGGGAGGTGTGCGAAGGCCGCCGGGTGCGGAAGCGTGAGGTCCGTCGCGCGGTGCTGGCGGTCATCCGGTACCTGCAACGGGCGACCAGCCGGGCAACCCCGTTTGGCTTGTTCGCCGGGGTGGCGCCCGCCCGGCTCGGTTCCGCACCTGCGGTG
>JBOHGT010000125.1:0-1879 GCA_050700385.1 Pseudonocardiaceae bacterium | reverse complement strand
CCCCCGGACGGGGCATCGTCCGGGGGCGCTGCTGTCGTGCTGGGTCAGTCGAACTCGCCGTCCCTGACGCCGGCGACGAACGCGGTCCATTCGACCGGGGTGACGATCAGCGCCGTGCCGGTGGGGTTCTTCGAGTCGCGCACGGCGCGGCGGCGGCCGTCGAGGTCGGCGACCTCGACGCATTCACCGGTGTTGCCGCTGTGGGTAGACTTCGCCCACACGGCGTGGGTCAGGTCATCCATGATGCCTCACTTCTCTGCCATTCAGCGCGTGTGCTCAGCGAGTTCCGCGATCATGGCCAGGCTCTCGTCGACACCGAGAGCCTGGCCGCGGAGCTCGTCATAGAGCGTAGTCAGCCGCGCCACGATCGAGGCGTCGTCGATAAGATGCCCGCCCACCGCGTACTCCTGGTAGGCCGCGTCGGGTAGCAGTCCTTCGGGGAAGCTGAGCAGGCTGAACGCTCCCTGCATGCTGCCGTGCAACCCGGCAGCGAAGGGCAGCACCTGCAGCTCGACGTTGGGTTGCTGCGCTCGGTCGAGCAGAAGGCGCAGCTGGTCGGCGGCCACGGGCGTGTGCCGGGCGCAGCGCTGTAGCGCGGCCTCGGAGACGACGGCTGACACGTGCAGCGGCCGATCCGGGTCGTCCAGGCGGGCCTGCCGTCGCATGCGCGCGGCGACGCGCCGGTCCACCTCCTCGGGTGTCAGCTGACCGCCGAGGGTGTGCAGCTCCCGCGCGTAGGCCTCGGTCTGCAGCAGTCCGGGGATGCACTCGAGCTCCAGCGACCGCAGCGAGATCGCGTCCGATTCCAGGCTGACGTAGCCCTTGAGCCACTCCGGCAGGCGAGCTGTCGACCACCAGCCGCGCTTGCTTGCCTCGACCCGCAGCTCGTCGAGCGTGTCGAGGTGCTCCCGATCTGCCCCGTAGTGCTGCAGCAGCACGATCAGCTCGGCCTTGCGGACGATGTTCCTGCCGCTCTCGAGGTGGGTGATCTTCACGGGCGAGCAATCGAGGGTGCTCGCCGCCTGCTCGCGAGTCATACCCGCTGCGTCCCGCAGTCGCCGTAGCTCGATACCGAGCTGGTGACGCCGGATGGTCGGTCCTGTCATGGGCGGACATCATAGTTACGGGCGCGAAATACCCACAAGGTGTTGACTCAGTTACGTTACACGTCTATGGTCGCAGCCATGGTGTCACATTGGTGGCGCCAGCCCGCCCGGGGGCCGGCCGGTCTCCGGGCACGGTCGCGGTGAGGTGGGGCGGATGACACGGGAGCAGGAGCACTGGCTGGGGTGCCGGGACGCGGCCGGCCGACCGGCCAAGGCGCTGGTATCAGTGCGGCCTGGTGAGCTGGTGGTGATGGCGCCGGCCGGTGAAGCGGCGGTGTTCCACCTCGACCAGCTCGACCAGGCCGAGCAGCTGCGGATCGCGCTGGTGCTCGGTATCGAGCAGCTGCGCTGCGCACGGCGGCGGTAGTCCATGTCCAGACCGTGGAGCCCGTGCCTGTGCTGCGTGCAGCTGCTGCCGTGCGACCGGATCGGCCGGCGGCCGTGAGCGCGCAGCGCCGCCGCCCGGCCAACGGCGACCTGGCTCGGGGGTTCAGCGAGATCCTCGCCGCGGAGGTCCTCGAGCGGCTGGCCCAGCTGGACCTCGTCGCGGCCGGGGACCCCCGGTCGGAGGCCGACGTGGAGCGGATCCGCCGGAATATGCGCCAGGCGATCGACATGTGGCGGCGGTTGCTCGAGCAGCACCGCGCCGGCGACGACGGCCGCTGCCCGCGGTGTCGCAGCTGGTGGGGCCTGCGGCGCCGGTGGCCCTGCCCGGTGTGGAACGCGGCGCACGTCAGCCTGATGACCGATGACTCACCGGCGGCGCGCGGGCG
>JBOHGT010000124.1:0-11707 GCA_050700385.1 Pseudonocardiaceae bacterium | reverse complement strand
GCCCCTATGCCCCGGCCGATACCCGGGAGGGGATGGCGATGATGCTGCTGCTGCGGGAGGCCATCGGCGAGCGGCTGCGCCGAACGCGGACCACGCAAAGCCGCACGTTGCGTGACGTGTCCCGAGCCGCCCAGGTGAGTCTGGGTTACCTGTCGGAGGTGGAGCGGGGCCGCAAGGAGGCCTCCAGCGAGTTGCTCGCGGCGATCTGCGATGCGCTGGACCTCCCCCTGGACGAGTTGCTCCGCCGGGTCGCGGGTGATCTCGGCCCGGTGTACCTGCCCGAGGTGCCCGACATGGTCCCCGCCGAGTTGGTCGCCCAGTCCGCTGGGCAGGACGAGGCGAGCCGGCGGTCCGGTCCCGAAGGAGGGCGCCTGGTGGGCGCTGCGACCGGCCGGGCAGTGGGCGCCCCGCGAGGACGGCAGGCGGACCTGCGGATCGCAGCTACTCAGGCCGGGCCCGGTGCCGACCCTCGCGCGATGGTGCGTGCCGCAGCCTGAGGCGCATCCCAGCCGCCGGGCGGGCGCGCCCCCGAGCGGGTGTCCGGGGTGACCCGGAGATCTCCCGGGGTTGGTGGAACGGCTGACGCGCACCTGACACGATGGAGTCAGCACACGGCTCCCGCTGTTCCGGTAGGGGTAGCCGCGCGGGAAGTCAGTACGAGGAGGCAGCGGAGGAGATGGCCAACCCGTTTGTGAAGGCCTGGAAGTACCTGATGGCAGCGTTCTCGTCCAAGATCGACGAGCACGCCGATCCGAAGGTACAGATCCAGCAGGCCATCGAGGAGGCGCAGCGGCAGCATCAGGCGCTGTCCCAGCAGGCCGCCGCCGTCATCGGCAACCAGCGACAGCTCGAGATGAAGCTCAACCGGCAGCTCGGCGAGGTGGAGAAGCTGCAGTCCACAACGCGGCAGGCGTTGGTGCTCGCTGACGAGGCGCGCACCAACGGGGAGGTGGAGAAGGCGCAACAGTACGAGAACTCCGCGGAGGCGTTCGCGGCTCAACTGGTTACCGCCGAGCAGTCGGTGGAGGATCTCAAGACGATGCACGACCAGTCGCTGCAGGCCGCAGCCCAGGCCAAGCAGGCCGTCGAGCGCAACTCGATGGCGCTGCAGCAGAAGATCGCGGAGCGGACCAAGCTGCTGTCCCAGCTCGAGCAGGCCAAGATGCAGGAGCAGGTGTCCTCCTCGCTGCGCTCCATGACCGAGCTCGCCGCGCCCGGCAACACCCCGTCGCTGGAGGATGTCCGGGACAAGATCGAGCGCCGCTACGCCAACGCGGTCGGCTCGGCCGAGCTGGCCCAGAACTCGGTGCAGGGCCGGATGCTGGAGGTGCAGCAGTCCACCGTTGAGATGGCGGGCCACTCCCGGCTGGAGCAGATCCGCGCGTCGATGACCGGTGGCTCGGTCGCCGGTGAGATCACCGAGGGTCAGCCGCAGGCCGCACCGGCCCCGCAGCCGGCCCAGCCGCAGCCGACCCGCCAGCACGGCCAGCAGCCCGGTCAAACCTGATCCGATCAGGTAAGGCCGTCGACGGGGCCGTCGTCGGGCGCGGAGCGCCGCCGCAGCCGGGTGGTGCGCAGCACCCGCGCGAGCAGCCCGTCGAAGGCCACCGTCATCTCCCGCGCACCCGGGGTGCCCCAGCGCTGGATGGGCAGGCAGGCGCCCTGCGCGTGCTGCACCGCGGTCCGGTCGGGTAGCACCGTGGGCAGCACCAGGGGGCCGAAGAGCTCCCGCAACTCGGTGATCCGGTAGGAGTGCTCCGTCGACCGCACCCGCACCCGGTTCACGAGCACTCCGAGGGGTTGCAGGTCGGGGTTGCGCTCCCGTTCGGTCTGCACCGCCTCGAAGGCACGCTGCACGCCGGTGACGGCGTAGATCGTCGGTTCGGTGACCAGCAGTGCGCGCTCCGCACCGACCAGCGCCGAGCGGGTCAGCTGCCCCAGCGAAGGCGGGCAGTCCATCAGGACCAGCCGGTAGGGCTGCTCCCCGTCCCGGTCGGTTATCAGGTCCAACTTGGTCAGCGCCTTGTCCAGCCGCCCGAGCAGCCTGGCGTCCGGGTCGGGCCGGTTGTGCCCCTCGACCTCCTCGGCGCCGACCAGCACGTCGAGCCCCGGCCCCCAGGCGCTCGGGGCGATCGCCCGCTCGACCACCGAGCGCTTGGGGTCGACGAGCACGTCTGCCAGGGTTGCCGTGGTGGCGCCAGGCTCCAGCGTCGCCGTGCAGTTCCCCTGCGGATCGAGATCGACCACCAGGGTGCGCACACCGCGTTGCACGGCGGCACCGGCAAGCCCCAGCACGACCGATGTCTTGCCCACCCCACCCTTCAGGCTGAGGACCGCCAGGCTTCGCACCCGTCCAGCTTATGGGCCAGGGTGCCGGCCATGCGCCTGCCCGTAGGGTGCCCCGCATGCGAGCGCCTGCCGTGCACCGCGCCCTGGAAGACGAGGTCGCCGCGGCGCGGCGCCGGCTCGACGGCGATCCGCGGGTGATCGACGTCGGTGGTGGCAGCGGGGGATGGGCGGTCCCGCTGGCCAGGGCGGGCTGCACCGTGACCGTCGTCGACCCCAGCCCGAACGCGCTGGCCACGCTGCGGCGGCGCGCCGCCGAGGCGGGGGTGCAGCAGCGGATCACCCCGGTGCAGGGTGATGCCGACACCCTCACCGACGTGGTCGCAGCGGGCGCCGCCGACCTGGTGCTCGGACACGGCGTCCTCGAGGTGGTGGAGGACGAGGTGGTGGCCGCCGCCGCGCTCGCCGCGGCCGCTGCGCCCGGTGGCGCCGTGTCGGTACTGGTGGCCAACCGCTACGCCGCGGTGCTGGCCCGGGCGCTGACCGGCCGGCTCGCCGACGCGCGACGGCTGCTCGACGACCCGCACGGGCGGCTCGGCGATGCGGACCCTGTGCTGCGGCGGTTCGACACCGTGGCGCTGACCGCCCTGCTCGAGGGCGCCGGCCTCACGGTGGAGCGGGTGCAGGGCGACGCCGTGCTCACAGATCTGGTGCCGGGCGGCGTGCTGGAGGGCCAGCACGGCGCGACGGCGCTCCTCACCGAGCTGGAACTGACCGCGGCGGATCGCGCGCCGCTGCGGGACATCGCCACCCGGTTGCACGCGATGGCGCGCCGTCCCGGCTGAACGCTGCGCGGGCCGGGAGCGGCCGGATATCCTCGAACCGGTGTTCGACTGTGGGAGGAGGGCGTATCCGTGGGACGCAGCGCGGATCTCCCGCGGGCAGGGCGGCCGCGGCCGCCGGGTGGACGAGGGCCCGACGACACCGGCTGCACCGTGCTGCACGTCGACATGGACGCCTTCTACGCATCGGTGGAGATCCGGGAGCGCCCCGAGCTGGCCGGGCTCCCCGTGGTGGTGGCGGGCGGTGGCACCAGAGGGGTTGTGCTCTCGGCGAGCTACGAGGCGCGGGAGTTCGGTGTCCGGTCGGCGATACCGGCCGCACGGGCCCGCCGGCTGTGCCCGCACGCGGTGTTCGTGCCGCCGCAGTTCGGCCACTACACCCAGGTCTCCCGGGGTGTGCTGGCGCTCTTCGCGTCGATCACCCCGCTGGTGGAGCCGCTGAGCCTGGACGAGGCGTTCCTGGACGTGGCCGGCTCGCTTCGCCGGCTCGGCATGACGCCTGCCGGGATCGGCGAGTGGCTGCGCGGGGAGGTCTACGACGCCCACCGGGTGAGCTGCTCGGTCGGGGTGGCCCCGAGCAAGTTCCTCGCCAAGCTGGCCTCCGGGCTGGCCAAGCCGGACGGCCTGTTGATCGTCCCAGTGGGCGGCGAGCTCGAGTTCCTGCACCCGTTGCCGGTCTCGGCGCTGTGGGGAGTCGGTGCGCGCACCGCCGAGGCGCTGGCCACCCTCGGGTGCGCGACTGTGGCCGACGTCGCCGCCATCGGCCTGCCCGCGCTGCGCCGTGCCGTCGGCGTGGCCGGCGCGGAGCACCTGCACGAGCTGGCGCACGGCCGCGACGAGCGACGGGTGGTTGCCGACGTGCCGGAGAAGTCCATCGGTGCGGAGGAGACCTTCGACGTCGACATCGCCGACCGGGCGGTGCTGCACCGCGAGCTGCTGCGACTCGCCGAGCGCACCACCGCCACGCTGCGCCGCCGCGGCCTGCGTGGGCGCACAATCGCGCTCAAGGTGCGCTACCCGGACTTCACCACCATCAGCCGCTCCCGCACGCTGGGCCAGCCGACCGACACCGGCCGGACGGTGTTCGGGGTGGCCGTCGAGCTGCTCGAGGCGCACCTCCCGGCGCAGGCACGGGTCCGGCTGATCGGCGTGCGTGTCGAGCAGCTGCTCGCGGGGCCGGCCACCGAGCAGCTGACCCTGGACGACCCGGGCCCCGGCTGGTCGGACGCCGAGCGCGCGGCCGACGCCGCCCGCGCCCGGTTCGGGTCCACCGCGGTCCGCCCGGGCACCCTCGTCGGTGGTGCGCAGGGGGCGGGGGAGGCGCCGCGGTCGCCGCGGCAGGCCGTCACCGAGGTCCGGCGGCCCAGTGCCCACGAATCAGGTGACCGGATCGGGTAGTCGGCACCGCCGCAGGCTCGTATCCTCAGATGTGGGTGCCCTGGGTGGGTGCCCGCCGGGCCCGACGGTTACCGTCGTTGCCGGGCAACTGTCGCCTGGGAGTGCCGGAGGAGGAGCGATGCCACTCTCCGAGCACGAGCAGCGTCTGCTCGACCAGATCGAGCGCGCGCTCTATGCAGAGGACCCGAAGTTCGCCTCGAACGTTCGGGGCGGCCGGATGCGGAGCCCCTCCCGCCGAAGGCGGCTGCAGGGAATCGCGCTGTTCGCAGTGGGGCTGGTGATGCTCGTCGTCGGTGCCGTGCTCAAGGACTACCTGTGGGTCGGCGGGGTCCCCGTCGTCAGCGTCCTCGGGTTCCTCGTCATGTTCACCGGAGCCGTTGTCGCGATCTTCGCCCGTGGCAAGGGCGGTGAGACCGCGGAGGGGGAGTCAAAAGATCAACCACAGTCCGGAGGGGCCAAGGGCTCGCTGGCGCAGCGGATGGAGGAACGCTTCCGCCGCCGCTTCGAGGAGCGCTGAGACCCGCCCCGGCATGATCACGACGGATTCCCGCCTGCACCTGCGGCGGGATCCGTCCTGTTCAGGTGTCCCGGTTTCAGGTGTTCCGGTGACGCGGATGTAGCACCGAGCGTGGCAGCATCCGGGCCCACCGGGCCGTTGGCGCGCAGCGCGCCAGGCTCGCACGTACCGCGTCGAGGGCGGCCGGCAGCGCCGGGTCGCTACCCCGGGCGCCGGCGCCGTACCAGGATCGCTCCAGCGCACCGACGAGCGAGCGCAGGCCGGTCCGCCCCGCCTCGTCGAGGCCGTGCTCGCGGGCCAGCCGCCGTGCGGTGATGCGGACCGTCTCGCTCGCCGGCACGTCGAGCCCCCGGTCCCGTGACTCGGCGATCACCTCCTCCCATGCGGCCGAGGCCGCGTCCGGGCCGCCGGCACCGACGAGCCGCAGCCGTTGGCGACGGCGCGCCTGCCGCGCCGCGGCGGGGGAGAGCATTGCCAGGGCGACGAGCAGCACGACCCCGAACGCCACCAGCCCGAACGGTGACGTCGACCCGTCACCACCGGCGGTGCCCGGCCCGGCGGCGGCGCTCGGCCCGGTTTCCGGGTCCGTGGGCAAGACCGGGGCCTGCTGCCCGGTGGGCGCGGGCAGGGCGTCGAGCAGTGCCGGGTCGCCGGCCGCGACGTAGGGGGGCATCACGCTGCGGCCGTCGGACAGCGGAGTCGGGTCGAACGCCAGCCAGCCGGCCTGCGGGAACCACGCCTCGACCCAGGCGTGCGCGTCCTCGGTCGTGATCAACCGCGAGTCGCCGGTGGTGATACCGGGGGTGAACCCGATGGCGACGCGGGCCGGGATCCCCAGCGTCCGAAGCATGATCGCCATTGCCGAGGCGTACTGCTCGCAGTAGCCCGTCCGCCCCTCGAAGAGGAAGTCGAGCAGGGCGTCGCCGCTGGTACCCGGTGCGGTCTGCAGGTCGTAGCTGAAGCCGTTGCCGGGTTGGGTGAAGAACCGGTTGAGTGCGAGCGTGGCATCGAAGGCAGTGTCGGTCCCGGCCGCGAGCCGCGCCGCGAGCTCGCCGACCCGCGGGTCGACCCCGCCGGTGTCGAGGTACACCCCGGACACCCCGGCACCGGGATCGCGCGCCGAACGCAGCTGCTCCGGGCTGGGCTGCGGGAGCAGGGCATGCACGATGTAGGGCTGCGCCCGTTGCCGCCGGTCGGAGAAGGCGGTGAGCGCGCCGGGGTCGTAACGCCATTCCGGCCCGACGCCCCGGAACCCCAGCGGCACCCCGAAGGCGGGCAGCCAGCTGTCCACGTAGTCGATCGGCTCGATCTGCACGTGGAGCACGGGTCCGGGCAGTGGCACGGAGATGCCGGGAGGCAGCGGCACGTCCCCGTTCGCCGCGGCGGTGCCGTCCAGCCGGCCGGGGACCCAGCCCTGCCCCTCCTCGAACCGGCTCAGGGTTAGCGCGCGTAGGTAGGTCCGGTCGGTGAGCCCGTGGACCCGGAACAGGTCCACCACGGTGCCCGAATCGAGCTGGCCGCGCAGCGAGGTGAACGGGTTCAGCCCGATACCGGAGCTTCCCACCTCGCTGCCGGGACCACTGCCCGGCAGCCGCACTTCCGTGCCGACGGTGGTGAACGCCGCCCCCACGAGCAGCGACAGCGCGACCGCACCGGCCCCCACCGCGGCGGCAGCCGGCACCGCGCCTGCCCTCCCGCCGGGGCCGGCCTCCGCACCCCACACCATGTGACGACGCTGCGAGTCCACGGTGAGCAGCAGCGTGAACCCCACCGCGCCCAGCATGAAGGTCCACCAGGGCAACAGCTCGTCGGCGAGCGAGGCCGGCACCGCGAACACACCGAGCAGCACGAGTCCGGACGCGGCCGGCGCGGCGGCGGAGATCGCCAGCGTGTCGACCGCCACCGCCACCAGGCCCAGCGCGATGACGACGAGGCAGAGCAGTTCGGTGGTCTCGGGCACCGGGGGCACCCCGAACCGCACCTGCGCCGCGGCGCCGCCGAGCACGGCGTGAAGCTCGCGCAGCGCGTCGGGACCGGGGATCGCGGCGAGCACGCCGCTGCGGGTGAACACCGCGGTGACCAGCCCGGTCAGCGCGGCGAGCTGGCCTGCCGTCACCAGCACGGGTGGCCACCGCAGCGAGCGCAACAGCACACCGGTGGCTGCCACCACCGCCACCGCGACGATCGCGAAGCCGAACCACCTGTCGCCGCTGAGCACGCCCGACAGCGCCGTCGCCGCGAGCAGCACGGCCAGGCCGGCGGCCGCAGCGGGCAGTGCGGGGGCGGCGGGGCCCGGGGTGCTCATCGCAGCGCACCCGTGGGGCGGGCCGACCCGGAACAGAGCCGTTCCCACACGAGCGGCAGCGGTTGCTCGGGACCGGCCACCGTGACCGACCAGCCCGCGCCGGCGAGCAGCTGGGCAACATCGTGCGGGTCCGCTGCCGGCTGCGCGTCACCGGGTGCCCATGCCGAGACGTCGAGCAGCACCGCGTGGCTGCGCACGCCCGGCGGGCGGGAACGCAGCAGCTGCTCCACCCCGGCGGGTGTGGTGGCTCCGAGCACCGCGACCAGGTCGTGGCCGCCGGTCAGCCACGGCCCGCCGGGCAACTCGCGTTGGTGGGACGACACCAGCGCGGCGAGCGCGTCGAGCACCGCGTCGGCGGAGTGGTCGGCGACCTCGCGGGCCCCGGCCCGCACCCGCCCGTCGGCGGTGGCCAGCCGCACCCGCTGCCCGTGCCGCTGCAGGTGCAGGCACGCGCTCGCGGCCAGCGACACGGCGTACTCCAGGCTGGAACCCGGTCCGCTGCCGCGGTGGGCGGGGGCACGGTGGTCGAGCAGCACGGTCACGCCGCCCCGCCACGGGCGCTCCTCCACCCGCACCATGAGCTCGTCGCGGCGGGCGGTGGAGCGCCAGTGCACCTTGCGCAGGTCGTCACCCTGCCGGTAGCTGCGCACGATGACGTCGTCCTCCCCCTGGCCGGAGCGCAACCGCCCGGTGCCCTGCTCACCGGTGCCGAGACCACCGCCGGGCGGCATCCCGGTCAGCGGCACCACGACCGGCGTCACCACGAGACGGTGGTGCCCGGCCAGCTCGAGGCCGAACTCGGCAAGGCCGAACGGGTCGGTGGCCTGTACGACGAGAGGGCCGATCGGGTGCACTCCACGCATGACCGGCCGCAGCGGGTAGCGCAGCAGCACACCGCCGTGCCGGGCCAGCCGCTCCACGACGAACCGGGGCCGGTTGCCCAGCGCGGCGGGCACGCCGTCCTCCAGCAGCAGCCCGCCGGTGCCGAGGCGTCCCGTGCTGCGCACCGCGAGGTGTACCTCGGAGTGGGCGCCGACGGGGGTACGGGGCGGCACGAGGTGCCGCTGCGCACGCAGCCCGCTGCGTGCCCGGCCGGCGACGAAGGTCGCCAGCAGGGGCAGCGCGACGACGAACGCCGAGATGCGGAGCAGGTCGCGCTCGTCCAGCACGAGAGCGCACAGCGCGGCGGCGAGCCCGGCTGCCAGCATGCACCGTCCGCGGGTGGTGAGGACTCCGGGCGAGCCGCGCACCTAGCGCGCCCGGGATGGCGAGTACCAGGGCGCCGCAGCCCCGTTGCCCTGCGGTGTGCTCGCCGCCGCAGCCGCCTGGCCACCGGGCCCGTGGGGGACGGGCACTCGCTGCAGCACACCGCCGACGAGCTCGTCGGCGGTGCGCCGCGCGGCCTGCGCCTCGGCGGTGAGCACCAGACGGTGGGACAGCACCGGCAGCGCGACGGCGTGCACGTCGTCGGGTACCACGAAGTCACGACCGGCCAGCGCGGCCTGCGCCCTGCAAGCCCGGACGAGCTGCAGCGTCGCCCGCGGTGAGGCACCTAGGCGCAGCTCGGGCAACCGCCGGGTGGCCGAGACCAGCTCGATGACGTAGCGGCGCAGCTCGGGTGCGATGTGGATCCCACGCACGGCATCGACCAGCGCGCGAACCTCGGCCGCAGAAGACACCGGTGCGAGGGTCGCGAACGGGTCGGCCACGGTGTGCTCGTCGACCATGGCCAGCTCTGCCTCCGGGCCTGGGTAGCCCAGCGAGATCCGTGCGGTGAACCGGTCCCGCTGCGACTCCGGCAGCGGGTAGGTGCCCTCCATCTCCACCGGGTTCTGGGTGGCGATGACCATGAACGGTCCGGTCAGCGGGTAGCTGCGACCGTCGACGGTGACCTGCCACTCCTCCATGCACTCCAGCAGCGCGGACTGGGTCTTGGGGGAAGCGCGGTTGATCTCGTCGCCGACCACGACGTTGGCGAACACCGGCCCGGGCCGGAACTCGAAGTCCGCCGTGCTGCGGTTGTAGATCGACACGCCGGTGATGTCGCTGGGCAGCAGGTCGGGGGTGAACTGGATGCGGCTCACGGTACAGTCGATCGAGCGGGCCAACGCCTTGGCCAGTGACGTCTTTCCCACGCCGGGCACGTCCTCGACCAGCAGGTGGCCCTCGGCGAGCAACGTGACCAGCGCGACCCGCACCGCGTCGGGCTTGCCGACCAGCACCCGCTCGATATTGGCCGTGATACGTTGCGCGGCGGTGTGCAGCGCCTCGAGCCCGAGCGGCGGTCCCGTCGCATCCGTCGGGTCCGATCCGGGTACCGCTGCGCGGGGGATACTCGGGGTCACGCGGCCTCCCCATCGTCTGGCCGGTCCTCCCGCCGATCGGCGGTCGGCCCGGCACGCCCACCGGCGCTGCGCGATGTCCTGGCCGACTTGCCAGGCTTGCACCGAGTGTGCCAAACCGCGGCGAAATCATCACCCCGCCGTGGCGGGCCGGGCAGCCGGACTACCCGCTCGGTAAGCGAGGTCGCGGAGGTGTCGCCCTCATGGCTTGCGCGCCACGGCGCCGTGGGCGTCAATCGGCTCGACCTTGCCGACCTCGGTGGTGTCCGGCCGCCACAGCGTGATCGGCACCAGGCCCGGGTCGATCAGCTCCAGGCCCTCGAAGCACTGGCCGATCTGCTGGGGGCTACGCAGGTGGTAGGGGACGGCTCCGGTTTCCGCCAACGTCACGCCGCCCTCGCGGATTGCCGCGCTGGTGTCGGTGCCGTCCCACAGCACGAGGTAGCTGCCGGACGGGACGGCGGCCATCACCCGCGCCACGATGGACCGCAGCTCGTCGAACTCGGCGACGTAGCCGAGCACGCCCATGAACATGACCGCGACCGGCTGGCTGAAGTTCAGCACGTTGCGGGCATCGGTGATGATCAGGTCCGGGTCGTGGAAGTCGGCGTCCACGTAGCTGGTCACCCCCTCGGGGGTGGTGTTGATCAGCAGGGCGCGGGCGTGCACGAGCACCAGTGGGTCGTTGTCGACGTAGACGATCCGGGACTCGGGCACGATCTGCTGGGCGATCTCGTGGGTGTTCTGCATCGTGGGCAGGCCGGTGCCGATGTCGAGGAACTGGCGCATCCCGACCTCACCGGCCAGGAAACGCACGGCGCGGATGAGGAACTGCCGGGACTGCGTGGCCATGGTGACGATGTCGGGGTACACCGCGACGAAGGCGTCACCGGCGGCACGGTCCACTGGGTAGTTGTCCTTGCCGCCCATCCAGTAGTTCCAGATCCGTGCCGAGTGCGGCACATCAGTCTTGATCTTGGAGGTCACCTCGGGGTGCGGGACGGGGGGCTGCTCGTCGGCCATGTTGAGGCTCCTCTGTGAGCGAGGTCATTGTTGAGGTCGCGGACCTGTAGGAGGAGGTGAGCGCTGCAGGGCATCCAGCGTGTCTGCTGCTTGTCACCCCCGGTGAAGGTACAAGGCTCTCCAGCCTTGGTCGATGACCAGCGAGCCGTAGACGAGCAAGTCACTGGTTGCCGCCGATGGCTGGCCCGGTGGCGGCCGATCTCGCCGGGATCAGCACGTGCCGGAGACACCCTCGGCGCCGAGACGTTCGGGCTATTGCACCTCATGGGCGCCCACTTCGCGGCCAGAGACAAGAACGCGAATGCCGCCGAGGATCGCCTCGGCGAGGCTGAGCGAGTCGCCGCCCCTCACCGGCGAGCGCAACGGGTTGCGCCAGCACTTCGGCCCGGCCAACGTGCAGGTGTGGCGGGTCGCGATCGGTGCCGAACTCGGCGACGGCCCACTTCGACCTCGCCCGTTGCCGGACACAAGCTGGCGGAGACCGCGACGCCAAGGCAATCCGGCACCTGGATGCCGCCGACCGGATCGCACCACAGCGCATCCGCAACGACCCGTTGCCCGGGAGGTGGTAGCCGACTTGAACCGGCGGGCGCGCCGTCGGGTGTGGGAGCTGGACAGCCTGTGCAACCGGTTCGGCGGCAACACGGGCGGTAACCGCGGGTAGACACTCACCGCCACGAGGAGGACCGGTGAGCACCCACAGGTTCACTCTGATTCTCGACCACGCACCCAGCGTGCCACGCTTGGCAACGTCGCCCGACCGGAGGACTAGACGGGCAGTCCCGCCCGGTGGGCTATCTTCCGCAGCTCCCGTCCGGCGGAGGAGTCGCGGTTCGTGCGGGCAACCAGCTCGGCCACGGTGTCCCTGGTGAGCGGGTGGCGGTACACCCGGGCCGGGAAGAGGTCCTCGGCGCGGCGCAGCGCCCGCACAGCATCCTCACGACGGCCCCGCAGCCGGGCCAGCACTCGGCTGTAGTCGCCCCAGTAGGCGGCC
>JBOHGT010000123.1:0-2947 GCA_050700385.1 Pseudonocardiaceae bacterium | reverse complement strand
GGGCGAGGATCGCCCGACGCGTGGGGTCGGCGAGGGCGGCAAAGGTGGTGCTCAGGGGATCCGTTGCCATGAGTATCCAACCACTCGGTTAGCTAACCAGATAGTTAGATACACCGCGGCCAGTTGCCTGTCAAGCGCTCTCGCGAACGCCTCGCCTCGCCTCGCAAGAAGCCGGCACTACCGCCGACAGCTCGGGGCCGATCGGCGGGCCGCCTTCGCAAGAACCAACGTGTGGCATGGACAGGTGCTCACGACGCAGAGTGCTGTGATCACCGCCGACGAGGACACGCGAAACGGTATCGAACATACGTTCGATACCGTGCCATCATCGGTACATGCCCACCCGGGAGGACCGCCATCGCGCCGACCGCGCCGACGCCGACCGGATCAAGGCTGCCGCCCGGGAGCTGCGCGACCGGCTCGGCCGTGACCAGTACAAGGGACTTCCGCCCAGTTACCGCGACCTGCTGTACGCCATCGCGGGGCTGCTCGACGTGATCGAGCGGGCAGTGGCCACCGGCGACCTCGCACCGAAGGACCAGATCCGGCGAGCAGGCCTGGCGATCGCGGCACGGCTGGACGGTGGGGCCCGACCGACCCGAGGGTGAGGGGGTGGACATGCTCGCCCGGCGGCCGTGAGCTCGGCGACCAGACGATCGAGGCTAGTCACTTGTTCACTTGTGCCGGCCGCGGTCGGGACCGGCTGCCGGGAGGTCATGCGGGCAGGTCCCAGGTGTGGGGCCCGTCGGGTGTGTCGAGCCAGACCCATTGGCGCCCGGGGGTGATGCTCAGGCCGAAGCGTTCGCGGTGAGGTTGGTTGCATGCTTGCCATTGCTGGTAGAGCTGTTCGACCTCGGCCCATAGCGCGCGGGGTCCGGTTTCGGTAACGAGAAACGTGCCGTGGTCGGTGGTGTCGAGTCGTGCCGTGGAGCCGGCGCGGTCGCGGATGATCAAGTCATTGAGGGACGGGCCGTGCTGGCCGACCGACAGGTCGGGGAGGGCGACGGTGATCAGGAACCGCATGTGCTGGTGGTAGAAGGTGTCGCGCGGACCGAGCTCTGTGTGTCGGGGATCGGTCTGTGGAGTGGCTGTGTGCTCGGTGTCATTGTCGGCATCTTCGGCGGTGTCGCGCAGGGGCATGAAGTAGCCGCCTTCGGACAGGAAGTGGCCGGCGGCGTGGTTTTCGTCAGCGACGTCGAGGGTGATTAGTCCCTTGGCGATGGGCGCGACGACGCGGGCGCCCGGGCGCGCTTGGGCGAGCCATGCGGTTGGGATACGGCTCAGCGAGCAGGTGGCCAGAAATCGATCATAGGGTGCATGGGGGAAGTATCCGTGCGAGCCGTTCCCGGCGATGGCGGTGGGTCGGTAGCCCACCGCCGCCAGCCGGGTTGTGGCGGCTTGCACCAGCTGGGGGTCGATGTCGATCGTGGTCACGTGCTGCGAGCCGAGGCGCTCGCACAGTAGCGCTGCGGTGTAGCCGGTCCCGGTGCCGATCTGCAACACCCGCTGGTGGTCGTGCACGTTCAGGGCGCGCAGCATGAGCGCGACGAGCCCGGGCATGGTACCGGACGAGGTGACCGTGTGGGTGGTCTTCTGAGTGATGAGGGTTTCGTCGGAGTATACCGATCGCAGCCACGTCGGGTGATCGTGTCCGGTGGTACCGTCGATCTCCTGATAGTTATCCGCCCGGTAGTAGCGAGGGACCAGCGCATGGCGTGGCACTGTCGCAAACACGTGCCGCCACCGCTCATCGGTGATGTCCCCGGCCCGAACCAGCTCCGCAACCAGCTTCGCGCGGAGCATGCGCGTCCGATCGGTGTCGACGGCCCACGAATCGGGAGCATTCACGAGGGTCCCTTCAACAGTTCTGCCAAGGCGACGGAGATCGGCAGCCCGGTCTGGTGCTCGATCCAGAACCACTGCCCATTGGGGTGATTTCGTAAAACCACCGCACACCCGCATCATCGACGCCGAAGTCGGGCGCGCCGAAGGTCGAAGCGAGCGGGTTCCGAGGTTCTGGGATGGGTTTTCTCTGGAACCTGCTCATTGTCGGCTCCTCACCAGTGGGTGGGGTGCGAGTTCATGGGGAGTTAGCGGGGAATCACGGTTTGGCGTTCGGGGTGTGCGGCGTGGAGGTAGCGCATGGCGGTGCCCTCGCCGATGCCGAACAGCCGCATGAGGTGGACCGGGTCGGCGGGTGTGGCGGGCCTCATCGAGTAGTCTGTCCATCCTCAGTTGGGTCGCGCTGATGAGGACTCGATCGTCAGGCGCAACCGCACCTGCTGCGCTATGTACGGCGCCAGCCCGAAGTAGTCGGCAAGCAGCAGCTGCGCCGTCTCCTCGGCCGTGGCGTCCTCGGGCTGGTCGGCGACCAGCCCCCACTCCTGGATCTCGACCACGGATCTGCCCTCGTGGTGGCGCACATGCACTTCGATCGGCGGCGGCTCAGTCATGACGACGTCTCGATCTGCTGCGCAGGTTCCGAGCTCACAGCCGGCGCGCAGGCGCCGCAGCTCGCCGCTGGATCAGGGGGTCGGCCGTTCAACCGGGCAAGCGGGCGGAACGAATGCCCGCACAGCGCGGTCACCCGGCCGTCGGTGACGTCCTTGGCCAGGTGGGTGTCCTCGTCGCGCAGCGACGCCACGAACCATGTCATCAGCGGCCGCCGGCCTCGGGTCCGACGCGGTGCACCATGTCCACCACCGCGGCCATCGCCCCATCGTCGTCGAGTTGCTGCATCCTCGTGCTCGGAGGCGACGGCCATCGCGTCGCCCGCACCCGACGTTCGGCCACAGGCACCTCCTGCCGAGGGTTGGCTGTGCCGACACGGGGACTACGCTCCAACCATGCAGGTGATGTCGAACCCACCATTACCCCAACCTTCACAAGTGAACTCACCCTCCACGGCGATACACACTACTCCGGTGACTTCACCATCGCGATACGC
>JBOHGT010000122.1:0-37930 GCA_050700385.1 Pseudonocardiaceae bacterium | reverse complement strand
CGGCGATACTGGTGTGAAGGTCGGCGATCAAGCCCGGCAGCGAGGCGCCGACATCTCGTTCCCGCTCGCAACGGCACAGCGCGTCGACCATCGCCGTCACCCGCTGTCGCAGCGCCTCCACGGGTAGTACCTGCCCGCCGGGCACGTCGTAGCTGACCGCGGCCAGCGCGAGCCGCACTGCCTGTACGGCCGCGTCGGTCTCCCCGTTCGCGGGTGCCGGGATCGGTAGTCTGGTCAGCTCCGAGGGCGCGATCTCCAGCGCGTACGCCAGGTCCTTGATCAGCTTCAGGCTGTCCAGCGGGCGTTTCCCGCTCTCCAGCAGCGACAGGTAGCCGTCGCTGATACCGGCGCGGTCGGCGATCACCTTCTGGGTCTTGTCCCGCGCTAGGCGGATGCGGCGCAGCCGGGCGCCGATGGTGACGGTGTCCTCGGTGTCCATGGGTGCCATGGGGTGTTTCACCGCTCTCACTCGGTGCTTGCCGATCTCCACGTCAGCGTATCGGCGGGGGTCCGTAGGCTGCCGGGGTGTCCGGCCGCCCGCCGGGTGTGGCTGCCGACGGGCGTCGCCCGTAGGCGACGAGGCTGTCCAGGACGGCCTTCCCCTTGGTCGAGGTGGCTGCGGACGGGCGGCCGATGATACCGGTGATGCTGTAGGCGACCTTGCCGGTGACGAGTAGGTGGGGGCGGTAGCTGGTGAAGCCGGGTAGCACACCGCCGGCGTCGATGTAGACGCCGATCTTCTGCGTGCGGCTTTGTCCCAGCCCAGGGTGCAGGCATGGTCGCAGGTGACGGCCGGTAGCGACGAGCGGTTCGATGGCCTTCACTTGTGGCTGGCCATGACTCTGCCAAAGTTCGGCTTTCTCACCGCGCAGCAGGAAGCCGTCGATCGCGGCATCGTCGCCCACGCCTGGCCTTGGGCATCCCGACGGCCGTTGGGGGGAAGCTTCGCCTCCCTCGCTCTGCGCCCGGTCACCCCGGAGAGGCAGCGGTTCGAGTTCAGGGTCTACGGGCACGGACCAGGCGCCGGGGAGTTCGCTGACCGGATGATCCGGCATATCCAGGCCTGGGACGGCAGCAGCCTGAGTGCACGCATTGAGGCGCACCCCGATGGGCACACCGATGGGCACACCGGATGACCAGCCACCCAAGGTGCTCTTGTCATCGACAAGCAGCACATCCGGCTGACTGTTTCCTGGTGAACCGCACTGTGCATGGCTGGAAGACGATCGCCGCTGAGCGTGGCGACAAGGGATCAAAGGACGAAGCTCTACAACCAGACGGACGGGACGGCCGCGATCGTTTTGTCGTCGTGGCGCTTGGCGCGTGGGAAATTTCTGTCTGTTGGGTCGTCTTCGCGCTCCCACCGGTGGGCTGTGGTCAGCAGCCTGGCGAGTTGACTGTCGGATTTGGCGGCGACGGTTGCCCAGTTCGCTCGGCCGAGGTGCGTCAGTGGGTTGGTGATGCCGTCTGTGGCGAGTACTGCCCACGACAGGTCGTGGACCCTGAGGGTGGCGGTGATCGCGTGGTGTGCTGCGGCGGGGTCGGCCTCGGCGATCCAGTATCCGCCGTCGATGTTGCGCCAAGCGCGCTGATTTTCCTGCAACCTCCGGAGCAGTGTTCGGTGTTTGTCATCGTAGCCCGAGCCCTCGCGGAGTCGGTCTCGATAGTGTCGGCTTTCAGGTAGGTCAAGGTCTGCGAGACGGGTGTCAACGAGCACGTTGGAATTGTGGGCGGTGCCGTAGTAGAGCGGCGAATCGCCGAGGACGAAAAGGGCCGCGTGATGGTCGCGGATACGCAAGATCGTGACGGTGCTCGACGGGGAGTGGCCGGGTCGCAGTTCGAATCGGTGGGCGACGACATCGATGGCTTTGCTGACGACCTCGGCCAGGTCCGCGCGGTCGTTGGAACGGAGCTCGGTGACAATGTGGCGTCCCAGGACGTCGGCGTACGTGCCGACGTCGAGTTCAACGGAGGCGAAGGCGGTGGCACCGTCGAGCACGATGGCGGCGTTGGCCGTCATGAACGCTCGGTCTTTACTGCGGTGCGGCCCGGGTAGCTGCGCGGCATTGACCTTCATGCGTTGCACCAGTGGTAGGGACCGAGGAAGAGGGTACTGCCTGTGATGGTGAGGCCCTCGTAGTCAGAGATAGTGGCGAGGCTGAACGGCTTATCGCCGAAGGCGGAGGACAGCTCGGTTAGGTTGCGGGCGAGATAGTGCACCATGCCGAGCGAGCCGACGGCATGGATACCGGCGATGTGCAGGACGGTTCGTCCGTCGATGAGGTGCCGGGCGAAGTAGGCGATATCGCGGCTTGGGTAGTCAGGGACATCGCTGGGTGATGGGTGCCGCTCCCCGGTGATGCGGTCGAAGAGCGACCATTGGCCGCGGTCTTCGATCATTCCCAAGCACGGGTCACGGTCGAGTAGCCATGCGCCGACCGGCGCGGACTTGGGCCCGCAGACCACGATAGCCTCTCCGGCCGGTAGCTCAGTGGCATCCGGAGTGGTAGTGGCCCGAACGGAGGCGAGCGATTGACCCGCGAGGATACTTTCAAGTTGGTCGGCGGTCGCGGAATCCTCCGCCGCGATCAGAACGCGTTATGAACGAATCCAAGCTCCGAAGCGGACTTTCCCGAACACTCTCTCCAGCAAGATACGATATTTCTCTTGCGGCCAGACGACGTCACCGTTCTCCCACCTTCTGACCATCCGTGCGTCACAGACCGTCTGATTATCACCCTGCTTGGCCGCCTCTTCCGTGAGACGGTCCGCTAAGTCCTGCTGACTATACCGCCACTGCGCACGCAATGACGGGAGTATCGGGTTAGGAATCCGTGAGCGCGGAACGGTCAACGGCATCACCATCCTCCCTTGATCCAAAGTACCACGACATCGTACGTCCCCGGACGGTAGCCGGGTACCGAGCCGCCGAGCCGGCCCTCGTGCCTCTCCGCCAGACCGCCCAAGTATGTCCTCTGCGATGTCCTTGGCTATAGCTTCCGTTCGCGGTGCACTGATCTCCGCATCCCAAACCCCGGCGGTGGCAGCCGCCGAGACCGAGACAAACCCCACCGATGACGAAAGGGCTGTGCCATGCCCACGGTAGACCAGATCCGGCCCGGCAGCACCACCCGCCCCGCGACGATGACCAGCACCGCCGACGGCCGTGACCACCTCATCAGCGAGCACGCCACGACGGCCGGGCTGGGGGCTGGCCACGGGGAGTACGTCGCACTTTGCGGACATCTCGCCGTGGCCGCACCCCTGATGATCCCGCCGGGGCCGACGTGCTTCGACTGCGAGACCGCCCTGCACCGCATTACCACCGCCAGCGCTCCGACCCGCCGCCGCGGACTAGTGGCGCGACTGCTGCGCCGATACTTCCTGCGCCCCCACTCGCCGTCGGCGAGTGGGGGAAGCCACGGGGGGAGGCGAGCGTGATGCGCTGGTACGTGGCGTCGCTCGCCGACGGGGACACGCACCTGGCCGAGCCCTCACCCACCGAGCAGCATCTGGTGACCGCGCACTGCGACAGCCGCCAGTTCCGCTCCCTCGCGGCCCTGCCCTGCACACCCCCCGACTCGGCCCAAGTGTGCCCAGCCTGCCGCTCGAACCATCACCACACCACGAATTGAAAGGCCGATGAACGATGTCAACAGTCTGTTACTCAGATGCTGACGCACTACGCGAGGCGATGGTCGGTGAATTGCGCGAGCGGGGGGACATCCGCACCGACGAGGCGGTCGCGGCCTTCCACGCGGTACCGAGGCACCTCTTCGCGCCGGGGGTGCCGCTGGAGATCGCTTACGCCAACGACACCGTGGTCACCAAGCGGGACGAGCACGGCATCGCCCTCAGCTCGGTATCCGCGCCATGGCTTCAGGCCATGATGCTGGAACAGGCAGAGATCCGCCGGAGTATGCGGGTTCTGGAGATCGGGTCGGGCGGCTACAACGCGGCGCTGATCGCGGAGCTGGTCGGCGAGGAAGGTGAGATCACCACCGTCGACATCGACAGCCACGTGGTCGAGCGTGCCCGGCATTGCCTCGCAGCGGCGGGCTACCGGCGGGTCACCGTGGTGTTGGCGGACGCCGAGGGCGGCGTGCCGGACCACGCCCCCTACAATCGCATGATCGTCACCGCCGGGGTCTGGGACATCCCCCTGCGTGGTCCGACCAACTCGCCGAGGGCGGGCGGCTTGTCGTTCCCCTCCGCATGCGCGGCCTGACTCGCTCCATCGTGTTTGAGCGCGACGGTGGGCACCTGGTGAGCCGGGACCACCAGTTGTGCGGCTTCGTGCCGATGCAGGGGGTCGGAGCCAACCGGGAGCGGCTGGTTCTCCTGCACGGGGACGAGGTGGGCCTGCGGGTCGACGGGCGGCAACCGGTGGACGCCGACCGACTGCGTGACGCCTTGTTTCAGCCACGGGTGCAACGGTGGTCGGAGGTCGAAGTCGGCGGGTTCGAGCTCTACGAGGGAGTCCGGATCGGTGATGACTGTGTGATCGAGGACCGGGTTCGTATTGTTCAGGCCGCCGTCGGTAGTTCTGCCGATTCCCGTACGAGCGCCTGACGTCCAGGCCGTGCTGACCACCTACGACGTCAGCTCAACAAGCTGGTTGTGCCGTTCTTGTTTGCCGCTGGACGAGGTGATGAGTTCGTTGTAAACTATTGGCTCACCCATCTGACGGATGCGGGCGATGGGATTCCGTCACTATGCTGCCAGCTTTGACAATGGAACCGCTTCGAACTGTCAACTCGCCAATGATCAGCGCACCGAAACCCACGATAATGTCGTCTTCCAGGGCGGGGGCAGGCTCTCGGGCACTGATTCCGATTCCCGCGAACCGGTGCAAGGTCGATCCAAACATTGCAACGCGATTGCCGATCTTGGTGTCGTTGCAGACAATTCCTCCGATTACGCAGTCTTCGCCTATCTCGACGTGCGAGTAGATCCGTGCTCCGTAACGCACGAAACCGCGGCGCAGGATCCGTGACCGCTCGCCTACGTAGCAGCCGGGTTCGATTATCGTATAATCACCGATAACGGCGCCGACCCCCACGACGGAATGTGGACCTACGTGTACGCCGCACTCCAGCACCACAGGAGTCCGCCGGTCTTTCGGGACAGCTCGACCGTAATAACGTGCACGCGCAGAGCTGAACTCGTATCCGACCACAGCGTAAGGCCCAATTTCGACATCTGATGCGATTATGGTGTTCGGTGCGATGATCGCAGTGGGGTGAATGTTAGACATGGTCTAGGAGCCAACTCTGGATCTGCCCCAGCAGATTTACCCGAAAGTCCTTGAGACCATGTCGGCCGCCTTCGTAGACGACGACCTCAATAAGGCGATTGGCTTCTCCTGCGCGTAGCGCAGGGCCAATCGGGACCAGTTTGTCTGCAGTGCCATGGAAAATGAGAGTCGGTATCGGTATCTTAATGAGATGCTCGAACGTATCATCCGACTCGATCTCTTGGGCTAGGCGACGAGTCAACACGTAGTCGCTGCGAGGGATCCGGGCCGCGATGTCCGGGTCATCATCAATTCGACTGGCCACGATCTCCGCACCCCACTCGGATTCGCCTCGGGCGAATATGCCGCCGTAATCCAGTATGGGATTGATCAGCACAAGACCGCTACTGAGCCGCAGGTCGGCATCATGTACTGCAGCGCTCGCGCCGAAGCTTGCCGCCAGGTAGAAGACCGGTAGATCCACGAGTTCGTCGATCCAGGATCGAACTGTCCTAAGGTCCCAGAGTTGCCCGCTGAGCGTGACGTCTCTTGGCGATCCAGAACTGACACCGTGACCACGAAAGTCGAACCGGACGCAGGCGAGCTGAAGATCACAGAATCGGTGCTCAATAAGGGAGAAGAAGCCCGATTCTGTCGAATCAGTAGTGATTCCATGGCATAGTATTACTATGGCTCTGGCTCCCCCGGGAATAGCTGCCCAACAGCGTAACTGAAAACCATCGGGCGTTTGGAGAGTGGCGGTCTTCCGGCAGGAAAAGGATTCTGCGGGATGGGCATCCATCAGCGATCTACCTCACTCTGAGTGCGAAGATTGAAGTACAGTGAGCATATGTTGATTACTTTGCACTGTCCAGTGTTGGCAGTTTTCAACCACCATCGGCCATCGCGACACTCCGCCCACGGCGGAAGTCTGAAACTGCCGGAACTCTCAATAGGCACATACAGCGACGGTAGTGACTGCCCGGAGGCGGCCCACGTGTAATCGCACACGTCGTTGAACCAGGCGGTCGCCAATCGACTCAATGCCTCAGCCACCCCTCGCCGATGCCGTAGTTCATCGCGACGATAGTTGCCCGCAGCGCTACTGTAGTAACAGTACAATACCTTAGGTACGAGCACAATGCTCCGAACCTTACCGCCGAGCACAAGCCGGCCCCAAAGGTCTACGTGCTCACCGCTGTACTGACGTTCCACATAACCATTGACAGCTTCGAAAGCCGCCATGGGCAAAAGTGCAGGCTGGCCAACGACGTTGGTATAGAGAAGCGGCGAACTGCGCAACCCATGACAGCTTTCAACGAGTTTCAGTAAGTCGACCTTCTCCGTGATGTGCGATCTCCCACGACCGATAACGCGACAGAAACCGGTGACGATTGTTTCGGCGAACCCTGAGATCGCCATCGATGATATGCAGGCTTCGTCGATCTCGTCGTCTGCATCAACGAACATCACGTGCGTTGCCTCTGAGCCGATATGAGCGGCTCCGAGATTGCGAGCTCCCCCGATACCACACCACCTTTCACTGCGGACATACTCCGCACGATGCGCCAGCGCCAGGCGTCTATACTCGCCGGAAAAACTGTTCTCTGAACAGTCTTCCGAGATCACAAGTGTCGTCTTTATTGCTCGTGACTTAGCGCGAGCTTGCTCGATGCTGTGGATACAGCGCCGCAAGTACTCAGGATACACGTTGCGCACGGGAACAATCACAGCGACGTGCACTGACTAACCATCCAGTTTCAGGCGAGTAATAAAAACGTTGGCGCGGCTGATTAGGGTGGGTAACACGCGATCGTCGACGACCGGTACTTCGAGTATCAATTGAATGAATGCCAGTGGATCGCTCGGCTGTGATGACAGGAGTTCGAGATTGTGATCAACAACAGGGTTTGATCTCCGGCGTGAGACGGACATGACGGCACCCCAGTTTCCGTGGCTGTACAAGCTTGCTACAAGGAGCAGGCGCTGCGAGGTATTAAATGGATTTGGGCCTACTATCAGCGTTGCGATATCACGGCACAGATGTCCGTTCATATGCTGGGCACCCACTTGGCTGCCGTCCGGCAAGTGGAAGTATTTTTCTTTATCGCTTCCCTTTCCGTGTGTGATGAGTTGTACTTGAAGCGGAAGTTCTGAGAGTAGTCGGTTAGTGATGCTGTTGGAACGGGGGCCGCCGATCACGATGAGACTGTCGAGCAGTTCGGCTGCCTGCACATTGCTGCTCGACGTCACGTTTACGGCCGCTTTCTTGTTGACAGTCACGAGATTGGTCGATGCCTCGATAATCGCGAGGCTATCCTGACTTTCGAGCAAGAACGGTCGATGTATCGTGGAATCGCCCCCTCCCGCTGGCATGATCTCGCCACTGATGATCGTAACGCGTTCCGCTTCCACCGGCCAGAGGAGATGCTCGAATTGCTGGAGCCTCGTAGCGGGCCTCGGTGGCGACGAGTTGGCGCTATGGCGCGACTCCGGACTTGTAAGAAAGTAGGCCACGGCGTCGAGCGCCCGGTTCCCGTGCCGACGAATTGTTTTAGGATCACATCGGTGCGCCTCGGCAAGGAAGCCTTGCCGTTCGGTGAGCGTGGGAAAGTCCAGAGAGTCGTTGAGGTTCAGTTCAGTTAGGGCAATCTCGCGTTGGTATTTATCGAGTGAATCGACCGCAGCGATTAGACTGGACATACCCACGTCGATTTGCTGTGCATCGGTTAACCCGTCGACACTCATGCCGGTCACCTGATGGAATGCCTCGCTGCACGCGAGCAGGCGTCGCGGCTCACGAAGTCCCACTCCACCGCGGAGCGACTGAAGATCCTTGAACAACGCCCGCAAGGAGGCCGGCGTGGACACGACAAGCATCTGCCCACTCTATGTCCAGTGTCCAGCAGGTGTCCAGCCTGCCCTGAGGAACGGCCAGTAGGTGGGGTTGCCTGCCAGCGCACGGACCACTGATCATCACCTAGTCATCATGACCGGGCGAGGGAACTGAGCGGATCGCAGAATCCGCCGGCATCCAGGGAGGCGATGGTGTCGAGTGGTGGGTGCACCACGAGGCTTAACCTGGGAGTTTGTTGAGTACGTGGGCTCAAGCAGCCCTCGGCCGTGTCGGCGGCCCGCATCACCCACGCGTGACCACCCATGAAGGAGTAACTACGTGACTTCACCCCGGACGACGAACGTCGATTCCACCCAGGAGGCCGCTCAGGCTGACGCGCTGCGCAAGGAGTTGGTCGACAAGCTGGTCGCGCAGCTCGTCGCACAAGATGCGGTCCGGTCGAGTGAGGTCGAGGCCGCGTTCCGTGCCGTACCCCGGCACCTCTTCCTTCCCGGAGTGTCACTCGAAGCGGCGTACGCCAATGACTCCATCGTCACGAAACGTGATGAACATAGCGTCTCGATCAGCTCGGTCTCCGCGCCGCGGATCATCGCGATGATGCTGGAACAGCTCCAGGTCAAGTCTGGCCACCGCGTCCTGGAGATCGGCTCCGGCGGCTACAACGCGGCGCTGCTGGCGGAATTGGTCGGCGAGGACGGTGAGGTGACCACGATCGACATTGATAAGGAGGTGATCGACCGCTCCCGCCGGAGTCTCACGGCGGCGGGCTACGAGAGCGTCAACGTGCTGTGCGCTGACGGCGAGTTCGGCTCGAAGGAGCATGCCCCCTTTGACCGGATAGTCGTCACCGTCGGCGCGTGGGATATTGCCCCCGCCTGGGTGGACCAGCTCGCTGACGGCGGGCGGATCGTCGTGCCGATCCGTATGCGCGGCCTGACCCGGTCGGTGGCCTTCGAATGGGAGGGCGGGCACCTGGCGAGCAGGTCATTCGAGCTGTGCGGCTTCGTGCCGATGCAGGGCGCCGGGGAGTGCCGGCAGCGATTGGTCCTGCTGCACGGGGACGAGGTCGGCCTGCGGGTGGATGACGGGCGGCAGGTCGATGCCGACCTTCTGCGTGAGGCCCTGTCTCAGCCGAGGGTGGAGGCATGGTCAGGGGTGACAGTCGGCGAAGGCGAGCGGTTCGATGGCCTTCACTTGTGGCTGGCCATGGCTCTACCGGGCTTCTGCCTCCTCGCGGCGCAGCAGGAGGCCGTCGATCGCGGCATCGTCGCCCATTCGTCGCCCTTGGGCATCCCGACAGCAGTGGATGGGGGAAGCTTCGCTTACCTCGCTCTGCGCCCGATCACCCCCGAGAGGCAGAGGTTCGAGTTCGGGGTGTACGGGCACGGACCAGGCGCCGGAAAGCTCGCTAACCAGATGACCCGGCATATCCAGTCATGGGACGGCAGCAGCCTGAGTGCGCGTATCGAGGCGCACCCAGCGGACACCCCGGACGAGCAGCTTCCCGAAGGGCTTGTCATCGACAAGCACCACACGAGGGTTACGGTCTCCTGGCTCTGACGGTGCGCTCTGTCTGGCCAGGTATCCCGGAACACCCCATCAACCAGAAGGGATCGAGATGAACGCGGTAGCACAGAGCACCACGGCGGCCGACTCGGAGTTCGACCTCGACGTCCGCATCGTCGAGAGCGGGGAGGTGGTCGCTGAGCTGATGCAAAACACCGACGACAACTGCACAAGCACGCAACAGAGCGCGTGCGTCACCTGCGTCGGCGGCTGATTTCGGTTTCTGCCGGTCCCGGTGCCGGCCTGGATGAACAGGCCTGGCACCGGGCTCTCCTCTTGCGGACTTGAGGAGGTTACGGGTGTACAGGTTCGTCGATGCGGCTGTTGTGCGAGCCGCCACATGCACGGACGGGCTGGCGCTTGCGCCTTGGCCGGATCTGACCGGCAACATGAGCGGGCATGTGGAGCGGTGGCGTCGTTGGCTGGTACAGGTATGGGCCCAGGAGGCGATAGCGGAGGCCGTCGAGGTGGCCAGCCCGGTGCTGGCCCGCCGTGTCCGTGAGGTGTGTGCCGGACACCACCACGAAGCGCGTCAGGTTCGCCGCATGGTGGTATCGGTGGCCCGGTACGTGTTGCGGATGTCGTCGCGGGCGACACCGTTCGGTCTGTTCGCTGGGGTGGCGCCTGCCGGCTTCGGTTCCAGGCTCGCCGTGCGGGTGGGCGAGGATCATCGCGCCGTAGCGCGGGCTGACGCCGTGTGGCTGGCGGGCGTGGTCACGCACCTGGAGGCGTGTCCCGAGGTGCTGCGCCGAGTGCCGGTCATGGCGAACAACCTGTGCTTCGTTCGCGGCAGGCGGCTGGTGGTGCCCTGCCAGCAGCACGCCAGCGACTCCGGTCAGGGCGCTCCGGCGGAAGTTTCGGTGCGCCACACGAGGGCCGTCGAGGCGGTTATGCAGGCCACGCGGTCGCCCATCCGAGTCGGTGATCTGGTTGGCAAGCTGGTCGCTGGCTTCCCGGAAACACCGGAGCCGGTGATCGGTGGGATGCTGGCCGAGCTGGTGGCCCGCCGTATTCTGCTCAGCAGCCTGCGCCCGCCGATGACCGTTACCGACGCCTTGGCGTACGTCATCGACCAGTTGACTGTCGCGGGCGCCGACACAGTGCCGCAGGCGGCACCACAGGTTCGGGAGCTGCGCGCGGTCCGCGACGGCCTGTCCCGGCACAACGGCGCCTGTTCACCCGGGGATCGTCGGGGTATCAGGGCCTCGGTGGCCGAGCGGATGGGCAGCGTCTCGGCCATCGTCGAGCAGCCGCTCACAGTGGATCTGCGTCTGGACTGCTCCGTGGTCCTGCCGGAGAAGGTAGCGCGGGAAGCCGAAGCCGCCGCGGCGGCGTTGGCGCGCCTGACGCCGTATCCGTTGGGTTTCCCGGCTTGGGAGGACTACCACGCCAGATTCCTCGAACGGTATGGGATCGGCGCCCTGGTTCCCGTCGCGGAGGTCGTGAACGCTGACACCGGCCTCGGGTTTCCCGCCGGATACCGGGACTCGCTCCAGGAGGCGCCTGCGCGGCACATGTCCGCCCGGGATGTGCGGCTGCTCGCGCTCGCGCAGAAGACCGCGATGGACGGAGGCAACGAGGTCGTTCTCGACGACCGGGCGATCTCGGAGTTGGCGGCCGACGACTTCGCCAAAGCGCGGATGCCGTCCCACACGGAACTCTGTTTTCGCGTCCACGCACCGACACGGGACTCGCTCGACCGGGGAGAGTTCGATCTTGTCGTTGTCGGCGCGTCCCGCGCGGCCGGAACCACGACAGGGCGGTTCCTTGATCTGCTCGATGAGGCCGACCGTAACCGCATGGCCGGCGCGTATGCGGAGTTGCCCACGGCGGACACCGATGCGCTGCCGGTGCAGGTGTCGTGTCCGCCGCTGTACCCGCGGACGGAGAACGTTGCCCGAGCCCCCGAAGTCCTGTCTCGGGTGATCTCCCTCGCCGAATACCACACCCCCGGCAGCAACCTGCTACCGCTGGGTGATCTGGCGGTGAGCGCCGACACCCAGCGGCTATGCCTGGTGTCGCTATCGTGGAGGCGGCCGGTTGAACCCACGGTGCTGCACGCGGTGGACTTCCGTCACCACACGCAGCCGATCGCGCGGTTCCTCTGCGAGATCACCACGGCGCGGACTGCCGCCTGCATCCCGTTCTCCTGGGGAGCCGCTAGCCGGTTACCGTTCCTGCCGAGGGTCCGGTACGGCCGGACGGTGTTGGCTCCCGCCTGCTGGAACCTGCCTGCGTCCGACCTGCCCGGCAAAAGCGCCTCGTGGCCTCAGTGGCAGGAAAGCATGGCCACGTGGCGGCGGCGTTTCCGACTCCCCGACACCGTCTACCTAGGCGAGACCGACCTCCGCATCCGTCTGGACCTGCGCGAGGTCATGCATCTGGCTCTGTTGCGGTCCCACCTGGATCGCACCGGACACACCGCGCTGAGCGAGGCGCCTGATGCCAGCGCGTATGGATGGTTCGACGGCCGCGCCCATGAAATCGTCGTGCCCTTGGTGTCCACCGCCCGGACAGTGTGGCCGCCCCCGCCACGCCAGGCCGCACATGTCCGCATGGTTGGCCGTGACCATGGGCACCTGCCCGGCAACAGCGACTGGCTGTTCATGAAGCTGTACGGGCACCCGGACCGGCACACCGCCATCCTCACCACCCATCTACCCGGCCTGCTGTCCACATGGGACAGCCCACCGGAGTGGTGGTTCCTGCGGTACCGGGACCCCGAGCACCATCTACGCCTGCGCGTCCGGCTGCCCAGTGCCGACGCATTCGGCGAGACTGCCCAGCGTGTCGGCACCTGGGCCGCTGGCCTCCGCCGCCTCGGTCTGCTCGGGAACGTGCAGTTGGACACCTACTACCCGGAAACCGGCCGCTTCGGCAGCGGCGCCGCGATGACCGCCGCCGAGTACGTGTTCGCCGCCGACTCGGCCGCCGCGATCACGCAGCTGACCCACATCGGCCGCAGCGGCGCCCCACACCAGCACGCCATCACCGCCGCGAGCCTTGTCGACCTGACCACGTCCCTCACCGGAGGCGTCGGCGACGGCATGCGCTGGCTGATCGACCACGTCGACAAGACCCCGACCCCGGCCCCCGCCCGCGAGGTCCACAACCAAGCGATACGCCTGGCGAACCCGCGCGACCGGCGGGCCGCGATCCGTTCCCTACCCGGCGGCGAGCACATCGCAACCGCGTGGGCCCGACGACGCACCGCACTGGCCGCGTACCGCGGCACGCTCACCAACTCAGGCGAGATCGACCCCGACTCGGTGCTGACCGCGCTACTGCACCTGCACAGCATCCGGATGGCCGGAATCGCCCCGGAGGTCGAACGGGCCTGCCACCGTCTCGCCCGCGCCGCCGCCCTGAGCTGGACCGCCCAAACCGGAGGAGCCCCGTGAGCCCGCCCAACCCCCACGCGCTCGCCACGGCCATCGCCGAGCGCCTGATCGACCCCGCCACCCTCCCCGCACCCCAGAGCAAGCACCGCCCGACACCGCAGTCGCTGGCCAACGGCGCCGTGGGCATCGCCCTGCTCCACATCGAACGTGCCCGCGCCCACCACGGCGACTGGACCACCGTCCACGCATGGCTCTCGGCCGCCGCAGGCGGCGACCTCAGCGCCGGGCCCAACGCCAGCCTGTACTTCGGCGCCCCAGCCCTGGCGTTCGTCACCCACGCCGCCGCCGACCACCCAGACAAGTACGCGCGGGCCCTGGCCAACCTCCACACAGCCACCGCCGCCATGACACACACCCGCCTCGAGCACGCCCACGCGCGCATCGACCGCGCAGACCGCCCCGCGTTGGCCGAGTTCGACCTCCTCCGCGGCCTGACCGGTCTCGGCGCCTACCACCTGCGGTGCGACCCGCACCACGAGGTGACCGCCGCCGTGCTGGCCTACCTCGTCCGACTCACCGAACCGCTACCGCATCGCGCCGACGGACTGCCCGGCTGGTGGACTGACCTCGCCCCCACCGGCCAGGCAACACCCGACTACCCCGGCGGCCACGGAAACTTCGGCATGGCCCACGGCATCGCCGGACCCCTGGCCCTGCTGTCACTCGCCCTGCGGCGCGACATCGTCGTGGACGGGCACACCGACGCCATCACCCGCATCTGCGCCTGGCTCGACACCTGGCGCCAAGACCACCCCGCCGGCCACTGGTGGCCGCGGACGATCACACCGGACGAGGTCCACGCGGGACGGATCCGACAGCCCGGCCCCGGCCAGCCGTCCTGGTGCTACGGCACCCCCGGACTCGCGCGAGCCCAGCAACTCGCGGGCCTGGCCACCGGCGACACCGAACGGCAGCGGAGCGCCGAGACCGCCCTGCTCGGCTGCCTGAGCGATCCCACGCAACTCGCCCAGGTCACCGACAGCGGCCTGTGCCACGGGACGGCAGGACTGCTGCACACCGGGTGGCGCATGTCCGCCGACACTGTGGCACTGGACATCGCGGCCCCGGACATCGCGGCCCACCTGCCGCACCTGTCCGAAAGGTTGCTCATGCAGCTGCGTTCGTCACCCCAGGGCGCCGAACTCCTCGACGGGAGCACCGGGGCCGCCCTGGCCCTGCACACCGCCGCCACTGACACCGCCCCGCTCTGCCACTGGGACGCGTGCCTACTGCTGGCCTGAGCGCACCGGAGAACACATCAACGTGAGCGAGAACACCGACCCGCCGCCCATCGGCCCGTCATGGCGACAGGTGTTCGTCCAGTTCAATGACTACACCGCCGCCGAACACACCGGCGTCGCGCACCTGCGTGCGGTGATGAACGCCACCGAGGCAGCCGAACTCGTCGCCTCCTGGTGGTTCCTCAGGAAGGCACCATGCTGGCGCCTGCGCTACCTGCCAGCCCACCACGGCGAGCAGGACACGCACGCGTTCCTCCACCAGTTGCTGGACGCTCTGCGCGCGACCGGCCGCATCGCGGGGTGGGTCGAGACCATCTACGAACCCGAAGTCCACGCCTTCGGCGGAACCGCGGCCATGGACATCGCGCACCACCTGTTCCACCAGGACAGCCGACACATTCTCGACTACCTCGGCAGCGACCACGCCGCCACCAGCCCAGGCCGCCGCGACCAGCGGCGCGAGCTGTCGATCCTTCTCTGCACCACATTGATGCGCGGCGCGGGACAGGACTGGTACGAACAAGCAGACATCTGGGCCCGCCTGGCCGAGAACCGGCCCCTACCCCCTGGGACACCCCCTGACCGGCTGCGCGGCAGCCAAACCACCCTGAGACGACTCATGACCGTGGACGCGGGCCCAGCCAGCACGCTGGTGAGCCAAGACGGACCACTCGCCCACCTCGCAGACTGGGCCGCCGCGTTCGACTCGGCAGGCACGGCACTGGGTCACCTCGCCCGCAACGGAACACTCCGCAGAGGCGTGCGAGCCGTCCTCACCCACCACATGATCTTCCACTGGAACCGGATCGGCCTGCCCTACCAAACCCAGAGCATCCTCGCGCACGCGGCCAGAGCAGCAGTCCTGGGAACTGACGAATGCCCGTGAGCGGCCGGACCAGCGCGTGATCTGTACCTGCTGGCGGGCGTGACCTCCGGCCTGATGGCGAATGCGAGCCACGACCTGGGCGACACGCATGCCGGGATGACCCAGGCGCGCGCGGCCTATGTGTGCGCCGACAACGCCGGGCACGACGGTCTACGCGCTTGGGTCCGTGGGCTGCAGTCACTGGTCGCGTACTGGGCCGGATGGCCGCACGAGGCGCTGCGCTGCACCCAGCTCGGCGCCGAGGCCGCCGCGCGGGCGACCGGCACGGCGGCCGCGGGGCCTGACGGTTCTCAGCGTCGAACTGCACCACCGCCGCAGCCAACCACCCAAGACCTGATCACGACCGAGATCAACAAATGGGGCAGGTGACAAACTGGTCATGCTGCGTCATGGGAGACGAACCGTCGCGTGTCACATGGCTGGCTGCCCCACAGAACAGCGATCGGCACGGCGGTGATCCGGTCTCCCAGCGGGTAGACCCAGTGCCCGGTGTGCCAGACGATCCCGGCTACGAATCGCTGAGCCATCCGCTCCCGCAGCCACGCCAGGTGACGCGCATCGCTGTCACGCGGCCCCGCCGAGGCCTTGACCTCCATGGCGACTACCCGACCGTCGGGGTACTCCAGCAGGAGGTCTACTTCGTGGTGCCCGTCTCGCTGCCGCAGATGGTGCAGCCGGGCTCCGTTGGCCGCTGGCGTGAGCAGCGGCCGGAACTGGGCGGCGACGAACGTGTCGAGGAGGCGCCCCATGAGGTCACCGTGCCGCAGAAGTCCTGTGACGTCGAGACCGACCAGCGCCGCCGCCAGGCCGGTGTCGGCGACGTAGCGCTTGTGTGACTTGGCAAGACGAGCGAGCCGGTTGGTGAACCACGCGGGGACGGCGTCGACGATCCCCAGGTCCTCCAGCAGCCGCTGGTAGCGTTTGGCTGTCCTGACGTCGATGTCCGCCGCACGGGCGAGTTCGGTGTCTGCCACCAGTCCGGCCGTGTTGGCGGCCAACGCCCCGAGGAACTGGCGCAGTCGCCGCGGATCCCGCTGCTCGCCCAGCAGCGCCGTGTCGCGAACGAAGATCTGCTCCAGGTAGCCGTCCAGCCACAGCCGCCTGTCGCGATCCGACATGGTCACGACCGCGGGATACCCACCCCGCACCGCAAGCTCCAGATACCCGACCAGGTCAGGCGAATCTGATCCGCGTGCTCGAAGCAACACTGAACAGCCCATGACACAGCTCCCAGCGCCCGACTAACCCACGACCTCACCCGGATCAAGGAGCAAACGACGTCAGCGGACAGCCGACCCCATTTTCAGCCCGGAACGGGCCGCCCGACCGGGGGATCGGGGACTAACCCGCAAGACGATCGCTCAGTGAGATGTGGGGGCGGGTCGGGATCCTGGATCGGGTGCGACGATGATGTGGTGTTGGCGTGCGGCCTTGGCCAGAGCGTCGTCGAAGGTGGCCAGGGTGGAGCCGGTGGTCAGCGCGGTGTCCAGGGCGCAGCAATCGGGGAGTCTCAGCCCGGAGGTGGCTCGCAGGTTCGCCAGTCGGAGCGGCTCACCGTCTTGGCGGTCCGCGACGTGAATGCCGATCGCTTCGAGGTCGGTGAGCATCTCCTGCCCGCGACCAACTCGGGCACCACCGACGAGCACCTCGGCCAGGTTCAGCGAGTGGATGAGGAATCCCTGTTCTGCCGCTGCGCGGAGATATTCGGTTGCAGCTTGGTGGTGTCGGTCTTGCGGGTACAGGTGCGCGATCGCCACACTGGCATCAAGTGTGATCACTGGGGCCAGTCCTGACGCAGCTCGGCTAGGTAATCGCCGCTGAAGGCGTCGGCGTACTTGCCGCTACTGGCGTCGATGGCGTCTTGCCGGCGACGGGTCATCTCGTTGTGCCCCTGTTCCAGGGCGGCGCTGCCGGCGTGGACCAGCCGCAGCAACAGCTTGGAGCGCGGCTCGGCCGGCCACCGTCGTGCGGCGATATCCAGTGCGTGCGCCACGGCCGGAGTCTCGGTGATCTGATGGCGTGGTCGGGCCGTCGGCATACCCGGAGTGTACCACCGGAAGTCGAGTGGTACACTTATGTTGACCTCGGCCCTCCGGGATCCGCTACCGGAGATCGTCGGTCCCGGTACCGCCTCGAGCATCGCCACCCGCTCCGCAAGCCCTGGCCCCCTTTGTCAGCGACCTACCGCGGTTCGGCGGCCGTGCCGGGCTGCGCGGCGAGCACAGGTGTGTGGTGAGAACATCGCCAGGGCCGGCGAGAACACTTGCGCCCACGGGGGTCGGTCCGATGCCCAGCGTCGGACGCTGGGCAGCACGGGTGCGACACGCGGAGTTCAAGTGCGGTCTGGAGCGGTCTCTCGAGTCGCTGACCCGTGACGGGCAGTCCCGCTCGGAGGCCGCCCGGGCGGCGATCCTGGAAGCCGAACGGGCACACCGGCGGTCGCGGCTGCGGGCAGAGGCCGAGGCTGAGGCCGAGGAACTGCGCAACGACCCCGACGATGTCGCCGCCTCGCGCGAGTTGGCCGCGGAGGTGGATGCCCTCCGTGCGGGGTGACCTGTATCGGCTGAAGGCACCCCAGGACGTCCGCGGCCACGAGCAAGCCGGGTCCCGCTACGCCGTCGTGGTGCAGTCCGACGATCTCCCACTGTCCAGCTGGATCATCGCGCCGACCTCGACCGGGCGGCGTGCAGCGTCGTTCCGTCCCGAGATCGAGATCAACGGCACCAAGACCCGGGTGATGGTCGAGCAGCTGACCGTGGTCGACTCACACACACGCCTCGGCGAGTTCGCCGGGCGGCTGGACAGCTTCGACATGCAAGCCGTCGATGCCGCACTCCAGGCAGTGCTAGCCCTGGACTGACCCTGTCCGGATAGCGATCCGCTCGTGGGACGCCGACGAAGGGCTCGCCACCCTGCGCCGCAACGGACCACCGCACCGACTGACCCCGGCCGAGCTGATGCGGGCGTCGATGGTCACCTCGGGCGCCATCACCCAGCGTCTCGACCGCCTCCAGGCTCGCGGCCTGGTCACGCGCACCCCCAGCGAATCAGACGGCCGCGTCGTGCACGTTGCTCTCACCGCCGACGGTCGCACACTCATCGACCAGGCCCTGCCCGACCACGTCGCCACCGAGTACCGATTGCTCGCTGCGCTCACAAGCACTCAGCGCGACGCCCTCGCCGCCTCGCTCCGAAATCTCCTGGAATCTCTCGGCGACACCACAGACTGACTCGCGGCCCCCGGCCCACCGGGCCCGCAACCCGAGGGGCTTGCGAGACCCCGAGTAGCGGCAACGAGCAAGATCGCCAAGTCTCGCAAGCGGATCGGTCAGTGGGACGGGATGCCCGTGGTGGGGGCCGTGCGCTGGTTGAGGGCCATGGCTCCGTAGGCGAGTCCACCCACCACGAACCAGGGCTCGATGGTGAGCAGGACCGCGGGTGTCTGCTCGTCGAACGTCCCCGTCAGCAGGTCAAGTCCGAGCAGCGTCAGGCCCAGCATCCCGCGCAGAAGGAGGACAGCGCAGGCCGCGGTCGCGGCAATCAGCAGCCAGCGGCGCACCCCACCCACCTGTCACCAGGTACATCGATCCTCCTCGGTATCAGGACCCGCGGCAGGCCGGGGGCAGGCTCGCGGCGTTCTCGGCGAGTAGCTCGCCAGCGACTGCCGCGATGTTCAGCTCCTGCAGGTTGGGCAGCGAGGCGACCCTCGGGTGGTCGGGGTACGCCCGGTCCAGCTCGGCGACGACGGCCTGCCGCTCGTCCGGCGTGACGGCCGGCCCGGCCGGCGAACCGGCATCCACGGTCGGGCGCACCAGGCCGCGGAACCGGTGTAGGTAGTCGCGCTGCGCGTCGATCAGTGCCGCCGGATCACCGGCCGCGCCGTGCCCGGGGTGGAGCACCCGAGCGGCCGGGAAACGGGTGCGCAGCTGCTCCAAGCCGGCGAGCCAGCCGCAGGTGTGCCCCTCGAGCAGCGCCGGGGTGACCCGGTTGCCGACCAGGTCGCCGGCGAACAGCGCACCGCTGTCCGGCTGGTAGTAGGCGACCATGGTCTGTGCCTCGCCAGCGCCGAACTCGGCGGTGTCCAGCCGCAGCCCGGCGATGTCGAGCGGCGCATTGGGGGCCAGCGTCCGGTTGGGTTGCGTCGGGTTGGCCGGATGGTCATCGCCGAGCTGTTCGTGGGTGATCGCGTAGAAGCGCAGCGGATCGGTCCGGATGAACTCCGCGGTCGCCGCGTTGGCGTAGATGGGTGCCTGTGGGTAGACCTGGTGGAACACCCCCAGCCCGCCGACGTGGTCCGGGTGTGGATGGGTGAGCACAATGGCCGCCACCGGCCGGTCGGTGGCCTGCACCTCCGCCAGCGCACGGCGCGCATCGGACAGCGTGCGTAGCCCGTCGACCAGGATCAACCCGTCCGGGGCGGACAGCCAGAAGGTGTTCACCGAGCCGGGACTGTCCGACGCGAACGAGCCGATGGGGACCGGCGCGCCGCCACCCGCTGGGGCGCTCGGTGCCGCGCCGGAACAGGCCGCCAGGGCCGTGCCGAGTACCAGCGCGCCGACCAGCGGTATCAGCCGAGACATCGGTGCCCTCTCGAGCGAATGTCAGGGACTAAGATCATCCGGGCTCACCCTCCTCAGCGCGCGGGCGGCTCTCCTCTATCTCGGTGGGCTCCATGACCCTCCCGGCCCGCATGTCAGCTATGGTAGGGAACGTTCCCTACAATTTCTAGGGCGTACCGCGTCCCAAGATCAGGGAAGGGGGTGAGGGCATGCGGCGCAGCGCCGAGGAGACCCGCGAGCACGTGCTGCAAGTCGCGCACGAGCTGTTCTACTGGCAGGGCATCCGGGCCACCGGGGTGGATCAGGTGGCCGCCGAGGCAGCCGTGGCGCCCACCACGCTGTACCGGCTCTTCGCCTCCAAGGACGACCTCGTGGCCGCCTATGTTGAGCACGCCGACCAACTCTACCGGCAGTGGTTCGACGCGGCCGCAGCCGCCGGCGGTGCCGGCCCCCGCGACCAGATCCTCGCCGTCTTCGACGCGCTGGCCGAGCAGGTCCGGCCCGAGCGGTGCCGGGGCTGTCCCTTCTTGATGACCCTGGCCGAGTTCCCCGACGCCACCCACCCCGCGCACCGCCACGCCGTGGCCATGAAGAGCTGGGTGCGGCAACGACTCGGCGAGCTCACCGATCAGCTCGCCCAGATCCGGACTGGCGACCCGGCGGAGCTCGCTGACCACCTCACCCTGATCATGGAAGGCGTCTACGCCTCCACCCAGGCCCTGGGCGACCACGGACCCGCCCGGCGAGCCCGCGCCCTCATCGAGCGGCTGCTGCCCCCGGCCGCCTCCACCCACCCAGTCGTTCCGTCGCCAGCGTGAGCAGACCGGACCAGAACCCGCAGCTGCGACTCGACGCGCTGGAGATCCCCAGGCGTGCAGCTCTCCCGCATCTACTGTTCCGGAGGAAAGGTGCCCACACCCAACATCCTGGTGATCGGCGCGACCGGCAAGATCGGTTCCGCGCTCGTCAACGAGTTGCTTCCCGACCACCTATCGGGCCGAATCAAACCTTATTGCCGGGATCCGCAGGCCCAAGGCCCAGGCGGTGGTTTCGTCGTAGCGGGTTCGGGTCTTCAGGCAGCCGTGCAGGATGCCGACCAGGCGGTTGCTGAGCTGGCGCAGCGCGGCGTGGTGCCCGGTGCCGCGGGCGCGTAGCTGGTCGTAGTAGGCCCGGGCGCCGGGTGAGGTGTTCAGTGCGCAGAACGCCTGCTGGTGCAGCGCGTCGGCGAGGCGGCGGTTGCGCACGAAGCGGGCGAGCACGGTCTTGCGCTTCCCCGAAGCCCGGGTGATCGGGCTGGCACCGGCGTAGTTCTTGCGGGCTCGGGCGCCGGCGTAGCGGTCGGGGTCGTCGCCGAACTCGCCGAGCACCCGGGCGCCGAGGACCGCACCCAGCCCGGGCTGGCTGCGGTAGATCTCAGCGTCCGGGTGGCGGCCAAAATGGGCCTCCACCTGCCCGCCCAGGGTGGTGATCTCGGCGGTGAAGACGGTGATCACCGAGACCGTGGCCCGCACCGTGGCGGCGTAGGCGGCGGCGAGCTCGGGTGGCTGGGACAGCTGCTGGCCGCCCAGCACGCCGCGGATGCGCTCGGTCTTGGCCTCGATGTCGCGGCGCCGGGCCCGCCGCAGCGCGCCGGCGATCCGAGACCGCGACAGCCGCGCCGCGGCCTGCGGGTCGGGTGCTGCGGCCAGCAACTCGAGGACATCGGGCGCGGCCAGGTCCTCGAAGGCCTCCAGCGCGGGCTCGGCTGTACAGCCTCACCCGGACGTGTAACGCTAGTTCGTGGCAGCAGCCCCTATCGAGGGAACCATGACCGTAGCTCGGCAGGATCGCGTCCCCGCCCTGGGCCTTGTCGGTGCCCGGTCATCGGGCGGGCCGACAGCCCTGCGCATCGTCCTGGGTACCCAGTTGCGTCGCCTCCGTGAGGCTCGCGGCATCACTCGCGAAGCCGCCGGGGAAGCGATCCGGGCCTCCCATGCCAAGATCAACCGTCTGGAACTTGGACGGGTAGGCTTCAAGCTCCGCGATGTGACCGATCTGCTCACCCTCTACGGCGTCACCGACGAGCAGGACCGCGAGACGTTCCTCGCGCTCGTCCGGCAGGCCAACACTCCCGACTGGTGGCACAAGTACGGCGACGTCCAGCCGAGTTGGTTCAAGATGTACGTCGGCTTGGAGCACGCCGCCGCCGTCATCCGCAGCTATGAGGCGCAGTTCGTACCTGGTCTGCTCCAAACCGAGGACTACGCCCGCGCCGTCACCCTGCTGGGCCATCCACACGAACCCACCGACGAGATCGAGCGCCGGGTCGAACTGCGGATGACCCGGCAGGAGATCCTCACCCGATCCGCGGCACCCAACCTGTGGGCGGTCGTCGACGAGTCGGCACTCCGGCGCCCGGTCGGCGGGCCGCAGGTGATACGAGCGCAGGTCCGGCACTTGATCGAGATAACCCGGTTACCAAACGTCACGCTCCAGCTCATGCCGTTCCGCTTGGGCGGTCACGCCGCGGCAGGCGGTCCGTTCGCCATCCTGCGATTCTCCGAACCCGACCTGCCGGACATCGTCTACCTCGAACAACTCAGCAGCTCCCTGTACCTGGACAAGAGACAGGACACCGAGCACTACGTCACTGTCATGGAGCGCCTGTGCGTCCAGGCCGAGTCACCCGCCGAGACCACCAAGGCCCTCCATGACCTCATCAAGGAGCTGTGAACGCGACGGACGAGGACGTGGCGAACCTGTTTCCTCGCGGTGAGCTGCCCCAGCGGTAAGTTCACGAACAGACGTACTTGCAGCAGACCTTGCATCGGCAAGCCACGTCGGGCACGATGGCGTCGCAACGCAGATCCACACCTCACTGGCGGTGACCCGGAGCTGGTTCGGCATCGCTGCCCTCTGATCCCCGACCGGCCCGGTGGTGGTGCCCCCTCGCCTGCCGGGCCGGTCGGTCCCGAAGATGGCGGTGGCACCGTCGGTAGCGGCGCGCGACGATGCCCGGCATGCGGCTGTTCGTGGCGCTGACCCCGCCGGAAGACGTGATCGTGGAGCTGCTGGCGAGGGTGTCCGCGCTGCATGATCTCGAGCAGGATCTGCGCTGGAGCCGCCCCGAACAGTGGCATCTCACGCTGGCCTTCCTCGGCGAGGTGGGTGACGGGGCCCGCGGCGAGCTGTCCCGCCGGTTGGGCCGGGCGGCCGGGCGGCACCCACCGCTCACCCTGTCGCTGGGTGGCGGTGGCCGGTTCGGTCACCGCGTGCTCTGGACGCGGGTGTGCGGTGAGCACGAGGGGCTACGCCGGCTGGCCGACTCGGTCCGTGCTGCAGCGCGGCGGAGCGGAGTGCCGACCGAGCAGCGCCCGTACCGACCGCACCTCACGCTCGCGCGAGCCACCAGCACTGCCGCCGACCTGCGCCCGCTGGTCGATGCGCTCGCCTCCTACGAAGGGCGGTCCTGGGAGGCCACCGAGCTGCACCTGGTACGCAGCGACCTCGGCGCGGGACCGGGCGGCACCGCGCTGCACCAGCCGATCGCCTGCTGGCCGCTGCACGAACCGTGAACGCCGAACCCTGGGGTCCCGTGCTCACAAGATCTCCACCATGGTCGGTTCCCGGGGCTGGTGTAATGGCCGCGTGCGGCGGATGTCCAGGAGGGACGGGGGTGGCGCGATGGACGCGGAGACGCTGTGCACCCAGGTGCGGAACAGCCTGCGTGACGTCGAGGAGCGCATCCGGGGCCACCAGTGGCTGGCGGATCTGGAGGCCGGCCGGATACCGCGGGCGGCGATCCGGTCGTTCGCCGGCGAGCAGTTCCACGTGATACCCAGCGACCTGAGCAGTTTCGAGATGCTGGCCGGACGGTTCGCCGACGACCCGGCGCGTGGCTACCTGGAGGACATGGCCGCCGGCGAGCGGGCAGCACTGCACGCGCTGGAGGGGTTCGGCGCCGCGGTCGGGCTCGACGTCGAGGCCCGCCGCGGCTACGAGCCGATTCCTGGCTGCCAGGCCTACCCGTCGTTCGTGGCGCGGCTGGCCCGCGACGGCACGCCGGCCGAGGTCGCGGGAGCCTTCCTGGTGAACCTCGAAGCCTGGGGGGGCAACTGCGCGCGGATGCACGCGGCGCTGCCCGCCGCCTACGGCTTGGCCGAGGAGGACTGCGCCTTCTTCGCGCTGTTCGCCGCACCGGCGACCGAGCTCGAACGGGCCAGCCTGGAGGTCATCGACGCCGGGCTCACGCGCGGCGTCGACCCGTCCGCGATCGCTCGGGCAGCCCGGCTCCTGCAAGCCTACGAGCTGCTCTACTGGGACAGCCTGCCGCGCTGACGGAGACGACGAGCCACCCTGCGGGTGACCCGGGTCTAGGATCCCGGCGATGGATCCTGCGAAGGTTGCGCTGCTGTTCGGTCACGCCCCGAGCTGGGCGGATCCCGATGATCCCGAGGACCGCGCGAAGCTGCTCGCCGAACTACCTGACAGGCACGGCGAGGACTGGCTCGGCCGGAGCATGGTTCTCGAGGTGGTCGCAAGCCACATCGCCGACGAAGACCCGCCGCAGGTCTGGCGGGCGGCCGAGCGGCTGCTGGCCGACGGCATGGACCGGGCAGACGTGCTGTGGCAGCTGGTGCTGGCGCTGAGTCGGCCATTGCTGACGGCGCTGGCCGAGGAGACCGAACTCGACCGGCACGCCTACGTGGCCGCCCTGGCGCGGCTCCCGGTACCCAGCGGCGAGGACATCGCGAACGCCGTCATCGGCACGGTGGTGTCCCACCAGCCGCTCGCCGTCGACGACCTCGACAGGCTGGTGTCCGAGCAGTTGGGGACGCAGGACGGCGACCCGCTGATCGGCATGATGATCGACAACCTGATGGACGGTGACGGCCCGATCGCGATACTGGCCGGCGACCTCCTCGTGCATGTGGAGTCGTTCACCGCGGGGATCGTGCTGACCCACCGGCTCTCCGAGGCCGAGCAGGACACCGACATCCTCGCCACGGGCGTGGATCTGTCCGGATTCAACCACCGGTGGCAGCTGCGGCTTCCGGGCGGCGAGGAGGTGGAACGCGTCGAGAGTGACGCACCGGGCTGGGTGGGACCGCCGGGATGGTTGCGAGAGTTCCCGGCCGGGGCGCTGCTCGCGGTGCGTATCGACGACGGCACGGTGCGACTCGCCGCCGTCGACCAGCAGCCGGTCAACTCCGGAGAGCTGGTCGACCTGCTGCGCGCGGCGTACGACGCGGAGGTCGAGGAGCCGTGGCTGCCGGTGGACGCCGAGGAGCTCGTACTGGGCATGCTCGTCCGGCAGCCGCGGGCGTTCGCCGAGCCGGCCGCCCCGCTCACGGAGCTCGCCATGGCTGCCGGGTTGGAAGGCCGCGGGAAGTCCTTCGCGCACGAAGAGTCTGTCTGGGAGTCGGATCGGAGTGCCCGGCGGGACTGGCGGGTGCTCCACCGGATGGGTCCCTGGTCGAACGCCGCGACGGCGATACGGGTGCTGAACCTGCTCGACGACGACGTGCTGGATGCGGCCGCGGCGCGCGAGGTGCTGGCGGGACTCTACGAGCCGGACGTGCTGGATGTCGTGCCGGATGAGCTGCTCGGGGTGCACGACGACCCGGAGCTGCTCGCACGCACCGGGGCACTGGCCGATCGGCTGCTGGCCGTCGCGTCCAGGCCGCGCGAGCAGGCGGCCGCCCACTGGCTTGCGGCGCTCGTCGCGGAGCGTCGCCGTGAGGTACGCGAGGCCGAGTCGCACGTGCGGATGGCCGTGCACGCCGACCCCGGCTGGGGGCCTGCGCTGGATCGCCTGGCCTGGTACGAGTCCGACCGCGGGGACGCCGCAGCCGCGCTCACCCGCTGGCGGCAGTGCGGCCTGACCGCCGAGGACAGCGACGATGTGCGCACCGTGGCACCGTTCGCTGCCGACCCGGGGCCGAAACTCGGGCGCAACCAGCCCTGCTGGTGTGGCTCCGGGCGCAAGTTCAAGGTCTGCCACCTGGGCAGGCCGGCGCTGGCCTCGCTGCCCGACCGGGTGGGTTGGCTGTGCCGCAAGGCGACCGGGTACCTGGAACGCCGTGGGGGTGCGGCGCCGCTGGTGACCATCGAGCACGTCACGGCCCGCGCGGTGGATCCGGAGGACCCGGAGTCGTTGCAGGAGGCTTGTCGCGACCCGCTGGTGATCGATGTGGTGCTGCACGAGGACGGGTGGTTCGAGGAGTTCCTGTCGGATCGCGGTGCGCTGCTGCCCGAGGACGAGGTGATGCTGGCCAGGACCTGGACGCTGGTAGCGCGCACCGTCTACGAGGTACTCGAGGTGAGCACGGGCCGCGGGCTCACGCTGCGGGACCTGCGGACCGGGGATCGCATCGAGGTCCGGGAACGGTCCTTCAGCCGCCAGGCGCGACCCGGCACGCTCGTCTGCGGCCGCGCGGTGCCCGATGGCGAGTCCCACCAGTTCGTCGGCGGGCTGTTCGGCGTGGCGCCCGGCAGCGAGCGTGAGCTGCTCGATCTGCTCGACGAGGGTGACGGGATGGCACTACTGGAGTACGTAGCCGAGCTGCACCGGCCGCCGCAGCTGGTGAGCGCCGACGGTGTCGCCCTCCGGTGATCGTCTCCGGGTTCTCTGCGCAGCTCCGACCGGCGGGGTTGGACGTCGTTGGAGGGATCAACTACGGGGGTTGGCGGTACTTGAAGAGCCACCTACGGGGTGGGCGAGGGGGGAGTTGAACCCCCACGTCCTTACGGACACACGGACCTGAACCGTGCGCGTCTGCCATTCCGCCACTCGCCCGAGCGACCGGCGCATCCTAGCACGGCACGGCGCCACCAGAACGAGTGCGCTCCATTGCGACAGCACCGATACGATCGAAGGTGGGTCCGGCTGTCGACCAGGAGAGGAGGGGCCGGCAAGTGGGAGTGGTGCAGCGCTTCGAGCGCCGACTCCAGGGCATGGTCGGTGACGCCTTCGCCCGGGTGTTCGGCGGTAGCGTGGTGCCGCAGGAGGTGGCGCAGGCGCTGCAGCGGGAAGCCGACGACCATACCCGCCGGCTGGCGGGGGGCCGTATCCTCGCACCGAACCGGTATACCGTGACCCTCGGGGCGGTGGATCACGACAAGCTCGCCGGCGACGAGCAACGGGTGATCCAGCTGCTCCGGGACTGCATCCAGGAACACCTCAGCGAGCACGGGTGGGACACATATGGCGAGGTGGTCGTGTCGCTGGAGCGGTCCGGGACGCTGCATACTGGACAGTTCCGCACGAGCTCGTCAGTGGACCCCGACGCATCGCGCCGTCAGGCGCACCCTCGTACCGCAGGAGAGCCAGTCATGAGCCAGCAACCCGGCCAGTACCCCGAGGACGACCGCAGGGGCCAGTACGGCGGTTACGGCTACGACCAGGGCCAGGGTCCCGACCAGGGCTACGGCCAGGGTGGTTACGGCTACGACCAGAACTACGGCCAGGGCCAGAGCCAGGGCCAGGGCTACGACCAGCAGAACTACGCCCAACAGTACGGCGGCCAGCAGGGCGGCTACGGCTACGACCAGAACTACGGCCAAGGTGGTTACGGCTACGACCAGAGCTACGGCCAAGGTCAGGGCCAGGGCTACGACCAGAACTACGCCCAACAGTACGGCGGCCAGCAGGGCGGCTACGGCTACGACCAGGGTTACGGCGCCCCGCAGGGCTACCCGGGTGATCCCGGCGCTCGAGGCTACGCCCCGCCCGCGGTGCGGACCGGCCCGCGCCAGCTCGCCGCGATGCTGACGCTGGACGACGGCTCGAACCGCAACTACCAGCTCACCCAGGGCAGCAACGTCATCGGTCGCGGCCAGGACGCCCAGTTCCGGCTACCGGACACCGGTGTCTCGCGCCGCCACCTGGAGATCAGCTGGGACGGGCAGACCGCCATGCTGGCCGACCTCGGTTCCACCAACGGCACGACCGTCAACGGCACTCCGGTGCAGACCTGGCAGCTCGCCGACGGCGACGTCGTGCGCGTGGGTCACTCGTCACTGATCTTCCATACCCAGGGCTGACCGCCCGCGGCAGAAACGAACGACACGTGCCGGAGCTGGTGTTGCAGTTGACCAGAGCGGGCTTCCTCGCCCTGCTCTGGCTATTCGTCGTGGCCGCGCTGCGGGTGGTCCGCGCGGACCTGTCGGCCGCGTCCGGGCTGCGTGCGAACCTGCCGATCCCGCGGCGGGGGTTGCGGGCGGACCGCAGCCGCGCCGTCCGCCAGCTCGTGGTCACGGCAGGCGCGCTGGCCGGCACGCGCATCTCGCTGGACGGCAGGCCCATCCTCATCGGCCGCGCAGACGACTCCACGCTGGTGCTCGACGACGACTACGCCTCCACCCGCCACGCCCGGCTGGCGTTCTCCGACGGCGACTGGTACCTGGAGGATCTGGGCTCGACCAACGGCACCTACCTGGAGAGGGTTAAGGTCACCGCACCCTCCCGGGTCCCGCCCGGGGCCCCGATCCGCATCGGCAAGACGGTGATCGAGCTGCGCTCATGACACTGGTCCTCCGCTACGCGGCCCGCAGCGACCGCGGCCTGGTCCGGCAGAACAACCAGGACTCGGTGTACGCGGGGCCGCGGCTGCTCGCGCTCGCCGACGGCATGGGCGGGCACGCCGCAGGCGAGGTGGCGTCCAAGGTCGTCATCGCCGCCTTCGCCCCGCTGGACGACGACGATCCAGGCAGCGACCTGCTCGACCAGCTCCGGGACGCCACCCAGACCGGCAACGCCGCGATCAGCGAGCTGGTCGGAGACGATCCCGACCTCGAGGGCATGGGCACCACGCTGACCGCGGTGCTCTTCGCCGGCAACAAGCTCGGGCTGGCGCACGTCGGGGACTCCCGCGCCTACCTCATGCGCGACGGGGTGCTCTCCCAGATCACCCACGACGACACGTTCGTCCAGTCGCTGATCGACGAGGGCCGGATCACCGCGGAGGAGGCGGAGAGCCACCCGCAGCGCTCGCTGCTGCTCAAGGCGCTCACCGGGCACGAGGTCGATCCCTCGCTGACCGTCCGGGAGGCCCGTGCCGGGGACCGCTACCTGATCTGCTCCGACGGCCTCTCCGGCGTGGTCAGCCACGAGACGCTCGCAGACGCACTGCTCATGCCCGACCCGCAAGCCTGCTCGGACCGGCTCATCGAACTGGCGCTCAAGGGCGGCGGACCCGACAACGTCACCTGCATCGTGGCCGATGTCGTGGACATCGACTTCGGCGAGCACGTCCCGATCGTGGGCGGCGCCGCGGGCGACGGGCTGGAGGACCCGCAGCCCAACTCCGCCGCCTCGCGAGCCTCTGCCACCACGCTTCCCCGGCCCGAGCCGAAGCGGCTCAAGCCGGCCCCGGTGGACGTGCGGGCGCGGCGCAGGCGCCGCGGGCGGCGGATGCTGGGCGCGCTCGTGGTGCTCGTGCTGCTCGCCGGGGGTGCGGTCGCCGGCTACTTGTGGGTGATGCGCCAGTACTTCGTCAGCGCCCAGGACGACGGCCGAGTCGTGATCTTCCAGGGCGTCTCCGGCGAGGCGCTCGGGCTGCCGCTGAACCGGGTCGCGGAGACCAGCTGCCGATCCGACGCGACCGGCTGCGAGGAGATCTCGCTGTCGGACCTCAAGCCCGCGGTGCGCGGCGAGGTGCAGCGGGGCATCACCGCCGTGCAAGGCCTGTCAGGCGCCCGGGAGACCATCAATCGGCTGCGCACCGAGCAGCTGCTGCCGCCGTGCTCGAAGACGGGCGCCACCACCCTCGACCGCGGGCCGACCGGGCCGACCGGGCCGGCCCCGGTGATTCCAGGCCCGGTGATCCCAGCCCCGACGACGTCCCCCCCGGCACCCGCGCTGCCCGGCCAGCCGGCCCTCCCGCCGCAGGCCACCGGCACCCCGCTGCCGGAGCCGACTCCTGACCCGGGCGTGGACTGCCGGAGGGTCCGCTGATGGCGGCCCCGGTGTCCACCACCGGCCCCGCCCCGGCCCCGCCGGTCCCGAAGGTGCCCACCCGGCGCGGCCAGGAACTCGCGATGCTCGCCTTCGCCGCTGTCGTGGTGACGACTGCGCTGGTGCTGGTGGAGGTCAACCAGGAGCAGGAGCTGTCCCGCTCGCTGCTCTACTACGGCGCGGCCTACCTGGGGCTGTTCGCCACCGCGCACATCGCGGTACGGATCCTCGCGCCCTACGCCGACCCGCTGATCCTGCCGTGCGTGGCGTTGCTCAACGGGCTCGGCCTGGTGCTCATCCACCGCCTCGACCTCGCCGGGGCGGCCGCGGCGACGGCGATCGGCGAGCCGATCCCGGACGGGCTGGTGCCCCGCCAGATCGCATGGACCACTCTGGCGCTGGCGCTGTTCGTCGGGCTGCTGGTGGCCGTCCGGGACCACCGCATGCTGGCCCGGTACGGCTACACCTGCGGGCTGGCCGGGCTGGCGCTGCTCGCGCTGCCCGGCCTGCTGCCGAGCGCGCTCTCGGAGGTCAACGGAGCGAAGATCTGGCTGAAGTTCGGGCTGTTCAACATCCAGCCCGGCGAGTTCGCCAAGATCCTGTTGATGATCTTCTTCGCCGCCTTCCTCGTGACCAAGCGGGACCTGTTCACCACCGCGGGGCGCAAGGTGCTGGGCATGGAGCTGCCCCGCGCCCGCGACCTTGCGCCGCTGCTGGTGGCCTGGGGGTTGTCGCTGGGCGTGCTGGTGCTGGAGAAGGACCTCGGGTCCTCGCTGCTGTTCTTCGGCATCGTGCTGGTGCTGGTCTACATCGCCACCGAACGCTCCGCGTGGCTGGTCATCGGCCTGAGCTTCTTCATCGCAGGCGCCGTGCTGGCGCATTCCCTGTTCGGGCACGTGCAGAGCCGGGTGACGGCCTGGCTCGATCCGTTCTCCGACTACGACGGGGCCGGCTACCAGATGGCGCAGTCGCTGTTCGGGCTGGGCACCGGCGGCGTGTTCGGCACCGGGCTGGGCGCCGGCCGTCCCGACCTGGTGCCCGAGGCCGAGACCGACTTCATCACCGCCGTGATCGGTGAGGAGCTCGGCTTCGTCGGGCTGGCCGCAGTGCTGTTCACCTACCTGCTGCTGGTGATGCGCGGGATGCGCAGCGCGCTGGCCGTCCGCGACACCTTCGGCAAGCTGCTCGCCGCCGGGCTGTCGTTCGCCATCGGGCTGCAGGTGTTCGTCGTCGTCGGAGGTGTGACCAAGCTGATCCCGCTCACCGGGCTCACCGCGCCGTTCCTGTCCTACGGTGGGTCCTCGCTGCTGGCGAACTACATCCTCGTCGCGCTGCTGCTGCGGATCTCCGATGCGTCACGGCGACCCACCCCCGCCGCCCAGCGCCGGCCACAGGCGCCGCTGGCCGAGGCGCACACCGAGATGGTGGCGCGGCCGTGAACACACCCCTGCGCAAGGTCGCGCTCGCCGTCATGGGCATGATCGTGCTGCTGCTCGCCAACGCCACCTTCATCCAGGTGGTCAGCGCCGACGACTACCGCTCCGACCCGCGCAACCGGCGGGTGCTGCTCGATGAGTACAGCCGGGAACGCGGGCAGCTGATCGCGGGCGGGCTGCCGGTGACGAACTCGGTGCCCACGGATGGGGAGCTGCGCTTCCAGCGGCAGTACCTCAACGGGCCGGTGTTCGCGCCGGTGACTGGCTACTACTCGCTGCGCTACGGCTCCGGCGGCATCGAGAACGCGATGGACCCGGTGCTCAACGGCTCGGCAGGCCGGCTGTTCGTCCGGCGGCTGTCCGACCTCATCACAGGGCGCGATCCTCGGGGCGGCAGCGTCGAACTCACCATCAACCCGGCAGTACAGCAGGTCGCCCACGACGAGCTGGCCGGCCGTGGGTTCACCGGGGCCGTGGTGGCGCTGCGCCCGGACACCGGGGAGGTGCTGGCGATGGCGTCGACCCCCTCCTACGACCCGAACCGGCTGGCGTCGCACGACGGCGAGACCCAGCAGGCGGCCTGGAACGAGTTCACCTCCGAGGAGGCCGGCCTGCCGCTGACCAACCGCGCGGCGTCGGCGATCTACCCCCCGGGATCGACGTTCAAGCTGGTCACCACCGCCGCAGCGCTGGAGTCCGGGGCCGCCGCTCCCGACACCCCGCTCACCGCGGCACCGGAGCTCCAGCTGGAGGGCACCACGACCGGGCTGGAGAACTTCGAGGGCAACTCCTGCGGCGGCGGCGATACGGCCCCGCTCACCGAGGCGCTGGCGCGCTCATGCAACACCGCGTTCGCCCAGCTCGCCGCCATGGTCGGGGAGGACGCGCTGCGCGAGCAGGCCGAGCGCCTCGGCATCGGGCAGACCGACCTGCGCATCCCGATCCCGGTGGCACCCTCCACGCTGGGCGACATCCCGGACACCTCGGCGCTGCAACAGTCCGGCATCGGGCAGCGCGACGTCGCGATCACCCCGCTGCAGGATGCGATGATCGCCGCGACGATCGCCAACGGCGGGGTGCGAATGCAGCCCCAGATGGTGCGTAACATCCTCGCGCCCGACCTGTCCTCGCTGGACGAGTTCGACCCCGAGGAGGCCGACACGGCGATGTCCGGCCAGACCGCCCAGCAGATCACCGACATGATGATCGCCTCCGAGGAGCGCACCAGCGGCGGCGGGAAGATCTCCGGTGTGACGATCGCCTCGAAGACCGGGACCGCCGAGCACGGCGCGAACCCCAAGGAGACCCCGCCGCACGCCTGGTACGTGGCGTTCGCCCCCGCCGCCGAGCCGCAGATCGCGGTCGCGGTGCTGGTGGAGGACGGGGGGGACCAGTCGCTGGAGGCCACCGGAGGATCCCGCGCCGCACCGATCGGGCGCGCCGTGATCGGCGCCGCACTGCAGGGGACACAGTGAGACACGGAACACCGAGACACGGCACACCGAGACAGGGAACACAGTGACGCTGACAACCGGGTCCCTGCTCGCCGAGCGTTACCGGCTCGGCAGGCGCATCGCTGCCGGCGGCATGGGCGAGGTGTGGGAGGCCGCCGACACCCGGCTCGACCGGCAGGTAGCGGTCAAGATGCTCAAGCCCGAGCTCTCCGGTGACGGGGAGTTCCGGCTCAGGTTCCACGCCGAGGCCCGCAACACCGCGTCGCTGAACCATCCCGGCATTGCCGCGGTGCACGATTACGGCGAGACCGCCAGCGTCCCGGGAGGCCCCGACGACACCGCCTACCTGGTGATGGAGCTCGTCGCCGGCGAGCCGCTCGCCGCGATCCTGGCACGGCAGCGGCTACCCGCCGACTGGACGCTCGACATCCTCGAGCAGGCCGGCGGCGCGCTGCAGGCCGCGCATGAACGCGGGCTGGTTCACCGCGACGTCAAGCCCGGCAACATCCTCATCACCCCCACCGGGGCCGTGAAGCTCACCGACTTCGGCATCGCCAAGGCGGTCGACGCGGCGCCGGTGACCCGCTCGGGCATGGTGATGGGCACCGCGCACTACATCGCACCCGAGCAGGCCGCCGGCCACGACGCGGGGCCCGCGAGCGATGTCTACTCACTCGGCGTGGTCGGCTACGAATGCCTCGCCGGGCAGCGCCCGTTCCGGTCCGGCAGCGCGGTCACCGTCGCGATGATGCACGTCCGGGACACCCCGCCGCCACTGCCGCCCGACGTCGACCACGGCACCCGTTCGCTCATCGAGGCGACGCTGGTCAAGGACCCGCGACAGCGTTATGCCACCGGCGGGGAGTTCGCGCACGCGGTCGGCGCGGTGCGCGCCGGGCATCCCCTCCCGCTGCCCGCGGGGATGGCCGGCGCCACCACCGTGCTGACCGGTGACCACCCCGCCACTGCGGGATACCCGCAGACGGCGCTGCTGCCACCGGGCGCGCTCACGGGCAGGCAGACCGGTGCCTACCGGACCGGCCGGCACCCGACGGGGCAGCACCCGACCGGCCCGCAGTCCGGGAGGTACCCGACCCCGCCCGAGCGCCGCAGCGGCTCCCGGACCGCGGCGTGGGTGCTGGGCGCCGTGCTGCTCGTCGTGGCGCTGGTGCTCGGTGGCTACGGCCTGCGGGAAGCGCTGCGCCCCGACGGCACCCAGCCCGGGGTCGACAGCGTCCCGCCCGCCGAACAGCAGCCGCCGCCGGCGGCTCCCGCCGCGCCCGTGGACCCCCCGCAGCAGGAGGAGGAGGAGCCGGCGCCCGCGCCGACCGCTGAGCAGCCGGAGCCGCCCGCGGACCAGCCGGACACCGTCACCGTCGAGGAGACCGACTACCTGGGCGACCGTGGCAACGACGCGGCCGAGGACCTCGAGGAACTGGGCGTGACGCCGGTGGTCGTCAACCTCGACGGCAGCCAGCTCGACGACGCGGCCCAGGAGGAGTGCCGGGTGATCGACGTCGAGCCCAGCGGTGAGGTCGAGCGCGACGGGACCGTCACGGTGACCTGCGTGGGAGCGTTCTGATGGGTGGAGACCCCCGGGGTCGGCCCCGCTCGGGTGGCGGCCGGGGAACAGGCATGATTGGGCGCGCACCGGCCAGGTGCGTCCGACGACACGAGGAGCGGACCGCGACGATGAGGTGGACAGGCCGCCCATGACGACTCCCCGACTGCTGTCGGAGCGCTACGAGCTGGGTGAGACGCTCGGCTACGGCGGCATGGCCGAGGTTCACCACGGCACGGACGTCCGGCTGGGCCGCGACGTCGCCGTCAAGGTGCTGCGCGCCGACCTCGCCCGCGACCCGCAGTTCCAGCTGCGGTTCCGCCGCGAGGCGCAGAACGCCGCCGCGCTGAACCACCCCGCGATCGTCGCGGTCTACGACACCGGCGAGACGAGCACCGAATACGGGCCGCTGCCCTACATCGTCATGGAGTACGTCGACGGCCTGACGCTGCGCGACATCGTCAAGACCGAGGGCCCGATGAGCGAGCGGCGTGCCATGGAGACCATGGCCGACGTCTGTGCCGCGCTGGACTTCAGCCACCGGGCCGGGATCATCCACCGTGACGTCAAGCCCGCCAACATCATGATCACGACCGCGGGCGCGGTGAAGGTGATGGACTTCGGCATCGCCAGGGCGATAGCCGACGGGCAGGGCGTCACCCAGACCGCAGCGGTGATCGGCACCGCGCAGTACCTGTCGCCGGAGCAGGCCCGCGGCGAGTCGGTCGACGCCCGCTCCGACGTCTACGCCGCGGGGTGCGTGCTCTACGAGCTGGTCACCGGGCAACCCCCGTTCACCGGTGATTCGCCGGTCGCGGTGGCCTACCAGCACGTTCGGGAGGACCCCACGCCGCCGTCGCGGTGCAACCCCGACGTGTCCGCGGCGGTGGACGCCGTGGTGCTCAAGTCGATGAGCAAGAACCCGGCCAACCGCTACCAGAGCGCGGCGGACATGCGGGCCGACCTGGTGCGGGTGCTCGCCGGCCAGCGGCCGCAGGCCCCGATGGTGATGACCGACGACGAGCGCACCTCGCTGCTCGCCACCGGGCCGACCCAGGCGATCGGCCGGCACCGTCCCGAGCCAGGTCGGGTCGAGGGCGAGCGCCGGTCCCGCAAGGGCATCTACGTGCTCGCCGGGGTCGTCGCCGCAGCAGTGATCGCGCTGCTGCTGCTGCTGTTCACCGACGTCTTCGGCGTCGGCGCCGAGACCGCGGCGGTGCCCGAGGTCACCGGGCAACCCTTCGAGGTCGCGCAGGACACGCTGATCCAGGCCGGGTTCCAGGTCGAGCGGCGCGACGTCCCTTCCACTCCCGAGCAGCTGAACCGCGTGCTCGGCACCGACCCGCCGGCCGGTCAGGAAGCCGAGCTGAACAGCGCGGTGACCGTCCGGGTCGGCGCCGGACCCGAGACCGTGCCGGTGCCCAACCTCGTCGGCCTGACCACGCAGCAGGCTCAGCTGGCCGTCGAGGAGGCGGGTCTGCAGCTGTCGGCCACGCCTCAGCAGCAGGTCGTGCAGGACGACAACCAGGTCGGCAAGGTGATCGCGAGCAATCCACCCGCCGGCCAGCAGGTCCCCAAGGACTCCCCGATCCAGATCACCGTGGGCGTCGCGCCCGAGATGATCAACGTACCCACTGTGGTCGGCAGCAACATCGACCTGGCGCGCCGCAACATCGAGGGTGCCGGCCTGCAGGTCAACGTCGAGGAGGTCGACGCCCCGGAGCCGCAGGGCCAGGTCATCGACCAGAACCCGGCCGGCGGCACCGAGGTCGAGGCGGGTAGCGCGGTGACCCTCACCGTCTCCCGCGGTAACCAGCTCCAGATGCCAGACCTCACCGGCCAGAGCCCGCTGCAGGCCCAGCAGACGCTGCGGGGCCTGGGGTGGAACGGGCAGCTGCAGGTTCGCAAGGTCCCGGTGAGCGACTCCGACCAGCAGGGCCAGGTCGTCGCCCAGGACGTATCGCCGGGCTCGCCGTTCACCCGCGACCAGACCGTCACGGTCGACGTCGGGACCGAGGAGTCCGCCACCACGACCACTGCGCCCGGCCTGCCCGGCTTCCCCTGACCCGGCGTGTTCGCCGGTTCCGCACGGTGTGTTTGCTGGTTCCGGCGGTGTGTTTGCTGGTTCCGGCGGTGTGTTTGCCGGTTCAGGGCAGTGCGGCCGCGGCGGCGAGTTCGGCCATCCCGGTCTCCAGCTCCACCACGCGGGACTCGGGCACCTCGGCGCCGGCACTGCGCATCCAGTTGGCCAGCATCCGGTGCCCGCCCTCGGTGAGCACCGACTCGGGGTGGAACTGCACCCCGTGCACCGGCAGCTCTCGGTGCCGCAGCGCCATCACGATGCCTGACTCGGTGCGCGCGGTGACCTCGAGCTCGTCCGGGATGGTCTCGGGGCGCACGGTGAGCGAGTGGTACCGGGTCGCGGTGAACGGCTCCGGCAGCCCGGTCAGCACGCCCGCGCCGCCATGGAACACCAGGGAGGTCTTGCCGTGCAGCAGCTCCGGCGCGCGCTCCACCGTCGCACCCCACACCGCGCCGATGGCCTGATGGCCCAGGCACACTCCGAGCAGCGGCGTCCGGCTCCGAGCGCACGAACGGATCACGTCCATGCTCTGCCCCGCCCGCTGTGGCGTACCCGGCCCCGGGCTGACCAGCACACCGTCGGCGCCCCGGATGTCCGGGTCGGACACGGCGTCGTTGCGCCGCACCACGCAGTCCGCACCGAGTTGCGCCAGGTACTGCACGAGGTTGTAGACGAAGCTGTCGTAGTTGTCGACCACCAGCACCCGCACGCCGCCCACCCTACGGCGCTCGTGAGTGGCGTTGGGCGCTATTGCCCGGCCAAGCACTCACGGGTCAGCCGGTCGTCACGTCGTTGAACGGCAGCCGCGGCTCGGCCCAGGGGAAGACGACGAACATCAGCACCGCGAGCACCGCGACGAGCAGCAGCAGCGCCTCGACGGCCCGCACCGCCGTCGGGCCCGGCAGGTGCCGCCAGATCCAGCCGTACACGCTCTGTTGCCTCCTCAGCCTCGGATCAGCTCAGCGGGGCGCTGGCCGCCCTTCGGGTACTGCGCCACCAGCACACCGTGGATGATCATCCGCTGCCGCGCCGAGAACTCCGGGTGGCAGGTGGTCAGCGTGATCAGCCGCTGCAGCTGCTCCGGTGGCAGCGGCGCGCCGGGCTGCCACGGCACCGGGTCGATCACCTCGCGCTGCGAGGGAAGCACGATCTGCCGGCCGGGGACATCGAGGTACGGCACGGGCAGCGGCGCCACCCCGCGGCACTGCGGCTGCGCACCCTTGCCGGCCGCCCAGCCCGCGGCCTCATTCTCCAGCGGCAGCACGCGGTAGACGAACCAGGTCTCCCGGGTCTCGACCACCAGGGCGTCGCAGGAGGCCAGCAGGTCCAGGTCGTTGAAAGGGGCGCCCTTGCCGATGCGGTGCCCGGCAACCGCGAAGTTGCCCGGCTGGCCCGGCATCGCGGTGTCGGGGTAGTGCCCGGGACCGACCGCGAGGACATCTCGCCCGGTGCCCTGCAGCACGGTGAAGTCGAAGTCCGGCCCGAAGGCGGGCACGTACAGCCTCGCGATGCCGTCACCCTCGAACGGGCGGTCGACGGTGCGGGGATCGCGCCACTGCCGCTCCAGCGCGTCGGTGGCATCGGCCTGCTTGCCCGCGGAGAGCCAGTCGGTGACGTAGACCTCGTAGCCGACGAACAGCACCACCACCATGCCCACTGTGATCAGCAGCTCGCCGAGCCCGCGGACGGCGCCGCGCACCCGGTCGCCGGCGC
>JBOHGT010000121.1:0-18743 GCA_050700385.1 Pseudonocardiaceae bacterium | reverse complement strand
GCGCGACGGCGCGCGGCGCTCCGCCACGGCTCGGGGTCGCGCCGGGTGTCCGTCGGAGTCAGCACGACCTCAGCCATCGGTGGCCACCCTCGGGTCCAGGACCGCGGCGAGCACGTCGGCCAGCAGGGAGCCGAGGAGCACCGCCGCGGTGGCGAACAACGTCAGCGTGGCCAGCAGCCGGTAGTCGACGGCCAGCGCGGCCTGCACGACCGCGGCGGCCACCCCGGGCCAGGAGAACACCACCTCTACGAGCACTGCCCCGGTCACGAGCTCCGGAACCCGGGCGCCGAGCAGCATCACGAACGGCAGCAGCGCGTGGCGCAGCACCACCACACGCTCGGGCAGCCCCCGTGCCCGCGCGCCGGTGACGTGGTCGTCGGCGAGCGCACCCACAGCGACTGCCGCACGTGCAGCAACAGCCACGGCGACTGCGAGACCCCCAGCACGGCCGCCGGCAGCACGAGGTGGCGTGCCACCTGGCCGGCGGTGGCGTCGGCACCGGCGTCGGTCAGCCCGGCCACCGGCAGCCAGCCCAGCCCGAGGGCGAACAGCGCGATCGCCCCGAGCGCCAGCACGAACGCCGGGATGCCCTCGATCGCCTGCGCTAGTCCGGTCACGACCCGGTCGAACCACCCGCCCTGTCGCCACGCCGCCACGGTGCCGGCCACCAGCGCCACCAGCACCGCAACCGTGAGACCGACGGTGACCAGCAGTAGCGTCCACGGCAGCCGCTCGGCGATCACCTCGATGACCGGCTGGCGCAGCGAGCGGCTGTCCCCGAGGTCGCCGGTGAGCAGGCCGCCCGCCCACCGTCCGAACTGGACGACCATGGAGTCATCGAGGCCGAGCTCGGTGCGCGCCCGCGCGATGTCCTCGTCGGACGCGGTGAAGATCTGCACGCCGTAGTACTGGTAGATCGGGTCGAACGGCGAGGCCGCGGCGCCTCGCTGGGCACGATGCCGAGCACGAGCTTGTAGGCAACGGCGCGTACGGGTAGGCGAGATCGAACCGCACGGTGCGCTCGTCGACCTCCTCGACACCCGAGATCATCGCGAACTCGGTTGTCAGCGGGGACGCCGACGCCGGGTCGAGCAGCGTGCGGTACGTCGCCACCACGTCCGCCGCCTCGAAACTCGACCCGTCGTGGAACCTCACGCCCTCGCGCAGCCGCACCGTGTACGAACGCCCATCGGCAGCCGGCTCGGGCACCTCGGTGGCCAGCGCAGGCCGCACCACCCGGTTGGCATCATGGGTCACCAGCCCGTCGAAGATCTTCGACGCGCCGTCGACCCCGTACCCCATGAGCGGGTGCAGCGTCTCGTCCTCGTACGCCTCGCCGAGCACGATCTCGGTCCCGTCGCCGGAGCCACCGGGCGATGAGGGCACGCTGCACGCCGCGCCCAACACGGCGATAACCAGCGTGGACGACAGCAGGACAAGGCGGCGCACCCGGCGCGAAGCGGACATGCGAGTAACAGTAACGAACTAATGCCATAATGCTGCAGCAGCCATTGATGGTAAGTAAGTCGACCCTGCCGGGTGCACGCTTCACGCTGCGTGCACGTGAACGACGTGTGTACGCCCGAACAGGTGGACATCGGTCCACTCTTGGCCAGGTCGAGGCACTTGTGACCGGTCGGGCCACACAGGCGCTCACCCAGGCTCGATCGCGAGACGAGCCGCGATCTCGGCGATGTCGAGGTCGGCCTTCGCCACGTCGACGACGAGCCGCACGGCGGTTTGCCGGTCGAGAGTGCAGCGGTGCCCGTTGAGATCGAGAAAGACGACGGTCGCAAGCCACGCGAGCCGCTCGTTCCCGTCGATCAGGGGATGGTTCTTCACGATCGACTGCAACAACGCTGCGGCCTTGAGTTCGAGTTCCGGGTAGACCTCCGTGCCGAAGAACGACGACCCGGGTCGGTGCAGCGCGGAGTCGAGCAGGCCGAGGTCGCGCACCGTGCCCGCATCGAGGCTGCGCACCAACCCGAGCGCATCCTCCAGCGTGAGGTACGTGACGGTCACGACTTGGCGAGATCGTCGAGCACATCAGCCCACTGTGCGAGCATCCGGTCGCGCGACTCCGCAACTCGCTCGCCATGAGCCCACTGTGCCGCGCGAGCCACGATCGCCCGCTTCACGACCTCCTGCATCGACGCGCCCTCGCGCTCGGCCTGCGCCTGCAACACGGCCTGCTCGTCGTCAGTGAGCCGCAGCGTCATCGCCATGACAGCAACGATATCACTGTGATACCAAGTTGTCGGACGCCCAGCCCAGGCCTTGTTGACTGTGCGCGATCGTCCGTCCCCGGCTGCGATCGCGCTCCGTACCGCAGTGGCGAGCGGTCCTCGCCTTGGGGGCGATGCTCGCGGCGATGAACCTCGCCTATTTCCACACCATCGCGAGACTGCCCATCGGGATCGCCTCGACGCTCGAGCTGCTCGGGCCGCTGGCGCTGGCGATCGTGCTGACCCGGCGGCTCAGCGATCTGGCGTGGGCGCTGCTGTCGATCACCGGTCTGCTGCTGCTCACCGCACCCGGTGCAGACCTCTCGATGCTCGGTATCGCGCTCGGGCTGCTGGCCGCGGGGTGCCGCGCGGCCTATGTCCTGCTCAACCATCGGGTGGGGCAGCTGTTCACCGACTGGTCCGGACTCGCGCTGGCACTGGCCGTGGGAGCGGGCATCCTCGCTCCGGTAGGGGCCGTCACCGGCGGCGCCGGGCTCCTCGACTGGACCGTTCTGGGTGCCGGCGTGGCGGTGGCGGTGCTGTCCTCGCTGCTGCCCTACTGCCTGGATCTGGTGGTGCTGCGCCGCATCAGTGCCCGGCTCTTCGGGATCCTGCTCAGTCTGAGCCCCGCGGTCGGTGCCCTTGTCGGGTACACCGTCCTGGGCGAGCTGCTCACCACCCGGCAGGTCGTCGCGGTCGGACTGGTCGTCGTGGCCAGCGCGGGCGCGGTCGCGGGCAACGCCACGGCGATCCGCCGGGCCAGGACCTCACCCGACCTGGCCCGGGCGCGACCCCGATGACACGCCCGGCGATCCTCAATGCTGTCCCTTGGTCCTGTTCATATCCGCACCCCATGCCTCGGCTGGTGCACAGCCCGTTGGCGACGACCAGCAGGGAGCAGTCGCGGACGACTGCGACGTGCGCTCGCCCGCACTGCCCGTTGCCAGGCACGGTTCGTCGGCGGCCTCGTCGGGGCCGGTAGGTTGGGACACCTGTGGAGGCCGGTATGCGGATTGCCAACGTCGAGGCCGCCAAGAGCTGGAACGGTTTCGACGGGGAGCACTGGACCGAGCACGAGGAGCGCTACAACGCCTCGCTGCGCCCGCACGCCGCGCGGTTGTCCGCCGCTGCGGCGATCACCGCGACCGATGATGTGCTCGACGTCGGGTGCGGATGCGGCGAGTCGACCCGCGAGGCCGCCCGGTCCGCGCGCTCGGTGCTGGGCGTGGACCTGTCGTCGCGGATGATCGGGCGGGCGCGGGAGCGGGCCGAGGCCGAGGGACTGGGAAACGTCGCCTTCGAGGTGGCCGACGCGCAGGTGCACCCGTTCGCCGCGCGGTCGGTGGACCTGGTGCTCAGCAGGGCTGGGGTGATGTTCTTCGCCGATCCCGTCGCCGCGTTCACCAACCTGCACGCCGCGACGCGGCCCGGAGGGCGGCTGGTGGTGCTGACCTGGCAGGGGCTCGACCGGAATCCGTGGGTCTCGCTGGTGCGCGACGCGCTGACACAGGGCCGCGAGCTGCCCGCGCCGCAGCCGGGCGAGCCGGGGCCGTTCGGGCTGGCCGAACCCGACGTGGTCCGGCCCCTGCTGGAGCGGGCGGGCTGGTCCGACGTGCGGTTCTCCGACGTCGCGGCGCCGCTGCGCTGGGCGTCGGATCTCGACGACGCGATGACGTTCCTGGCGGGCAGGGCCCGCGGCATGATCGAGGACCTCGACCCGTCACAGCAGGCTGCCGCCCTGGACGCGCTGCGCGCAGCGCTCGAGCCGCATGCCGGGCCCGACGGCGTGGTGCTCGGTTCCCGTGCGTGGGTGATCACCGCGGCTCGCTGACCCCGGTCACCGAGGCCAGGGGCAGCCCCGCTACGGATCGCGGGAGGGCAGCCACACGGTGCCCTCGGGCGCGTCCCGCAACTCGACGAGCGCGTCGACGTAGGGCGCGATCGCCTACAGCGCCACGCCTGTCATGGCCAGGCCGGCGCCCACCACCGCCCCGAGGAGCATCCGCGGCGGTCGCACCAGCCACACGATGCTGTCCTCGGCGCCCGACCAGCTCTCGGCCACCGGCAGGGTGAGCAGGATGCCCAGGCCCCCGGCCCAGACGATGGTGCTCCGGCGCCGCCTAAACGCGTCGGCGCGGACGGGCGGGTGCTGTCCGGCGCGAGTGAGGTCGACCAGGCCTCCATCACCGGGGAGCCACTGCCCGCGCCCAAGCATGCGGGCGACGAGGTGTTCGCCGGCACCGTCAACGGGACCGGCGTGCTGCGGGTGCGCGTGGAGCGACCGGCCGGAGACACTGTCCTGGCGCGCATCGTGGCGATGGTCGAGGAGGCCTCGGCCACCAAGGCCCGCACCCAGCTGGTCATCGAGAAGGTGGAGCAGCTCTACTCCGTCGGCGTCGTGCTCGCCACCCTCGCGATCTTCGGCGTCCCGCTGCTGGCCGGCGCCGACCTGGAGCCGACACTGCTGCGCGCGATGACCTTCATGATCGTCGCCTCGCCGTGCGCGGTCGTGCTCGCGACCATGCCGCCGCTGCTCGCCGCGATCGCCAACGCAGGACGGCACGGCGTCCTCGTCAAGTCCGCGGTGGTCCTGGAACGCCTGGCGACCACCACCACCGTGGCGTTCGACAAGACCGGCACGCTGACCGAGGGCCTTCCCCGGCTGGTCGCGATCACCGGCATCGACCGCCCCGACGACGAGGTCCTCGCGCTCGCCGCGGCTGTCGAGCACGGCAGCGAGCACCCGTTCGGCGCGGCCATCGTGGCTGCCGCCCGCGACGCGGGCCTGCCGGTGGCGTCCGCCGCCGACTTCGGCGCCACGCCGGGGTGGGGGGTCGCCGCCGAGGTGGAGGGCCGCACCGTCGCGGTGGGTAGATCGACGTCGGTCAGCGGCCCCGCCGCGGCGACACTCGCCCGCCACGAGGAGGCGGGCCGGACCGCCGTTGTCGTGACCGTCGACGGGAAGCCCGCGGGCGTGCTGGCCTTCGCCGACCGGGTTCGCCCCGAGGCGCGTCGCCGCGCTGCTGCGCGACGTCGTGGACCCACGCACGCGCCTACCGGGTGGGGTCGAGGTAGCGGTGGTGGACCGCCTGGAGCACCTCACCGTGGCTGCGGCCCGTGGTGCGGGCGAGCTCGTCGAGCAGGATTCCCGACAGCGAGGACAGCCCGAACATCATCTCGGCCAGCCCGCGAACGGGCTCGTCGGAGCGGGCGGCATCGCCGATGGTGCGGTTCATGGCCTGGTGGAAGACCGCGGGGTCGTCGTCGGTCTCGGCGATACTCCACGCGGTGAGCACCTCCAGCGCCGGCGGCAGCACCGTGTGCATAAGCTGATCAGGATCGTCGCCGCTCATCACCGCTCCCCCGGGTCGTCGACGGGTCAGGGCAGCACGATCGACCGGGCACGCTCGAACCGGCGGGCGACATCGGCCCAGTTGGCGACGTACCACCAGGCCTCGACGAAGTCGGCCTTGCTGTTGCGGTACTGCAGGTAGTAGGCGTGCTCCCACATGTCGAGCAGCAGCAGCGGCACCGTGCTGGCAGCGAGGTTGCCCTGGTGGTCGTAGCACTGCTCGATGGCCAGGCGCTGTCCGAGGGAGTCCCAGGCCAGGATCGACCACCCGGAGCCCTGCACGCCCAGCGCGGTAGCCGTGAAGTGGGCTCGGAACCCGTCGAACGACCCGAAGTGCTCGTCGATGGCCGCCGCGAGCTCGCCGTCGGGCTTGTCGCCGCCGTCGGGTGACATGTTCGGCCAGAACACCGAGTGGTTCCTCCCTCGGGGTGGTGGGCGCCGCGGCGCTTGGGCCGCTCGGCGTGGCGGCTGTCGCCGTGGTCAGTGCGCTGCGGAAGCGGGGCCGGCGATGAGCGCGTGGGCGGTGCAGGTGGTAACGGTTGGCGGGGGCAGCGACCCGCTGACCGCCCGGGGGGTCGCCACCATGGTCGCCATCCGGGCGGGAGGCCCGACCGCCCGGTCGGGCGCCGCAATGTGGCTCGGGAGCTGGGGGTCAGCGAGCACCGGGCGGTGTCACGGTCCCGCCACGGTTGGCACGGTCAGTCAGGGCGCGAGTTCCCGCCCCTCGCGGGCCGCGGCGGCCGAGGCCGGCGGCCTCGCCTCGGACGGCAAACTAGTGGTCTGCTGTGGCCAATGTCACACCGTCGCCCCGGAGGGTCTAACGACGCTTGTAGAAGGGTTACCGCCGGAAGTTCGATGCCGACCGACGGCTGACCGATCTGCTCCGCGGCCAGTAGGTTGACCCGACCGACCGGACAAAGCTCAACGAGTACGGCCCATGGACGGCCACGATGATCCCTGCTGCACCCCTGGTCAGGGCCGGTTTCCCGGTCACGTCAGGGGTTGCGCATGAAGGCTCGCAACCGCGGCCCGAGCCATGGCTTGCGGCCCCAGGCCAGTAGCTGGCCCTTGGCGATCGCCTTCCACTGGTTCTGGCGGCCCCACACCACCATGAGGAACGCGACGGGGTCGGCCGAGATGTGGCAGTCGACCCGGCGCGACGACGGCTCCTCGACCCGCAGCGCCCCATCGTCGAACACGAAGTGGAACTGGTGTCCTCCCCGGATGCGCAGGTCGTAGGTGGCCCGAACGCCGGCTGCCTTGCCACCGTCGACCAGCGCCCGGGGATCGAGCGCCTGGATGACGGGGATGACGAACCCTGCCAGCACCATGGCCGCGTGGGACGGCTCGATCCGCCACGCGCGCCCCTCGGCCCGGGCGATGTCGTAGCCGTGCACGACGGTCTCGTTCAGCAGGTGGCCCGTCAGGGCCGAGAGGCTCACCGTTGCGCCTTCGACCATCCAGGGACGTCGCTGATCGGCGGACCTTCCCGCGCACTCGCCGAAGAACTCCTCGGCCCGGGCCTCGATGCGGTCTGCCAGCACGACCGGATCACGCTCGAGGTCGGACCGCACGCCGAGGGTGGTCACGCTGTCCAGATCCCACATGTCCCGGATCAGCGAGTCGCCGGCCACGCCGGCCAGGCCGGGCATCACCTCATAGATCCGGGACAGATCCCGTCTGGCCAGGCCGGGCACGACCAGCCAGGCTTGCGACAGATGCATGGCGACCTCGGCGAGGCTCCACTGCCCCACCGCAGCAGCCTCCGGATCACGGACGGATCGCAACAGGGACGTCACCCGACGAACCTCGTCGCGCAGTGCATCCTGGATCCGCTCCCAGTCGACCGTCATTGTGCTCGCGACCACGCCAGCCCCTCCCTAGTCCTTCCTCCCCAGCTCATGCGTACCGCGTGTGACTGTAGAGGAACCCAGGGTCAATCACATCCGCTGGATGATGGATCGCGGCGCTGCGCCGGGGCGGGCCGCGAGCGCGAGGGCTGCCCGAGAGAGTCGAATCAGGGCTTTCGCCCGACGCCGCCGAAGTTGAACACCTCACCGGGGACACCGATCACGCTGGGGTCAGGCCGCCACAGCGACGACGAGACCACGCCGGGCTCCAGCAGCTCCAGGCGGTCGAAGAAACGGGTCAGCTCCTGGCGGCTGCGCGCCGTGATCGGGGGTGTGGCGCTCTCGTTCCACTGCCGGATGGCCTCGAGCACCACCTCGCCGCCGACTTCTGCGGTCGGGTCGGCCAGCACCAGGTAACTGCCGGAGGGCAGGGCATCCAGCAGCCGGTTGACGATCGCGTACGCCTCGTCGTCGTCCGTGATGTGCTCCACGATCCCCAGCAGTATGAGCGCGATGGGCTGGGTGAAGTCCAGTGTCCGGGCGGCCTCCTGCACGATCGCGTCGGGATCGTGCAGGTCGGCGTGGACGTAGTCGGTGGCGCCCTGCGGAGCGCTGGTGAGCAGGGCACGCGCGTGCGCCATGATCAGGGGGTCGTTGTCGACATAGACGATGCGGCACCCCGGCGTGGTGGCCTGGGCGACCTCGTGGGTGTTGTTGGCGGTGGGCAGGCCGGTGCCGATGTCGAGGAACTGGCGGATCCCTGCCTCTCCGGCCAGGTGCCGGACGGCGCGGACCAGGAAACCCCGCTGGGCGCGGGCGGCATCGACGATCTCCGGCATGAAAGCACGAATCTGATCACCGACCTCGCGGTCGGCCTGGTAGTTGTCCTTGCCGCCCAACCAGTAGTTCCAGACCCGAGCCGTGTGCGCCACGCTGGTGTCGATATCCGGAGGCTGTTCCCGGCCGGGCGAGCCCGAGCTGTCCGTCACGAGCGTGCCTCTCTGCTCTGCCCGGCGGTCTTGGCCGCTGTGTCCTTGATGGCGCAACCGTAGCCCCCCTCCGCGCTGTCCCGGCGGCACAGCAGCGCGGTCCCAGTGACACCACCGCCACCGGGATCGACACACCACGATCGACACACCACGCCGAGGACGGGCACCCGACCAGTTATGATCTGGTGGACATCCGTCACGTTCCATCGGCTTCTCCGCGAGTTGCCGGTGCGCAGGGCCAGCATGATGAGGGGGCTGTTGTGCTCGACGCCACCGGTCAGATCGTCGGGCGGGAACGTGCGATCAACCTGGTTCGGTCGCACATGGAGCGTCCCGAGCGCAACGGCATACCGCGCAGCCAGGAATACCCCGTGCTCGTTTTCGAGGGCGCACGCGGGAGCGGCAAGACAGCCCTGCTCGACACACTGGTCACGTTGCTGGACCAGCGTGTCCCCCACGCCCGCATCGACTTCGAGGCAAGCGGGCACGCCGCCGTCCCGGAGGTGCTCTCGGCGCTCGCCTTCGGGCTCAGCAGGAGGTGCCGTCACTACGGCGTGCTGGGCTTCCCACGTTTCACGGCCGGCCGGCTGGTGATGCGCCAGCAGCTCGATCTGGACAACCACCCTCGCGCTTGCCAGCAGGTCATGGCGGTGCTGGAGAAGGAGCGCAACCTCGACACGGTGCGGCAGATCCTCCAGGAGACGGCGGGCGCCGCGCTGGGCGCCGTGCAGCAGCAAACTGGCGTCCCCGTGGCCCCGGTGGGTCAGCGTCTTCCTGGGCTGATCCTGGACCGCCTCCCCGGTTGGGCGCTCGGCCGCCGTCTGCTGCTCGGCTCGTTCGACTGGTACGGCCATCGGGGGCACGGGCGCCCCAACGATGCCCTCGACGAGCTGGTGGACCTCAACCGCTGGGCCCGCAACTCCGACGACGAGGACAACCGGCAGCGGATCGACCAACTGCTGTGGGACGCGTTCCTCGCCGACCTGAGCGACGCGTTCCGCAGCAGCAGACGCGCCGACGAGCTGTCGCTGAACTGCGTGATCCTGCTCGACAATGCTGACACCACACTCGGCCGGCGGTTCGCCAACCAACTCGTCCAGGCACGTCGCCTGCACGCCGCCGGGGGGATCGAACCCCCCGATCCGATGAGTGTGGTGGTCACCAGCCGGGGGGCGCTGCTGGCTGACGTCCCGGCCGCCGACCAGGTCGAGCTCGCCGCAGCGACCGACGAAGCCCGGAGCTCGGCGCGCCACGACGACCGCCACCGGCATTGGTGGGGCCGGTACCGGCTGGAGGACCTCACCCGGGACCAGATCGGGAACATGGTGTCCGCGCTGGCGCTACGGGAGGGCAACAACCAACGGTTGACGTCGATGACCCTCGAGCTGACGGGCGGACACCCGGCGTCGACCCGGCTGCTCCTGGACGCCGTCGCCGAGCGCCCGGCGAACCGCGACGAGCTTGCCGCTGTGCTCGACCAACCAGAACCCGGCACACCGCCGGTCCGGCTGACGGTCGCGAAAAGGATGCTGCAGCACCTGCTCGTGGATTTTCCCCAGGAGGCATTCGACGACCTGGTGACCTGCACCGCATCCCGCGAGCGGCAGCACGCATTGCGGCTGGCAACCAGCCCCCTGCTGGCCTACACCCAAGCCAGTTACCTGGCGATCATCGACCCGGTGCTGTGGCCCGCCGTCGAGGGGGCAGGCCCGGTGCTGCTACGCAGGCTCCTCCGGCTGTCGTTGGCTCAGCGGGACAGCGGCGACCAATGCGGTTGGTCGAAGGTGTTCGACTGGCATCGAACCTGCTGCGCGGCGACGGGTGACCTGGCGGGTGAACTCTACTATGCGCTCGCCAACCGCGACCTGGCGTTCGTGACGCAGCACCTGCACGAGCGTCTCACCCACGACGAGACCACCTCGTGGCTGGAACTGATGGCCTCGGTCACCTCGGCGCCTCGTCGGCGACCTGATCAGGATGGCCCAGTCGCCCCGATGGACGAGGTGTACAAGCTGATGGACGAGGCCGCGCCGTCGCCGTCGCTCGAGCCGTTGGCCAGGCTCATCGCGTCGCTGTGGATCGCAACCGACCCTTTCAGCGGCAGCAGGCGCCGTGGTCTCCACTTCCAGATCGCCGCCGACTACACCGACATCGCCGGGCTGTCACACCACGGCGCCGAGCAACTGTTGCAGGTCGCCCACAACCACCGCAGACGCGCCGAGGAGTGGAACTGAATGAGCGACACTTTCGAACCACCCTCCACCGGTGCACGGCGCTGGCGCCGGCTGCGCAACCGGGTCGTGCTGGCCGTCGTGGGGCTGCTCCTCCTCGCCGCGGCGGGACTCGTGCTCAGGACACTGCTGACGAGCTGCGGCGGACCTGGCTCAGGTGTGACAGTGGTCGACGGTCAGTGTGTCGGCGTCACCGACGGCACCTACGTCTTCGACGAGACCTACCGCGCGGTCCAGGAGAAGATCGCGGCGGAGAACGCCTGGGTGGACGACACCGTGAACGATCCGCAGCGAAACCCCGATCGCGCTGTCACCGTCGCGCTGCTCAACCCGATGACCGTCGACGAAAACAGCGCGTTCACCGTCGATGAGGTGCGGAACCTGCTGGAAGGCGCCTATACGGCCCAACACCGCGCCAACCACAGCCGCGCCGTCCGTGATCCGGACCCGTTGATCCGGCTCGTGCTGGCCAACGAGGGCAGCCACCAGCAGCAGTGGGAGCCGGTAGTGGACCAGCTGGTGGACATGAAAGACGCGGATGCGCCACTCACGGCCGTGGTCGGGCTGGGGGTCAGCATCGATCTGACCGAGCAGGCCGCCAAGAAGCTCTCGGAGCACAACATCCCCACGGTCGGCGCCATCACCACCGCCGACCAGCTGAACTACGAGAACATTCCCGGTTTCGTGCGGGTATCGCCGAGCAACCGGGACTACGTCGCAGCTCTTCGGGCATACCTGCAGCGCCGCCCAGAGCTCGACTCGGCCATCCTGGTCTATGACGAGAACGCGGGCTCCCGAGGGGAAATCTTCGTCGACTCGCTGCGGGACGACCTCAAGAACCAGATGCCAGACAATCTGATCAGGTTTCCCGACCAGAGCTTCGTGGGCAAGTCGCGTCCCTCCGATACCAACCCGAGCTTGTTCGCCGGCAACATCAGCAACATCTGCGCGGTGAAGCCCAAAGTGGTGTTCTTCGCCGGCCGGAAGGTCGACCTGCACGACTTCCTGAACGCTCTCGGAAGCCGGGTGTGCCCGGACGATCCGATGACCGTTGTCACGGTCGATGCGGACCCCGGTGTCTTCGATGGAGACGAGCAGGCACTGCAGGATCAGAACATCTCCGTCGTCTACGCCGATGCGAGCGATCCGCGCGGCTGGCTTGCCAGCGTACCCGAAACGCCCACGAATTTCCCGGAGTTCAAGCGGTCGTTCGAGGAGCGCGGCTTCGACGTCGAGCACCTCGATGACGGCGGGGCTATCTCGTACCACGACGCGGTCCTGACCGCCGCCCGGGCCATCCGGCTCGCGGCCTTGCCGGCAAGCCCGAACCCGCCAAGGTCAGCGGATGTGAGCAGCCAGTTGCTGAACCTGAACACCATATCCGCAGTACCCGGGGCCAGCGGCACCCTCAGCTTCAGCAATCGCGGTGCGGAATCTGGAAACCCGGTCGGCAAACCGATTCCGGTGCTGGAGTTCCCCTCGTCCGGCGCCTCCCCGGCAGCGAGCGGGGAGGTCTACGTCACCGAATAGTCCGAACTTGCTGCAACTCTGCGTAGCTCGATCAGGCCGTCACGACCAGAGCATCGACACCGGTGCGGCGACCAGTTTGGGCCCGAATGACACGACGTCGGTCCCGGTGTAGAGCACGACGCCCCGCCGGAAGCGGTCTCCGGCGATCTCCTCGAGCACGCGCAGTCCGGCGAAGTCGCCGCTGCGGACCGTGGCCGACGACTTGACCTCGATCCCAACCAGGCTGCCGTCCCGTGCCTCCATCACCAGGTCGACCTCGTCGCCACGCCGGGTCCTGAAGTGGGCCAGACCGGGCCGAACGCGGCTCCAGCCGATCTGTTTGCGCAGCTCCATCGCCATGAATGCCTCGAGCAGCCCACCCGCGAGATGGGGCTCGGCCTCCAGGCGCTGACGTCCCACGCCCTGCAGGTGGGCGGTCAGCCCGCTGTCGACCAGGAACAGTTTCGGTGCCCGCACGATCCGCGTCGTGAGGCTCGTCGTCCAGGCCGGCACGTCCACCACCACGAAGACGGCCCGGAGCAGACCGAGGTAGTTGCGGGCCGTGCTGTGCGGGAGCTGGACGTCCCGCGCCACGTCAGCAAGATTGAACAGCGACCCGGCGCGAGCGGCGATGAGCCGGATCATCACTGTCAGCTCGGCCACACTGCCCACGTTGGACAGGTTGCGGACCTCCCGCTCGACCACAGCGGTCAGGTACGACTCGAACCAGTCCGAACGCCGGTCCGCCGGGCGCTGCAACGACTCCGGGAACCCACCACGCAGGACCCGGTCGAATAGCTCGCCCCGGGTGATCCGAGGAGCCACGGCGGCAGGCAACCCCGTCTCGAAGACCGCATCGACGAAGCTCTCGGGCCGATGGTCGATCTCGCCCTGGGACAGCGGCCACAGCTCGACGATCTCCATCCGGCCGGGTAACGCATCCGCGACCGCCGGCAGCATCAGCACATTCGCCGAGCCGGTGAGCAGGAACCGGCCCGGTTGGCGGTGCTCATCGATCTCGGCCTTCACCGCCAGCAGAAGTTCCGGAACCCGCTGCACCTCGTCGAGCGCAACGGGAACCGGCAGGCCGGCAACGAACCCGTCGGGGTCCGCCCACGCTCCGGCACGCACGGTCGCCCGGTCCAGCGTGACATAGCCGTCCTGCCGGATGAGCCGGACGAGCGTGCTCTTGCCGGCTTGCCGGGGGCCGGCGACGAATACGGCCGGCGTGTCGACCAGCGCTCGCTCGATCCGGGAGCGAACCCATCTGGGGTGCATGGCCGTACTCTAGCGAAAATTTCGCAACTTGATTGCGATACTTCCACAGGGTTCCGGACGACGAGCGTCACCTCCGCGGCTACGCCGTTTCCGGCGAGGGGACGCTGTGCAGGGTGCTGCTCGGCAGGCAGGTCAGGCAGCCGAGCCGGATCTTGCTCGCGGAGAGCGGCGCGGGCTCACCGCAGTGCGGGCACCGCAGATCGGCGTAGGCACCGATCGGCGACAGCCAGTCGAGGGTGAGCGGGTAGCGCCGGTCACCGCGGCGGACGTCGACGTGAACCCGCCACCCGGGCACCAGGAAGACGTGCAGCCGGAACGGCCGGATGTCGTGGCGAGCCTGGTACTTCTCGTCGATCTCCAGCAGGCGCCGTGCGCGCTCCTCGCGGGTGCTGGCGGCGCGAGCGCCGAGCAGCTCGGCGCGGTCGGTGTCGGCGCTGGCGCGGCGGCGCTCGATCGAGTGCAGCGCGTCGTCGTAGTAGGCCCGGGCGCGCTCGCGTTCCCGCTGGTGGGCGTCGAGCGCCTGCGAGGACAGGGTGGCGCGCCGGCGTGCGGCGGCGGTGTCGAGGATGCGGTGCGCCTCGTCCAGCGTCCCCCGGACGGTGTCGAGCACGGACCGGTCGGCCGGCTCGGGAGCCTCGCGGCGCGGGGCCCGCTGCAGCAGGGCGACGGCATCGGTACCCAGCTGCCGGCCGGAGACGGCGTCGACCCAGCATTCCATCCGTTCCTGGAAGCACTCCTCGGCGGACACGGCATAGGTGACCAGCGCCCCCACCCGCAGCACCGGACGCACGATCCGCACCGGCAGGTCGGTGACGTCGATACGGCCGTGCTCCACCGGGAACTGGTCCCGGGCCTTCTCCTGCAGCAGTGCCGTGCCCGGTGGCGGTGAGACAGGCGCCTGAAGCGCGATCACGCCGGCGTCCCCGCCCGCCAGTGCCTCGTCCGCGGCCCGGATCAGCACCGGATGGCCGGCAGCGAGCAACGTCACCCCGTCCTCCCGCGCCGCGTCGGGATTGACCGTGACGACCAGCTCGTCGGGTAGCTCGAACTCGGCCGCCACGGCGGGCGGCAGCACGACCAGCGTCCCGTCACGGGCGGGCTCCGACAGCCCGCCCCGATCGTCGACGTAGTGCAGCCAGAACTGCAGCCCGGGGTCCATGTTCAGTCCTCCCCTACCAGCGCGTCGACCGCGCCCCGCGTACGTAGGTAGTCGCTGCGCGCCCGCGCCAGGCCGTCGCCCAGATCCTCGAGGGTCGTGGCGAACTCGGCGTCGTCGGCGGCATCCACGTACGCGTCGAACACCGAGGCCTCGAAGTCGAAGTCGTCGGCCACCCGCCCCAGGATCATGTCCAGCTCACCTACGACGAGCTCAAACAGGTTGATCTTCGACTCCAGCACCTGGAGGACGCGCTGCTCGATCGTCCCCCGGGACACCAGGTTGGCCAGCAGCACATCGTCCTGCTGCCCCACCCGGTGCAGCCGGCCGAGACGCTGCTCGATCTGCATCGGGTTCCACGGCAGGTCCATATTGATCATCACGTGGCAGAACTGCAGGTTGCGCCCCTCCCCGGCCGACTCGGTGGACAGCAGCACCGGGACGTCGTCGCGGAACGCGGTGATCACCTCGTCCTTCTCCCGCCGGGACAGGCTGCCGTGGTAGCAGGCCGCCGGGATGCCCGCCGCGGCGACTTCCCCGGCGAGCGCGTCCAGGGTGTGCCGGAACGCGGTGAACACCAGCACCTTCTCACCGCGCTCGACGTGTGAACGCAACCGGGCCAGTAGCTCGTCGGTCTTGCGCGGGCGCCGGATCGCCCGCGCACGCTCCGCCAGCTCGCCCCAGCCGACCTTGTCCAAAGTGGGCGCCACCGCCGCCGGGCTGGAGCCGGCCAGCCGGGTCAGGCTCCGCAACGTCAGCCGGCGCGACGGCGTTGCGTCGCGCGCCTCCTGCCGGATGTGGGCGGTGATATCGGCGTAGAGACTGCGCTCCTGCTCGCTGGGTGCGACCAGCACGGTCTCGGCGAGCCGCTGCGGCAGCAGCACCGAGACCTCGCTGCGCCGGTGCCGCACCATGATCTCCCTGGTGCGGGCACGCAGCGCGGCGACGTTGCGCAGCGCATCCACCCCGGTCTCGGCACTGCCGTGGCTGCGGCGGAACTGGGCCGTGGTACCGAGCAGGCCCGGCGCGACGAGATTGACCAGCTCGTAGAGATCCTGCAGCCGGTTCTCCACCGGGGTGGCGGTGAGCAGCAGCAGGTACCGGGTCCGCAGGCCGCGAGCCAGCCGGCCCGACGCGCTGCCCGGGTTCCGCAGCCGGTGCGCCTCGTCGACAATCACCGCATCCCACCGCTCGCCGGTGACCGCAGTCTTCAGCGGATCCCGGCGCGCCGCGGCCAGCGAGGCGAGCACCACCGGGCGGTCGTCATGCGCGTCCCACCCGCCGCGGGCCGCCACGGTGGTGGGCAGGGCGAACTTGCGCTCCAGCTCCTCCTGCCACTGCCCGACCAGCCCGGCAGGCGTGATGACGAGCGCACGGTCGGCCAAGCCCCGCATCCGCAGCTCGGAGAGCACCAGCCCGGCCTCGATCGTCTTTCCCAGGCCGACCTCGTCGGCGAGGATGGCCCGCCCCCGCATCCGCCGCAGCACCGTCTGCATGGTCTGCAGTTGGTAGTCGAACGGCTCGAAGCGCAGCCGCGACTCCGACAGCACGGTGTCGAACCCCGGGCGGCTCCATACCTCGCCGGCCTGGTCCACGAGGGCGGACCGCTGCGGGTCGACGGCGCCACCGCGGGCCAGCCGGTCCAGCAGCGGCTCGTAGAGCGCCAGGACGTCCGCGGGCACCGGCTGGTCCGAAGACAGGGCAAGGGACATGATCACCTTCCGGTCGGGGTGCGCGGGCCTACGTTAACCGCGTTCCCCGACAGTTCGGCGGAACTCCGGCCCGCGTGTCGCCCGGAAGGTAGCCCACCCGCCGAGCGATCCGTCGGCTGCAGTCGGGCCGCCAGCAGGTGCCGCAGCACCATTGACGGGCCGACTGACGGGCCGACGCGGGCACTGTCGGTGTCCCGGTGCAGGGTGTCACCATGGGGGCGGCGGGAACGACCACGGAGGTGAGGGCGGCATGGTCGACGGTGCGCTGGCCGCGCTGCGCGAGCACGTCGGTCCGTGGACAGAGCACGACTACCTGGCCCTGCCCGAGGACAACCAGCGGATCGAGCTACTCGACGGCGGGCTGCTGATGAGCCCGAACCCCGCCACCCCGCACCAGCGTCTGCTCACGCAGTTGTGGCTCGCGTTCGCGAACGCTGCGCCGGACGGGATGGAGGTGCTGCACACCGTCAACGTCCGGCTCCACCCGGGCCGCATCCTGATCCCCGACCTGGTGGTGGTGACCGTGCCCGGGCAGCGCCTGGTAGTGCTGGACGCCCGGCATGTCGCGCTAGCCGTGGAGATCACCAGCCCTGGCAACGCGGCGATTGACCGGGCTGTCAAGCCTCCGCTGTACGCCGCGGCCGGCATCCCCCACTATCTCCGCATCGAGCTTCCCGAAACGGCCGCTCCGTCGGCGTCGGCGTACATCCTGAAGCGGGGACACTACCTGCCGGTCACCCACGCCGGGCCTGGCGAGCCGCTGCACCTCGCCGAGCCGTTCCCCGTTACGATCGACCTCGCGGCCCTGGCCGGGGCGACGCGTGCCCAGCGCGCCGGCCGACCGCACCAGGACTCGCGCCATCCGGGACGGGAACGAGTCCGGCTCGGGGACACTCATCGGACGTACCCGGCCGTTGTGGATGGCGGTGAACCGCCATCCCGCCGTGCCCCGCACGGCGACGATCGTGTTGCAGGTGAGGAACTCGGCGATCGCGGCGAGCTGGTGCAAGCGCGGTAGTACGCCGTCATTCAGTGGCGTCGAGGAACGCATCGAGGGCGGCACCGAAGGCGTCGGGGCGCTCCATGTTCGGGTAGTGCGCGGTGTCGTCGATGACCACGGTCGAGCCGAGCGCAACCGAGTCGACGAGCCGGGCCGCCATCTCGAGGTGGTCGTCCGAGTCGACTCCACCGACGATCGACAGCACCGGCACGGTCACCTCGCCGAGGCGATCCCACGACCCACGCACGTGCCCGGGGGCGACCGCGTCAGGGCGTGCGTGTTCGGTCACCGTTTCCATCCCCATCACGCGGCAACGCTCGACGACGTCAGGGTCGACGTCGTCGAGGCGGCGGTGCGGCCCGGCGGTGAACAGGAGGAACGCCTCAACCCAGCCGGCTACGTCGCCCTCGCGCTGGGCGCGCGCCCACTCGGCCTGGATCGTGAGCACCACGGGTCACGGAAGTACGGCTCGTTGGTGCCACCTCCGCTGACGACCAGCGCGTGCACCAGCTCGGGGTACTCGAGCGTGGTGTCGACCGCGGTGCCGCCGCCCATCGACAGGCCGACGAGGGTGGCCGGGCCGACGTCGAGGTGTCGGACCAAGGCCGCGACGTCGTCGCATTGACGGAACGGCTCAGTCGGTGTCGACGACCGGCCGTGGCCGCGTGCGTCGACCGTCACGATGCGGGCACGCCGGGCAAGGTCGGAAACCTGCTGGTCCCACATGCGGTGATCGAGCGCTCCACCATGCAGCAGTACCAGCGGCCTGCCGTTACCGGTCTCCTCGTAGTGAGGTGACCGCCCGGTACGTCGAGTGTGGTCATCGGATCTCCTCCTGGTCGCGGGCCGGGCACGCCAACTGCTTCGGTCAGCGGCCCACCGGGGTCGTCATTGCCGCGGCGAGTCGGGTGGCTCGCGTGGTGGCTTTCGCCGGTGACGGTGGCCGGATGGTCAGGGGGCGTTGCTGGTTGCGGGGGATGTGCAGCGACCTCGGCGCCGGGCAGGGCTCGGTGGGGGCGTCGGGATGATCGGGGTGGGCCAGGTTCAGCAGCGCCCGCAGCGCCCACTGTGCGTTGCCCTGGTAGGCCCACACGACGGTCTCGGGGGCGAAGACATCGACCGGACCGTGTTTCGGCACTCTCGCGGCGGTGACCCGGTCGAAGCCGGTGATGGTGGCCAGGTCGACGTAGCGCTGCCACTCATAGGCCGCGACCAGGGCGGTGGGGTCCGTGCGCCCGCGGCAGCAGTAGAGCGTGAACCCGTCCTCGACCAGGTCGAGGAGCAGGCGCTCCACCACCGACGGCCAGTCCTCGCCGGTGGCCGGACGTGTCGACGAGAAGGTCATGGGAGGTCACCAGTGGTCGCATCAGCCGTGGCGGGGGTGGTCGGGTGCCGTGCCTGAGCATGTTGGTGGTGGGCGGTGGGATCGGCAGAGTCGGGG
>JBOHGT010000120.1:0-21901 GCA_050700385.1 Pseudonocardiaceae bacterium | reverse complement strand
GTGCGGTGGGGGCCGCACCGCACCCCGCGGGCCCGGCTCCAGGTGCCGCGGCGTCCCCGCTGCCGCCCGCCGACCCGGTGGAACTGCGCATCGACGCGATCGGTGCCACCTCGACGCTGATCCCGCTCGGGCTCAACTCCGACGACACGATCGAAGTGCCACCGGTGGGCGACCCGATGCAGGCCGGCTGGTACCGCTATGGCCCGGCTCCCGGCGAGCTCGGCCCTGCGGTGATCCTCGGGCACGTCAACGGCGGCGGGAGCGACGGCATCTTCGTCCGGCTCGACGAGCTCACCACGGGCGACCAAGTGCTCGTGACCAGGGACGACGCGACCACCGCCGTCTTCACCGTCACCAGCACCGAGCAGATACCGAAGGCGGAGTTCCCCACCGATGCGGTGTACGGCGACACGGACTCGGCGGAGCTGCGACTGATCACCTGCGGTGGGTCGTTCGACGACGAGGCGAGCAGCTACCGCGACAACATCATCGTCTTCGCGGAACTGACCGGGGTGCGCTGAGGCGGTTGCCGCCGATCGGGTGACAACCTCGGCGAGGCCCCGGGCGTCTACCGGAGTGGAAGCGTTCACAAGGAGGCTGCATGAGGGCCATCGCCGTGGCGGCCCTGCTGGCCGGAAGCGGGCTGGGACTCGTCCCGGTGGCCGGGGGACAGCCGGAGCAGCACGCGGCCGCACCGCAGGACGGGGTGAGCGTGCTGGCCGTCACGCTCACCGCGGGTGCCGCCAGTGCTGCCGTCGGCTCGGGTGTGGCGCTGAGTCTTTCCCGGCGCCGGGAGCGTCACACCCAGTCGAAGGTGCGGGTCACCGCCTTGCGCCACCGGTGATAGAGCTCCTCGCGGCGCTCGGCATCCATCGCCGGATCCCACTGCCTGTCCGCCGCCCAGTTCGCCCGGACGTCATCCTCGCCCGACCAGTACCCCACTGCCAGCCCGGCGGCATAGGCTGCGCCGAGCGCGGTGGTCTCGCTGACCACCGGGCGGATCACCGGGACATCGAGCAGGTCGGCCTGGAACTGCATGAGCAACTCGTTGCCGACCATCCCACCGTCCACCTTGAGCGAGGTCAGCGGCACGCCGGAATCGGCGTTCATCGCGTCGATCACCTCGCGGGTCTGGAACGCCGTCGCCTCGAGCACCGCCCGGGCCAGGTGCCCCTTGTTGACGAAGCGGGTCAGCCCCACGATCGCGCCGCGGGCGTCGGAGCGCCAGTACGGCGCGAACAGGCCGGAGAAGGCCGGCACGAAGTAGGCACCGCCGTTGTCGTCCACACTGGACGCGAGCTCCTCGATCTCCGGCGCGCTCGCGATGATCCCGAGGTTGTCCCGCAGCCACTGCACCAGTGACCCGGTGACCGCGATGGCGCCCTCCAGGGCGTACACCGTGTCGTTCGAGCCGATCTTGTAGCAGACCGTGGTGAGCAGCCCGTTGCGGCTCATCACCTTCTCGGTGCCGGTGTTGAGCAGCACGAAGTTGCCCGTGCCGTAGGTGTTCTTGGCCTCGCCCACCGCCAGGCAGGCCTGTCCGAAGGTCGCGGCCTGCTGGTCGCCGAGGATGCCGGCGATCGGCACACCGGCGAGCACGCCGCGCTCGCGGACCTTGCCGTAGACCTCGGAGGAGGAGCGGATCTCCGGCAGCATCGAGGTCGGGATGCCCATCTCCTCGCAGATGCCGACGTCCCAGTCCAGCGTGTCGAGGTCCATCAGCAGGGTGCGGGAGGCATTGGTCGGGTCGGTGACGTGCAGGCCACCGCCGGTCCCGCCGGTGGCGTTCCACAGCACCCAGGTGTCCATGGTGCCGAAACACAGCTCACCTGCCCGGGCCCGCGCACCGACGGTGTCCCCTGCGTTGTCCAGGATCCAGCGCACCTTCGGGCCGGAGAAGTAGGTCGCGAGCGGCAGCCCGGTGCGCCGCCGGTACCGCTCGATACCGTCGCCGAGGGCGCCCAGCTCGGCGCAGATGCCGTCGGTGCGGGTGTCCTGCCAGACGATGGCGTTGTACACCGGCTCACCGGTGGTGCGGTCCCACACCACGGATGTCTCGCGCTGGTTGGTGATCCCCACCGCGACGACATCGGACGGCGAGAGGTCTGCTCTTGCCAGTGCGCCGGCACACACCTCGCGGGTGTTGGTCCATACCTCGCCGGGATCGTGCTCCACCCACCCGGCTCGGGGGAAGATCTGCCGGTGCTCCTTCTGGTCGGTTGCCACGACGCGTCCCGAGTGGTTGAAGATCATGCACCGGGTGGATGTGGTGCCCAGGTCGATCGCGGCCACGTACTGGCTCATCGGTTCCTCTCCGGTCTCGCCCGCGTCTTGGACGGTAGCGTGAGTGGATGTCGTCGGTCACCGGGTGCGACCACGGAAGGTGGTGATGATGGCCGAACGCGACGGCCCAGAACGCTATGGCCCAGAACGCGACGGCCCAGCCTCCGGTGCGCCGGGACGACTCGGGCCACCCGAGCGGGCGGTCGGCTGGCGGCGGCTGGCCGGCGAGCAGTTCGACCTGGTGGTCATCGGTGGCGGGGTGGTGGGCAGCGGGGTCGCCCTGGACGCCGCGACCCGCGGCCTTTCGGTCGCACTGGTCGAGGCGCGCGACCTGGCCTCGGGTACGTCGAGCCGCTCGTCGAAGCTCTTCCACGGCGGGCTGCGCTACCTGGAGCAGCTCGAGTTCGGGCTGGTCCGCGAGGCGTTGCACGAGCGCGAGCTCATGCTCACCCGGCTCGCCCCGCACCTGGTCAAGCCGGTCAGCTTTCTCTACCCGCTGACCCACCGGCTGTGGGAGCGGCCCTACGTCGCGGCCGGCCTCACGCTCTACGACACCCTCGGCGGCGCCCGCTCGGTGCCAGGACAGCAGCACCTGAGCCGGGCCGGGGCGCTGCGGATGGCGCCTGCGCTGCGCCGGAACTCGCTCATCGGCGCGGTGCGTTACTTCGACGCGCAGGCCGACGACGCCCGCCACACCATGACGGTGGCCCGCACGGCCGCGCAGTACGGCGCGGTCGTGCGCACCTCGACGCAGGTCGTGGGCTTCCTGCGGGAGGTCGACCGGATCAGCGGGGTGCGGGTGCGCGACTGCGAGGACGGCGCCGAGACCGATGTGGCCGCGCACGCCGTGCTCAACTGCACCGGGGTGTGGACCGACGAGATCCAGCGGCTGTCCGGCGGCCGCGGCCGGTTCCGGGTGCGCGCGTCGAAGGGCGTGCACCTGGTGGTGCCGCGGGATCGCATCGTGTCCGAGAGCGGGCTGATCCTGCGCACCTCGACGTCGGTGCTGTTCGTCATTCCCTGGCGCGCCCACTGGATCGTCGGGACCACCGACACCGAATGGAACCTCGACCTCGCGCACCCGTCGGCGACCCGGTGCGACATCGACTACGTGCTGGACACGGTGAACACGGTGCTGGCCACACCGCTGGGTCACGACGACATCGAGAGCGTCTACGCGGGCCTGCGGCCGCTGCTCGCGGGGGAGAGCGAGGAGACCTCCAAGCTCTCCCGCGAACACGCGGTGGCCCGTGTCGCGCCCGGGCTCGTCGCGATCGCCGGCGGCAAGTACACGACCTACCGCGTGATGGCCGCCGACGCGGTAGATGCCGCCGCACCGGACCTGCCGGGCCGGGTGGCGCCGTCGATCACCGACAAGGTGCCGCTGCTCGGCGCGGACGGCTACCACGCGCTGGTCAACCAGGCCGAGGCGCTCGCCGCGCGGCACGGGCTGCATCCCTACCGGGTCCGCCACATGCTGGACCGGTACGGCTCGCTGGTGCACCAGGTCCTGGCGTTGGCGCAGGGTCGTCGTGAGCTGCTGGCACCGGTGCCCGAGGCAGCGGGCTACCTGCAGGTCGAGGTGGTGTACGCGGCCAGCCACGAGGGCGCGATGCACCTGGAGGACGTGCTCACCAGGCGCACCCGGATCTCGATCGAGTACCCTCACCGGGGCGTGGCCTGCGCGGATGTGGTGGCACGATTGGTGGCCGGGGTGCTCGGCTGGGACACCGCGCGGCAGCGTCGCGAGGTCGAGGTCTACACCGCGCGGGTCGCCGCCGAACGTGACTCGCAGACCCAACCCGACGACGGTGCCGCCGACGCCCGCCGGTCCGCCGCCCCCGAAGCGCGCCCCCAGCTCGTCTGACGCCCGGTCAGTCCTTGAGCTCGCAGATCACGGTGCCCTGGTTGATCGGTGTGCCGGGTTGCGCGGTCAGGCCGGTCACGGTGCCGCCCTTGTGCGCGGTGACCGGGTTCTCCATCTTCATCGCCTCGACCACGACGACCAGATCGCCGATCTCGACGGCATCTCCGTCGGATACCGCGACCTTGACCACGGTGCCCTGCATCGGCGCGGTCACCGCGTCCGACGACGCTGACGACGCCGTTGCCGCGCCCGTGCCACGCCTGCGAGGGGCAGGCTTGGCCACCGCGCCCGCGCCGCCCCCCAGGGCGAGGTCACCGGGCAGCGAGACCTCCAGCCGGCGGCCGCCGACCTCGACGACGACGGTCCGGCGCTCGGCAGCCTCTGCTACCTCGGCGCCGCCGCCGAAGGGTTCGAGATCGGCGGAGAACTCGGTCTCGATCCAGCGGGTGTGCACGGTGAACCCCTCGCCGTCCACCGCGGCGAACGCCGGGTCCTCGAGCACCGCCCGGTGGAACGGCAGCACCGTCGGCAGCCCCTCCACGGTGAACTCGGCGAGCGCGCGGCGGGAGCGCTGCAGCGCCTGCGCCCGGTCCGCGCCGACGACGATGAGCTTGGCCAGCATCGAGTCGAACTGGCCGCCGATGACGCTGCCGGTGTGCACCCCCGCGTCCAGCCGCACGCCAGGGCCCGATGGGGGATCGAAGAGCGTCACCGTGCCCGGCGCGGGCAGGAAGTTCTTCGCAGCGTCCTCGCCGTTGATCCGGAACTCGATCGCGTGGCCGCGCGGCTCGGGGTCACCGGTGATCGTCAGGTGCTCCCCGGCGGCGATGCGGAACTGCTCGCGCACCAGGTCGATCCCGGTGGTCTCCTCGGAGACGGGGTGCTCGACCTGCAGCCGGGTGTTCACCTCGAGGAAGGAGATGGTGCCGTCGCGCCCGACGAGGAACTCGACGGTGCCGGCCCCGTGGTAGCCCGCCTCGGCGCAGATCGACCGGGCGGCCTCGTGGATCCTGCGTCGCTGCTCGGCGGACAGGAACGGCGCCGGCGCCTCCTCCACCAGCTTCTGGTGACGGCGCTGCAGCGAGCAGTCCCGGGTGCCGACCACGACGACGGTGCCATGGTTGTCGGCGAGGACCTGCGCCTCGACGTGCCGGGGCCGGTCGAGGTAGCGCTCGACGAAGCACTCGCCGCGGCCGAACGCGGACGTGGCCTCGCGCACCGCGGATTCGAACAGCTCCGGGATCTCCTCGACGCAGCGGGCCACCTTCAGCCCCCGCCCGCCACCACCGAACGCGGCCTTGATGGCCACCGGCAGCCCGTGCTCCTCCGCGAACGCGACGACCTCGTCCGCATCGGCCACGGGTTCCCTGGTGCCCGGCACCAGCGGTGCCCCGGCGCGGGTCGCGATGTGCCGGGCGGTGACCTTGTCGCCGAGGTCGCGGATCGCCTGCGGGGTCGGGCCGATCCACGTCAGGCCGGCGTCGAGCACGGCCTGCGCGAAGTCGGCATTCTCCGACAGGAAGCCGTAGCCGGGGTGTACCGCATCGGCGCCGGCGCGGGCCGCCGCGTCGATCAGCTTGCGCTGGTCCAGGTAGCTGTCCGCGGGCGTCGATCCACCCAGCGCGAACGCCTCGTCGGCGAGCCGGACGAACGGAGCGTCACGGTCGTCGTCGGCGTAGACTGCCACGCTGGCCAGGCCCGCGTCCCGGCATGCCCGGACCACCCGGACGGCGATCTCACCACGGTTCGCGATGAGCACCTTGCGCAGCTCGCGGGCCACCCGCACCTCCTCGTCGGCACCGACCTCCTGGCCTGGGAGCTTACGGAACCGCACCCGGCTCAGCTGCGACCGTCGTCCCGCTGCCACAGCTCCTCCCGCTGCCACAGCTCCTCCCGGTGCCACAGCTCCTCCCGGTGCCACAGCCGGGTGACGTCGACGCCGACCTCGGCGAGCAGCTGCCGGGTCAGCGGCAGGCTGATCCCGATCACGCTGGACGGGTCGCCGTCGACGCCCTCGACGAACCAGCCGCCCAGCCCGTCGAGGGTGAAGCCGCCGGCGACGGCCAGCGGTTCTCCGGTGGCGAGGTAGGCGTCCAGCTCCGTCGGGGTCGGGGTCCCGAACCGGATCACAGTGGTCCGGGCGGCGCCGGCGGCCCGGGTGAGCTCGCCGCCCTCGAGGCGCAACACCACGTGCCCCGTGAGCAGGTCGGCGGTGCCGCCGGCAAGCTGGTGCCACCGGGCCGCCGCGACCAGGGCCGTGCCGGGCTTGCCAACCAGCTCGCCACCGGCATGCAGCATCGAGTCGCAGCCGACCACCACCGCGTCGGGGTACTCCGTGGCCACCTGCGGCGCCACCGCGCGCGCCTTCGCGTCGGCCAGCGCGATGACGAGTTCGGCCGGGGTCGGGTCGTCCCGCGCGGCCGAGACGGCATCCTCGTCCACCCCCGAGACGATCACGACGGGGTCGACGCCCGCGGCGCGCAACACGCCCAGCCGAGCGGGGGAGGCCGAGGCGAGCACGAAGATCATGGAACTCGAGGCCCGGCGGCGCTCGAGCGCTCGTACCGTTCATCGGCGGCGGTGAGGTGCTCGATCTGCCGCGCCACGAGGGCGCTCACCGACAGCCCCCGCTCGGCCGCGGCATCGCCGAGCCCCTCCATGCGTCCGGGCCGGGGCGGAGCGGAACCCGCAGCCGGGAAGCCGGATCCGCCCATGCCGAGCGTGGCCGTGGTGGTTCGGGCACTGACGGACTTCCGAGTCCGGCGACGACGGCGGTGAGCGCGGCGACCTCCTCGTCGGACGGGTCGCCGCGGACGATCCGCAGCACCGGCTGGTCCATGTGCGCTCCACTCACGGCGCGACAGCGCCTATAGCGGCACGTTCCCGTGCTTCTTGGGCGGCAGCGTCTGCCGCTTCTCGGCCAGCATCCGCAGTGAGCGTGCGACGTAGGACCGGGTGCAGGAGGGAGGGATCACCGAGTCCACGTAGCCCCGTTCGGCCGCGATGTAGGGGTTGGCCAGGGTGTCCTCGTATTCCTGCTGGCGCCGCGCCCGCAGGGTTTCCACGTCGTCGCCGCGCTGTTCGGCGGCCGCGACCTCCTTGCGGTAGAGGATGTTGGCCGCACCTGAGGCCCCCATCACCGCGATCTGCGCGCTCGGCCAGGCCAGGTTCATATCGGCACCGAGGTGCTTGGAGCCCATGACGTCGTAGGCGCCGCCGTAGGCCTTGCGGGTGATCACAGTGACCTTGGGGACGGTGGCCTCGGCGTAGGCGTAGATCAGCTTGGCGCCGCGGCGGATTATGCCGTTCCACTCCTGGTCGATGCCGGGCAGGAAGCCGGGTACGTCGACGAAGGTGAGAACCGGCACGTTGAACGCGTCGCAGGTGCGCACGAACCGCGCCGCCTTCTCGCTCGCGTCGATGTCCAAGCAGCCGGCGAGCTGCGTGGGTTGGTTGGCCACGATGCCGACCGAGCGGCCCTCGACCCGTCCGAAGCCGACGATGATGTTCGACGCGAAGAGCCCGTGCACTTCGAGGAACTCGCCCTCGTCGACGATCCGGGTGATCACCTCGTGCATGTCGTAGGGCTGGTTCGCCGAGTCCGGGATCAGGGTGTCCAACTGGCGGTCCTCATCGGTGATCGTGTCACCCACCGGGGTCCGGGAGAGGTCCGGGGCGTCGAACCGGGGTGGCTCGGAGAGGTTGTTCGACGGAAGGAAGGACAGCAACTCCTTGACGTAGCTGATCGCGTCCTCCTCGTCCGCGCCCAGGTAGTGCGCGTTGCCGGAGCGGGTGTTGTGCGTCCGGCCACCGCCGAGATCCTCGAACCCGACCTCCTCACCGGTCACGGTCTTGATCACATCGGGGCCGGTGATGAACATGTTCGAGGTCCTGTCGACCATGACGGTGAAGTCGGTGAGCGCGGGTGAGTACACGTGCCCGCCCGCGCATGGCCCCATGATCAGCGAGATCTGCGGGATCACCCCCGAAGCATGGGTGTTGCGCAGGAAGATCTCGCCGTAGAGTCCGAGCGAGACCACACCCTCCTGGATGCGGGCGCCACCGCCCTCGTTGATCCCGATGATGGGGCAGCCGGTCCTGATCGCCAGATCCATCACCTTGACGATCTTCTCGCCGTACACCTCGCCGAGGCTGCCGCCGAAGACCGCGACGTCCTGGCTGAACACGCACACCGGTCGGCCGTCGACGGTGCCGTACCCGGTCACCACGCCGTCGCCGTAGGGGCGGTTGCGCTCCTGGCCGAAGTTGGTGGAGCGATGCCGGGCGAGCTCGTCGAGCTCGATGAACGAGCCGGGGTCCAGCAGCATGTCGATCCGCTCGCGGGCGGTCTGCTTGCCCTTGGCGTGCTGCTTGTCCACCGCGCGGGCCGACCCGGCGTGTACCGCTTCGTCGTAGCGCCGGTAGAGGTCGGCGAGCTTGCCCGCGGTGGTGTGGATGTCCGGCTCGACCCCGGACGGGACGCCGATCGGTTCGCTGGCGCTGCTCATGCCGCCAGCGTAGCCAGCGCACGCCTCGGACCCCGCAGCGCGACAAGCGCACTTATGGTGGTCCCGGCACGGCGCCATACCACGATAGGTGCGCTTATCGCGCAAGGGGAGTGCGCCGGTAGCGTCGACCAGCGTGTGGTCGGACCTCGAGCGCGCGCCGTTGCGCACCGCCGCGCTGCGCAGCGCGCTCGTCGTGCCGCACGGGCCCTACGCCGGGATCGACGTCAGGGCCGAGGCCGGCTCGACCAATGCGGAGCTCGCCGCCACCCCGTGCGCCCCCGACCGGACAGTGCTCGTCGCGGAGCACCAGAGCGCCGGGCGCGGCCGGGCCGGGCGCAGCTGGGTGGCGCCGGCCCGCTCCGGGCTGGCGGTGTCGGTGCTGCTGCGCCCGGAGGGTGTCCCGCAGGCCCGCTGGGGGTGGCTCCCGCTGCTCGCCGGGGTGGCGCTGTGCGAGGTGGTCGGCGAGCTCGGCGAGATCGAGGCCGTGCTGAAGTGGCCCAACGACCTGCTGCTGGGTCCACACGGCCGCAAGGGCGCGGGGATCCTCGCCGAGGTCGTCGGCCGGACCGGCGTGGTGGTCGGCATCGGGCTCAACGTCACGGTGCGCGCCGAGGAGCTGCCGGTGCCGGAGGCGACCTCGCTGGTGATCGAGCGGGCGGCCTGCACCGACCGCGAGGGGCTGCTGCGGGCGCTGCTGCGACGGCTGGACGCACACGAGCGGCGGTGGCGCGAGCAGGGCGGCGACCCCGCGGCGAGCGGCCTGGACGAGGCCTACCGTCGGCACTGCGCCACCGTGGGTCGGCCGGTCCGGGTGGAGCTGCCTGCGCGGGATCCGCTGCTCGGCACCGCCGTCGACGTCGACGGTGAGGGCAGACTCGTGGTCGAGGTAACTGGTCAGCGCCACGCGTTGAGCGCGGGTGACGTCACGCACGTCCGGGTGGGCTGAGCACACCGGGAAGTTCCGGCGGCGGGAGCGGTACCGTGATCACACCGTTGGCTGCCGCGGTGATCTCGTGGTCGGCCCACCGGCGGGACGAGGAGGAGCCGTGGCCTATCCGGACGAACTGCTCGCAGGCGATGAGCGCGTGGTGATCCACAAGCATCCGCACTGGAAGATGCTCGTGGCGCCGGTGCTGGCCTTCCTGCTCATCGTCGCAGTGTCTGCCTACCTGGCGGCACTGTTCGAGGGTCAGTCCTGGGACCGCTACGCCTGGATCGGGCTGGGCGTGGTCGGTGGCGTCACGGTGGTCTGGCTCACCCTGGTGCCGTTGCTGCGCTGGCGGACCACCCACTTCGTGGTGACCAGCCGCCGGGTGCTGGTGCGCGAGGGCGTGCTGACCCGCAGCGGCATCGACATCCCGCTGAACCGGATCAACAGCGTGCAGTTCCGGCACGGCTTGATCGAGCGCATCCTCGGCTGCGGCACCCTGGTCGTGGAGTCCGCCTCCGACGAGCCGCTGGAGTTCGACGACATCCCGCAGGTCGAGTGGGTGCGCTCGGTGCTCTACCGCGAGGTCAACCCGGACGGGGCGATCCGCTGATGGGCGGCAGGCTGCTGCCCGACGTGCACAACGGCGACGGGCTGCCCGACCGGGTGACGATCTGGGAGGTCGGAGCCCGCGACGGGCTGCAGAACGAGTCGGCGGTCGTCGACGTCGCGGTCAAGGCGGAGTTCCTTGACCGGCTGGCCGGGGCGGGGTTGGCCGTGCTCGAGGCGACCAGCTTCGCGCACCCGCGGTGGGTGCCGCAGCTCGCCGACGCCGGTGAGCTCCTGCGCCGGCTGCGCCGGCGGGACGGAGTGCGCTACCCCGTGCTGGTGCCCAACGAGCGCGGCCTGCAACGCGCCCTGGACGCCGGGGTCACCGAGGTGGCGATCTTCGCCTCGGCCACCGAGAGCTTCGCGGCGCGCAACCTCAACCGCAGCCTCGACGAGCAGTTCGCCATGTTCGAGCCGGTGGTGGCGCGGGCCCGCGCCGAGGGGCTCGGCGTGCGCGGCTACGTCTCGATGTGCTTCGGTGACCCGTGGGAGGGTCGGGTGCCGATCGAGCAGGTCGTCGCGGTGGGCAGGCGGCTGCAGCTGCTGGGCTGCGACCAGCTCTCGCTCGGCGACACCACCGGCGTCGCCACGCCCGGCCATGTCGAGGCACTGCTGGCCGGCTTCGCCGGCGCCGGCACCGGGATGGACGCGCTGGCGGTGCACTTCCACGACACCTACGGCCAGGCGCTGTCCAACACGCTCGCCGCGCTGCGCGCCGGCGTGTCCTGTGTGGACGCGAGCGTGGGCGGGCTGGGCGGCTGCCCTTACGCCGGGTCCGCCACCGGGAACCTCGCCACCGAGGACCTGGTGTGGATGCTCGACGGGCTGGGGGTGACGCACGGCGTCGACCTCGACGCCCTGGTCGAGACCAGCGTCTGGATGGCCGGCAAGCTCGGCCGGCCATCGCCGTCCCGGGTGGTCCAGGCGCTGGCGTCCTGAGGTCGCCGGCGCGTCAAACGACCTCGTTGAGCTTCCCGGTGGCGACGTCGAAGACGAAGCCGCGGATGGAGTCCTTGTTCGGCACGAACGGGCTGTTCTTGATCCGGGCGATGGACTGCCGGACGTCCTCGTCCAAGTCGGGGAAGGCCTCGGCGGCCCACTCCGGCTTGATGCCGGTGTCGTCCTGGATGGACCGCTTGAAGTCGTCGTCGGTGAAGGTCAGCATCCCGCAGTCGGTGTGGTGGATCAGGATGACCTCCTGGGTACCGAGCAGCCGCTGGCTGATGGCCAGCGAGCGGATCTCGTCGTCGGTGACGACGCCACCGGCATTGCGGATGACGTGCGCCTCACCCTCGTTGAGGCCCAGGATGCGGTAGACGTCCAGCCGGGCGTCCATGCAGGCGACCACGGCCACGTGCTTGGCGGGCGGCAGCGGCAGCGGACCGGAGAATGACTCGGCGTAGCGGGCGTTGTTGGCGAGCAGTTCATCGGTGACGGACACGCGTACTCCTCATGCGTGGGGTGGAGTGGGACCGGGAGCGGCCGCGCGGATGCGCGCGGCCTACCGACAGAACTCGTCGGACGCGTGCATGCGGCGGCTCGGCCAGAACGGCTCGAGCTCGGCATGGACCATGCACACATCGTGACGCGGGCATGGCTATACGGCAAGAGGGAACTGCGGGCGGCCCGGCTGCGTCCGAGCCCGGTTCCGCCGTACCCGCCCCGCTGTCGTAGCTCCCCGTTATCCTTGCCCGCATGCGGGGAGTGTCGCGGCTGCTGCACCTGGTGATGGCGCTGCTGCTGGTGGCAGCGGTCTCGGCGGTCGGCGCGCCTGCCGCGTCGGCGCGCGACCAGTACTGGATCGAGCAGCTGCACCTGCCGCTCGCCTGGGAGCAGACCCGCGGCGCCGGCGTCATCGTCGGCTTGGTGGACACCGGAGTGGACCCCACCCGACCCGACCTGCAGGGGGCCCTCCTGCCGCAACCGACCTCGTCGGGGATCGAGGGTATCCCGCCGATGGACGAGATCGGGCACGGCACGTCCATGGCGCGGTTCATCGCAGGCCGCGGTGGTGGGCCCGACGGTGTGCTCGGCGTCGCCCCCGAAGCGAGGGTGCTGTCGATCGACCTCCCGCTGCTGTCGGGTGGGTTGCTGATGACCGACCAGAATACGAAGACAGTGATCGACGGCGGCGCGACCGTGCTGAACCTCTCCTTCGGTGGCGTGCAGCCGCCGTCCGTCGGTGGCGGTGGTGACTCGCTGCGCTACGACGAGGTGCTCGAATACGCGGAGGAGCGCGACGTCGTGGTGGTGACTAGCGCCGGGAACGTCGCCACCCAGCCCGACAAGCTGTTCGCGCCGGCCACCCGGCCCGGCGTGATCGCGGTCTCGGCCATCGATGCGACGGGTGCGTTCCGCCCTGACGTGAGCGTGCAGGGCCCCGGGGTCGAGCTGGCCGCGCCCGGCGTCGACATGCCGGGGCTGCATGCACCCGACTCGGGACCCTTGTCCGCAGGCCCCGCCCCGCTCCCTCGGCTCACCAGCGGGACGAGCAACTCGTCGGCGATCGTCTCGGGCGTCGCGGCGCTGGTCCGCGCGAAATACCCGGAGCTCAACGCCGCGAGCGTGGTGCAGCGGCTGATCAGCACCGCGCGCGATGCCGGTCCGCCCGGCCACGACCCGCAGTACGGGCACGGCATCGTGGATCCGGTGGCGGCGCTGGCCGCCGACGTCGCGCCGGTGACGGAGAACCCGCTGGGCAGCGTGATCGACCCGGTCGTGACGACCCCGCCGCCGGTTGCGCAGGGACCTGCCGAGTCCTCGGCGGGCCAGCAGATCCCGCTGGCGCTGGTGGCGGGTGTGCTGGGCGGCGGGGCCGCGCTGATCGGCGCGGTGGTGCTGGTGGTGGTGCTCGTCGCGCAACGCCGCAAGTCCGCACCGATCCGGCGGTACCCGCCGCCGGGTACGTGGCAGTGAGGTCACGAGGTGTGGAACCCTGCGCGATCCGGTTGCGTCACAGTCGCAAGCTCCGATAGACACACCGTAACGACGAGGTAAGGGGGCCTCCATGGCCGGGCGTGACACCAGCTGGGCTGGCGCCAGCGTTGCCGGGGAGTCGCACGAGACGCTGTACAACTGGGTGCACCAGGGGCACAACCTGCCGGGTCTGTCCGACGTGCACTTCGGCTATGCCGCGCAGGGCAGCAATATCCAGGAGGCCTCGCACGATCTGGGCAAGGCGTTCAACGACCTGCTCCCTTACTGGCGCGGCCAGGATGCCGTGACTGCCGCCAACAGCGTGCACACCTTCGCCACGGCCCTTTACGAGCTCGGCGGCAAGGTCACCGAGCAGGCGCACACCATGAGCAACGTGCACGGCGCCACCAAGCAGGTGCAGGAGCAGATCCAGCCGCCGCACCGGCCCAGCGTCATGGGTGCGATGGACGGTGCTGCTCAGGGTGCTGGGATCGGGGCGATCGGCGGCCCGGCTGGCATGATCGCTGGCAGCATTGTCGGCGGGGTCCACGACTACAACCAGCAGGTGGCCGCCGCCCAGCAGTCCGAGGAGCAGGCCCGGCGGGACTACCAGGCATTCCTGGCAGCCACCGGTGTCGCAGCCTCGTCCGCGCCGGAACTGCCGCGGCTTCCCCCGCCCCCGGATATCCTCGCGATCTCGCCACCGTCGGCCAGCCCGGTGGGACCGCCGAGCAACGACGTGCACCAGAGCGGCGGTGGTGCTGGCCCGGTTGCTACCGCGCCGCAGTACGCCGGGCCCTCGGGTGTCGGCTCCCAGGTGGCCGGCTCCCAGCTCGGGAGCGGCGCCCCGTCGACGACTGCGGCTCCGTCGGCCGGTGCGGCCGGTTCCGGCTACGCGCCGGCAACCGGTCCGCAGGGTGGTGCGGTGGCGCCCACGTCGAGTTCGACGCAGGGAGGCGGGCCCGGCACCGCCATATCGGGGCGCTCGGGCGCGGGTGGGTACGGCAGTGGCGCCTTCGGGCCCGGCGCAACAGCCCCTCCCGGCGTCCGCGGCGGGGCAGCAGGCGGTCGCGGTGGCTTCGGCCCGAGCGGCTCGCGCGGACTCGGCGGCTACGGTGCCGACTCATCGAGCCGCGGCGGCAGCCAGGGTGGCGCTGGTCGCGGCGGCTCCGGGACCGGCGCCGGTGGGATGGGCGCCGGTGGGATGGGCGCTGGTGGGATGGGCACCGGTGGGATGGCCCCCATGGCAGGGGCCGGTGCTGCTCGTGGCGAGGGAGACAGGGAGCACAAGCGTCCCGACTACCTGGTCGAGGACCGCGAGGTGCTCGGCCCGGGCGTCTACGTGGTGCCGCCCGTGATCGGTGAGGACATCGACGTGTACCAGCAGCCGGACGAGCAGTGACCGGACTGACGGTCTCCCGGCGCCAGCTGCACCTGCTGTCCCGGCAGACCGGAGCCAACGACTGGCCGTTCCCGTTCCGTGCACCGCAGTGGCCGTGGCAATCCGAGGAAGAGCGGCTCCGGGCCGAGCTTGCGGTCCGGGGGGAGCTCGAATCCGCCGGGTTGTTGCAGCGTGGTCCGGACCAGACCTGGCATGCCGACCCGCTGCTCGGCGCCGCGGCCACCCTGCTCGGCAACTGGACCCGCAGCACCGACCTCGTCTACCACGGCCCGAAGGACACCGTGGTCGCCGCGGTCTACAGCGACGGCCGCCACGCCGTCCGAGTCGTCGGCGCCGACATCGCCTCGGACGAGGACCTGCGGCTTGACCGGGCCGACCCCGAGGAGCTCTTCGGCGCGCTGCTCGCCACCGTGCCCGACAAGCCGGCCGGATCCTCGGCACCGGTCCGGGTGCCGGCCAGGGAAGGCGGGCTGCGCCCGGGCCGGCCGTCCACCCAGCGGGCCACCGAGGACCTGCGGATCGCCCGCACGCTCACCGAGTCCGGCACCGGGATGGGCCGGTTGGGGGCGAGCGTCCGGACCGCGCCGGACCAGCCGGTCGCCCGCTGCCCGCGCCTCGTCGCCTTCGTGGACAGCTCGTCGGTGCAGATCGGCGGCCGCTACGAGCTCTCCCATGACGGCGGCTACGCCACGCTCGCTCCGGCCAGCCGGACGAGCCTGATCAATTCAGCACACCGGATGCTGGCGGACACCAGGGTTGCGGCCTGACCGCACCACCCACCAGGAGAGGGGAACACTGATCATGGCACTAGCGAGTGTCGACGGTGGTGGCGGTGGCGTCGGGCCGCCCCCGAAGCCGGACATGACGACAGCCGGCACCGGTGTCGCCGAGGTGACCCCGGAGCAGCTGCGGGAGTTCAGCAAGAAGGTCGGCACGCTCAACGACGCGATCGAGCGGCTCAAGGCCGAGCTGCGCAACTTGCAGGGGCAGGGGATGTCGGTCGGCTCAGGCCAGTACGCGCGGCAGATCGTCGACTTCTACCGCCAGCTGATCGGTACCGAGGCGGCACCGTCGGTCGAGCAGGCCATCGCAGGTCTGGAGGCCCTCCAGCAGGCGGCCAACGGCTCCGCGAACCAGTGGGAGCAGACCGACCAGGGCAACGCGAGCCAGTACCAGGCATGAGGCGCCTCCGGCGCTCGTGAGTGGCATTGGGTGCTATGACGCCGGCAAGCACTCACGGGCGCCGCAGGCGCAGCAGCGCCGCGTCGTGCAGCAGGCCGTTGGACGACAACGCGGTGCCGGCGTCATGGCGCGGAACTCCGGTCAGGTCGGTGAACCGGCCGCCCGCCTGCTCGACGATCACCTGCACTGCGGCGACGTCCCACGCGCTGACGATCGGCTCGGCCGCCAGGTCGATGGCGCCCTCGGCGACCAGGCAGTGGTGCCAGAAGTCGCCGAACGCGCGGTTCTCCCAGCAGGCGTCGACCAGCGCGAGGTAGGCCTCCCGGCTCCAGTGCTCGACCCAGTCGCCGAGGTGGGTGGTGGAGATGTAGGCGTCGGCCAGCTCCGACACCCCCGACACCGAGATCGGCCGGGCGGCGCCGTCCGGACCGCGCACGGTCGCGCCCGCGCCGTCCGCGGCCCACCACCGCCTGCCCAACGCCGGGGCGCTCGCGACCCCGACCACCGGGCGACCGCCGGACACGAGCGCGATCAGCGTCGCCCACGCCGGCAGCCCGCGCAGGAAGTTCTTCGTCCCGTCGATCGGGTCGAGCACCCAGGCACGGCCGCCCGTCTCCGACCCGCCGCGCTCCTCGCCGACCACCGTGTCATCCGGGCGCTGCGCTGCGAGCACCGCTCGCACGGCGTCCTCCACCGCGAGGTCCGCGTCGGTCACCGGGGTCCGGTCCGGCTTGCGGTCCACTCGCAGGTCGCGCGCGGTGAAGCGGCGCAGGGTGATCGCGTCGGCGGTGTCGGAGAGCGCGAGGGCGAGCTGCAGGTCGGGGTCGTGGCCGGTCACGATCTGGGATGCTGCCATGCACATACCCTGTGCCATGTGACCACCGTGCTACTCGCCGAGGACGACACCGGCATCGCCGAGCCGCTTTCCCGCGCCCTGCAGCGGGAAGGCCACGGCGTCGTGGTGGTCGGTGACGGTCCCGCGGCGCTGAACCGCGCCACCGAGGGCGAGGTGGACCTGCTGGTACTCGATCTCGGACTGCCGGGGATGGACGGCCTGGACGTCTGCCGCCGGCTGCGGCACCACCGCCCCGAGCTGCCGGTGCTCATGCTCACCGCGCGCACCGACGAGGTCGACTTCGTGGTGGGGTTGGACGCCGGCGCCGACGACTACGTCGCCAAGCCCTTCCGGCTCGCCGAATTGATGGCCCGGGTGCGGGCGTTGTTGCGGCGCAGCGCGTCCGACGCGCTGGAGGTCGCAGGCGTGCGGATGGAGCTCTCGGCGCGCCGGGTGCTGGTCGACGGGGCCGAGGTGGGGCTGGCGAACAAGGAGTTCGAGCTACTCCGGGTGCTGCTGCAGCACGCCGGCCAGGTGGTCAGCCGCGAGGAGATCCTCATCGAGGTCTGGAACGCCCCCGAGCTCAAGACGTCCAAGACACTCGACATGCACATGTCCTGGCTTCGCCGCAAGATCGGCAGCCGGCGGATCGCCACTGTCCGGGGCGTCGGCTTCCGCTTCAACATGTCGTGAATGATTTCGGTAGCTGTAGCTACCGAAATCGTTCACAACGAGGAGGGAGTCATGCGCCGCCGCATCCTGCTGACGATCGTGGGGGTGGTCGCGCTCACCGGCGTCGTGCTGGGGATCCCGCTGGGATTCGCCACCTGGCGGCTGGTGGAGGACTTCACCCGCACCGACTTGCTGTCCCGGCTCGAGCAGGTGGTCGGGACGTTGGACGCCCAGCCGGACCCCGCGGACCTGAGCGAGGTCGCCCTCGCGCTGCCCCCCGGCGGTCATCTGGTAGTGGACGCGCCAGGCACCGGCCGTGCCGCGCTGGGTGACCCGCCCGGGCCCGGCGCGGTGGTCGAGACGCTGCCGATGACCGAGCGCGGCCAGGTCAGCCTCGCGGTCCCCGGCGGTCCCATGCGCCAGACCCAACTGCAGGCCACAGCGCTGGTGGCTCTCCTGGTGGTGCTGTCGGTCGGGGTCGGGGCCACGGTGGCGACGGTGACGGCGCGGCGGCTGGCCGGGCCGTTGCAGGACGTCGCCGATCGCGCCGCCCGGCTCGGTGCCGGGGACTTCCGGCCGGTGCCGCGCCGCCACGGCGTCGCCGAGCTGGACCGGGTGGCCGACGTGCTGGACACCTCCGCCGAGGCACTCGCCCAGTTGATGCAGCGAGAGCGCGACCTCGTGGGCGACGTATCGCACCAGCTGCGCAGCCGGCTCACCGCGCTGCAGCTGCGCCTGGACGAGCTCGCCGCGCACCCGGACGCCGACACCGCAGCCGAGGCCGAGGCCGCGCTGGAGCAGGCCGAGCGGCTCGGAGCGGTCCTCGACGAGCTGCTGCGTGCCGCGGAGGCCGCCAGGGCTGCCACCGCGGAACCGGTCGATCTCACCGCGCTGCTGCACGAGGTGGTCGAGGAGTGGCTGCCGACGGCCCGGGCACGGGGCCGCCCGTTGCACCTCCGGGTGCCCGGCGGGTTGCTCGCCCGGGTCACGCCCGGCCGGGTCCGGGAAGCGATCGGTGTTCTGGTGGACAACGCGCTGCGCCACGGCGGCGGCGAGGTCACCGTGTCCGCCCGGCCTGGCGGGTCCGGGCGGGAGGGGATGGTCGTCGTGGAGGTCACCGATGCGGGCGCTGGGGTGCCGGAGGACCTCGCACCGCACGTCTTCGACCGGGGGGTGTCCGGGACATCCTCCACGGGTGTGGGGCTGGCCCTCGCGCGGGCGCTGGTGGACGCTGACGGTGGGCGGCTGGAACTCAGCTCGGCGCGACCCGCGACCTTCGCGCTCTACCTGCGGGTGCCCCGGCCCGGGGATGTCGCGGGGTCGCCGCTGCCGGCGTCCGGAGTGGTGCGCTGACCCGCCGTCAGGAGTGCCCGAGCTCGAGGTCCTCGTCGCCCGTGGTCCCGGGGCCGACCGCGTCCTGGCACCGCACGTCGGAATCCGGGAAGACGTAGCGGCGGAAGGCCCACCAGCGAAACGTCATGGCCAGCAGGGTGCCGACGATGTTGGCGCTGGCGAAGTCGGCGACCTCCTGCGCCAGCAGGCCGACCTGTGGGGTCTGCAGGTCCAGGACGTAGCGCGAGATCCACAGCGGGGTGGCGTTGATGACCAGGCCGATCCCGCAGACGGCGAAGAACAGCGCCGCCTCGTGGTGGCGCTCGCGGCCGCCGCGGGTGCGGAAGGACCACTCCCGGTTCAGCACGTAGGACACGATCGTGGCCACCAGCACCGCAACGATCTTGGCGGTCACCGGCTTCGGCTCCAGCACGGTGGTCTTCAGGATGATGAAGATCACGGTGTCCACGACGTACGTGGTGCCCCCCACCAGTGCGAATTTCACCAGCTCGCGGTGGCGGATGGCGATGGCACGGTAGGGCTGTGGGATCCGGATGAGCACGGAGTCGACCACGGTCACGACAATCGCTCCGGCAAGCTCCGCTCGGTCATGATGCTCGCTCCGGCAAGCTCCGCTCGGTCATGATGCTCGCTCCGCAAGCTCCGGTCGGCACCTACGCAGTCTACGGAAGGCTGGCCGATACGATCGGTAGCCCGTGGACCCCCGCACCGGCATCCCCGTCGTCGGCATGGTGGGCGCCGGCCAGCTGGCCCGGATGACCCACCAGGCCGCCGTGGCGCTGGGCCAGTCGCTGCGGGTTCTCGCCACCGGCGCGGACGAGCCGGCCGCCCTGGTGACGCCCGGCGTGTCTCTCGGCGAGCACACAGATCTCGGCGTGCTCCGGTCCTTCGCGGCCGGGTGCGACGTGCTCACCTTCGACCACGAGCACGTCCCTACCGATCACCTGCGGGCACTGGTCGCCGACGGCGTGGCGGTGCGCCCCGCGCCGGACGCACTGCGGCACGCGCAGGACAAGCTCGTGATGCGCCGCGCGCTGGCAGGGCTGGACGTCCCGGTGCCGCCGTTCCGCGAGGTGAGGGGGGTCGCCGAGGTGATGCGGTTCGGCGCCGATCACGGCTGGCCGTGCGTGCTCAAGGCCGCCCGTGGCGGCTACGACGGGCGCGGGGTGTGGATGCTGAACACCCCCACCGGGGCGCAGCGGGTGGTGGCCGAGCTGCTCGAGGCCGGCACACCGCTGCTGGTGGAGCAGTGCGTGCCGATGCGCCGCGAGCTCGCCGCGCTGGTGGCGCGCTCACCGTTCGGCCAGGGCGCCGCGTGGCCAGTAGTGCAGACCGTGCAGCGTGACGGCATCTGCGTGCAGGTGCTGGCCCCCGCGCCGCGGCTGCACCCCGAGCGCGCCGGGCAGGCCGAGGAGCTCGCGCTGCGCGTGGCGGACGCGCTCGGTGTGGTCGGCGTGCTCGCCGTCGAGCTGTTCGAGACGGCGCACGGGCTGCTGGTCAACGAGCTCGCGATGCGGCCGCACAACAGCGGGCACTGGACCATCGAAGGTACGGTCACCTCGCAGTTCGAGCAGCATCTGCGCGCTGTGCTGGACTACCCGCTGGGCTCCACGACGCCCCGCGCCCCGGTGTCCGTCATGGCCAACGTGCTCGGCGCCGATACCGCGCCCCTCATGGCGCTCGACGAGCGGCTGCACCATCTCCTCGCACGCCACCCCGCCGCGAAGGTGCACCTCTACGGCAAGGCGGAGCGGCCGAGGCGCAAGATCGGGCACGTGACGGTGCTCGGTGATCGGCTCGACCCGGTGCGGCAGATCGCGACGGCGGCCGCACGGTTTCTCGCCACCGGGGTGTGGGAGGACGGACGGGAGGTGCACGGTGACAGCGCTGGTCGGCGTGATCATGGGTAGCGACTCGGACTGGCCGGTGCTGCGCGCCGCCGCCGAGGTGCTCGAGGAGTTCGGGGTATCGCATGAGGTGTCGGTGGTCTCCGCGCACCGCACCCCGTCGCGGATGCTCTCCTACGCGCAGCAGGCGGACGGCCGCGGGCTCCGGGTGATCATCGCGGGGGCCGGTGGGGCCGCGCACCTGCCCGGAATGGTGGCCGCGGCGACCGTGCTGCCGGTGATCGGCGTGCCAGTACCGCTGGCGCACCTCGGCGGTCTGGATTCGCTGCTCTCGATCGTGCAGATGCCTGCCGGGGTGCCGGTCGCGACGGTCTCGGTGGGGGGCGCGCGCAACGCGGGCCTGCTGGCCGTCCGCATCCTCGGCGCGTCCGACCCGGAGCTGGCGCGGCGGATGGCGGCCTTCCAGCGCGATCTGGCCGCGCGGGTGCTCGAGAGGGACGAGGCCCTGCGCGCCGAGCTCGCCGCCCCCGACCGCCATAAGGAGCCATAACGTCGTCGAAGAGGTCCCGCGGAGCGCCATATGGAGCCGTATCGCGGTGCTGTGGTGCCGTGCGGGGTTAGCATCGGACGTGTCTACCCGGTGGTAACTGGAGGCCACGTGAATCCCGACTTCGGCGTATACCAGCTCGGCGAGGAGTACGGTGCGCTGCGCGAGGCAGTGCGCGCGCTGTCCGAGAAGGAGATCGCCCCGTACGCCGCCGAGGTGGACGAGGCGGAGCGCTATCCCAGCGAGGCCCGCGACGCGCTGGTCCGCTCCGGGTTCCACGCGGTGCACGTGCCGGATGCGTTCGGTGGCCAGGGCGCCGACTCCATCGCCACCTGCATCGTGATCGAGGGGATCGCGCGGGTCTGCGCGTCGTCGTCGTTGATCCCGGCGGTGAACAAGCTGGGCACGACGGGGCTGATCCTGGCCGGCAGCGACGAGCTCAGGAAGCAGGTGCTGCCGAGCATCGCCGCCGGCGCGATGGCCTCCTACGCGCTGTCCGAGCGGGAAGCCGGCAGCGACGCTGCGGCAATGCGCACCAAGGCCCGCCTGGACGGCGACCACTGGGTACTCAACGGCACCAAGTGCTGGATCACCAACGCCGGCGAGTCCACCTGGTACACCGTGATGGCTGTTACTGACCCGGACCAGGGCACCAACGGGATCAGCGCCTTTATCGTGCACAAGGACGACCCGGGATTCTCGGTCGGGCCCAAGGAACGCAAGCTGGGGATCAGGGGCAGCCCGACCCGGGAGATCTACTTCTCCGATTGCACGATCCCGGCGGACCGGATCATCGGCGAGCCCGGTAGCGGGTTCAAGACCGCCCTGGCGACCCTGGACCACACCCGTCCGACGATCGGGGCGCAGGCCGTGGGCATCGCTCAAGGTGCGGTGGACGCGTCGATCGCCTACGTCAAGCAGCGCAAGCAGTTCGGCAAGCCGATCGCCGACT
>JBOHGT010000119.1:0-22968 GCA_050700385.1 Pseudonocardiaceae bacterium | reverse complement strand
ACGTGGTAGAGGTCGAGCAGTGCCAGCACGTCGCCGCGGCGGATCGGGTACTCGGCGGTCTCGAACCGGCTCACCATCGACGGGTCGCGCTGCAGGTACTCAGCCGCCTGCCGCAGCGTCATCCCGGTGGACTCGCGCAGCGCGCGCAACTGCTGGCCCAACCACTGCGCCCGCAGCGTGGGCCCGGGCTTCCTCTTCGGCACGGCGGCCATCCTCCCCACACGGTCAAGTAAACAAATCCGACAATCCAAACGAAATGTGATCTCAAACTTGCGCCAATGGAATAGATGCGAGATGGTACGCGATGTTAGCACGTCTACCATGCATCGATGAGGGAGTCACCGATGGCAGAGCCCCGTCCTGAGTCCGCGCAGCAGCTGCCTGATCACATGGAGATCCTGCGCTGCGTCACCCTGCCCGCGATCCCCACCGTCTACGGCCTGGAGGACCCCGACGAGGGCGTGACGGAATGGGTGTTCGCGCTCCCCGGTGGGCTGGCCTTCGTCGTGTCCAGCGACGAGGAGGAAGGCAGCGACATCGTGCACACCAGCCTGGACCACGTCGTGCGCTTCTGGGCGCCGTTCCATGGCGCCGAGCTGGTCTTGTTGTCAAGGTGCGGTTCAGGCTGTTTGCCCGACTGTCGCGTCGGGTGATTGCCGGGTTCCACGGGCCGGGGGTTTGGTCTTCGGGTCGGGGATGGGGTGTTTGCGCCGCGACATCAGGTCGGTGGGGGTAGGGCGAAGGTGGCGAGGAAGCAGGTGGCGAGTTGGCTTGCCCAGGGCCAGGTTTCGGGGAGGCGGATTGTGCGTTTGCGTTGGCCGCGCACGATGCGGGCGGCGGTGTGCAGGAGCCGCTAGCGCAGGGTCTTGGGCTCGGCGGTGGCCAGCGGTCCGTCCAGGCAGAGCAGCCCAGATCCCATCCGATGGAGTACTGCACGCTCCGCCAGAGCGAGGCGTTCAGATTCGTGATGTGGCCGACCAGGCCGGCAGTCACCCTCGACCTGGCCGCTCTGGCGGCCGCCACTCGTCCGCCCGGCTGAGTGCCGCGTTCCAGCCGGGCCCATGCCGCCCGGGCGTCGCGAATCCAGCACTTGATGTACCTACATTAAGTAGGTACTTTGAGGGCATGGAAACCATTGGCCTGCGAGAACTCAACCAGAACCCCTCTAAGGCGGTGGCGCGAGTGCGCGCAGGGGTCTCGCTGATCGTCACCGATCGGGGCAAGCCGGTGCTGCGCATGGTCCCCGAGACCGAGCAGCCCAGCACACTCCAGCAGATGATCGCAGCCGGAAGAGCCAGGCCCCCCGCCGAGCACGGCATGCCGGAGCTGATCCCCGACCTCGCACCGGGCCTCGAGAGCCTGGCCGACCTCCTCGTCGCCGACCGAGACAAGGAACGCAATCGTTGATCTATATCGACGCATGCGCCCTGCTGAAGTTCATCAAGTCGGAGCAGGAGACCGAGGCGCTACGCGCCTGGCGTCAAGCGTTCCCGGAGGGAACCGAGCTGGTCACCAGCGAACTGGCCCAACTGGAGATCACCCGCACCCTGCTGCGCGCCGATATCGATCACCAACGGGTGCCGTACGTCGCCGGGCAGGCGCTCAGGGGCGTCTACCTGGTAGACCTCACCAGCACCGTCCTGGCCCGGGCCATGGCCTACCGCGTGCCCCGGCTCGGCTCCCTCGACGCCATCCATCTGGCCAGCGCGGACCCGTTCCGGACTGAGCTGACGGAGTTCGTTACCTACGACCACGAGCTGACCAAGGCGGCTGCAGACTTCGGATTCCCCGTGGCGTCGCCGTCATGACACCTCGCTCACAGTGGGACGGGATCGCCGGAGGACGCACCGTCCAGCCGGCGGCATTCCTGCAGTGTCGGTCACTACTCGTAGGGTCGGGTCGTGACCGTCATGGCATGCTCGTGAGCCGGGAGGAGGCCCATGGAACCGGAACCGCAGCTGCGGCGAGGGATGCTCACCCGCACGTTGTTCGAGCTGCTCCGCGATGCGGGCCAGCCGGTGGCGCCCAAGGACGCACTCGCCGGGGTGAAAGGCCGCGTGCAGCCGAACCAGCGTGAACTCAGCCTGAACGACAGCGGCTTTCCGGGCTTCGAGACCTACCTGCGGTGGGTGTCGTCGTGGAGCAGCGCAATCGGCTGGATGACCAAGCGCAGCGGCTGGTCTGTCACCGAGGCCGGCGTCGAGGCGATCGACGAGTTTCCCGGCGATGCGCTCGCCCTCGAGCTGACCCGGCGCTACCGGCTGCAGCGCAAGCCCAAGCAGCAGAAGCCCGCCGGCTACCAGGACACCCACTGGGCGCAGGTCATCAAGGCGCTGAGCTACGTGGAGGCCGGGTGGTGGACGACCTATGGCGATCTCGCCAATCTCACCGGGCTCTCCCCGCAGTCGGTCGGGAGGTTCCTGGAGGCCCAGAAGGTCGAAAACGCGCACCGGGTGCTGCGCGCTGACGGCACCATCGCGCTGGACTTCCACTGGCCTGACCCCGCCCGTAAGGATGCTCCGCGCCAGGTGCTGGCGAGGGAGGGACTCCGGTTCGACGAGTCCGGGCACGCCGATCCTGACCAGCGGCTCACCGTTGATGACCTGCGTGAACAGCTGTCCGAGCTCGACGCCGACAGCGAGACCGAGTCGCCCATCCGCCGAGCCTGGCTGGTGCGGGGGTCCTCGGTGGACGGCCGCGACCTGGTGCCGGTGTGGCTGCACGAGGGGCTGGCCTCGCTGGCGGCGGCCAGCCTGCGCCCGATCCAGCCTCCGGTACCGCTGGGCCAGCTGAAGGAGCTGGTGGAGCAGGACTATCAGCACAAGTCCTACGCGGTGCGGGAAGCCAAGGTCGCTGAGTTCGATGCGTTCTGCAACCGCATGCGGGTGGGTGACTACCTGCTGACCACGTCGCAGGGCAAGACGTACCTGGGGTGCATCGCAGGGGAGGCCACGTACGTCGTCTCGTCCGACCAGCGATCCAACTTGCAGCGCAAGGCCGAGTGGCTCAATCCGACGCAGCCGGTTCCGTTCTCCCGGCTCCCCCAGCCGCTGCCTGCGAAGCTGCACAGCCAGGCCGACGTCGTCGAGCTGACCGAAGAGATCGCAGCGATCGAGCTGCTGCTCGAAGACCTCGGCATTGCCGACCGGCAACCCGACCCGGCCGCGGTCAGGGAACTGCGGTTCCCGCATATTGACCAGGCCTTCGCTGATGAGCTATTGATCGAGCGCGAGTGGTTGCAGCAGCAGGCCGACCTGCTGTGGGAGCGCAAGCAGCTGATTTTCTACGGCCCACCGGGCACCGGGAAGACTTATCTCGCTCGCAAGCTGGCCAATCACCTCGCCGAGCTGAGCGCGGTGCAGCTCATCCAGTTCCATCCGTCCTACACTTATGAGGACTTCTTCGAGGGCTTCCGGCCGGTGGAGCACGACGGTCAACTCATCTTCAAACTGCAGCCCGGACCGTTCCGGCGACTCGTGGACGCCGCCCGCGACCACCCGTCCGATCCCTACATCCTCGTCATCGACGAGATCAACCGGGCGAACCTGCCCAAGGTGTTCGGCGAGCTCTACTTCCTGCTGGAGTACCGGGACTACCCGATCGGCCTGCTGTACTCCTCGGACTCGGAGTTCATCATTCCGCCCAATATTTTCCTCATCGGCACGATGAACACCACGGACCGCTCCATTGCGCTGGTCGACGCGGCGATGCGGCGCCGTTTCGCCTTCGTCGAGCTGCATCCCTCGGAGCCACCCACCATGGGGATCCTCGCCTCCTGGCTCCAGGAGCTGGCGAAGAACGAAGACATCGCGCACAACCTGGATGCCCCCGCCCTGCTCGATGCGCTCAACCAGCGTATCGAGGACCGCGACATGGCCATCGGCCCGTCCTACCTGATGCACCCGCAGATCTATCGCCGTAAGGACGGGCTGGAGCGGACGTGGGAGAACTCGATCCTGCCCCTGCTGGCCGAATACTACTACGGTGCGCAGCCCGCCGTGCTCCGTCAGTACCGGCTTCGCGCGCTGCGGGCTGCGCTTGCCGTGGAGCAGGGTCCCGTTGAGGACCCGTCACCGTGAACCGCGTGGAGATCACCGAGCACGGCCGGATCCGGCGCCGGCTCACCGATCTACAGGGCCGCGGACTGGCCGAGTCGGACGTGGTGACCGCGACGCCCGCACCGCGTCAGCCCGGCCTGTGGAACGTCGCGTCGCGCGGCAAGGTGGGCGTCGCTCGGGTGGGCGATGTCGAGGTCTGGATCACCCCCAAGCTGCCGATCGATCGCCTGCTTTTCCTCGTCGGCTACGCCGCGCACTCGCGCAGCTGGCTCAACGAGGATGTTGGGCTCGATGTCGCCGAGGGGCTCGTGCCTGCGATCGCGCAGGTGTTGTGCCGCCAGACCGAGCGCGCTCTGCGACCCGGCCTGTTGCAGGGCTACCGCACCATCGAGGAGTCCGCCACGGTGCTGCGCGGTCGGTTACGGGAAGCCGACCAGCGCCGCCGCCACCACGGACGGGCGATCCCGATGGAAATCCGGCACGACGATTTCACCGTGGACGTGCCGGAGAACCAGATCCTGCTGGCGGCGATCACCCGGATTGCCGGCGTGCCACGGGTGGACGAAGAGTCGGGACGTCGTCTCACCACCCTGCGGGCTCGCCTGGCCGGCGTCAGCACGCCGGTGCGAGGTAGCCGACTGCCGTCGTGGCAGCCGAACCGGCTCAACCAGCGCTATCACACCGCGCTGCGTCTTGCCGAGGTCATCTGGCAGGCCACCTCCCCGGAGCACACGCCCGGATCACTGTTCGCCAATGGATTCCTGTTCAACCTCTGGAAGATCTTCGAGGACTTCCTCACGGTCGCGCTGTCGGAGGAGTTGCAGGCCCGCTACGACGGAGTGGCCGTCCGCCACTACCCGTGCCACCTCGACGAGGCGCGCACCATGCAGCTGGAACCAGACCTGGTGTGGCAGGTACACGGGCGGCCTGTCGCTGTCGTCGACGCCAAGTACAAGCAGGAAAAGCCGAGCGGCTACCCGTACGCGGACCTCTACCAGGTGCTGGCCTACTGCACCGCGCTGCGCCTGTCCCGGGGCCATCTCGTGTACGCGCAGGGCAACGCCGACGCCATCCGGCACGTCATACCGCATGCGGGCATCGAGATCGTGTGCCATGCGCTCGACCTCGCGCTCCCGCCGGGCAAGCTACTGGCGCAGGTGGCGGACATCGCTGACGAGCTGGTGGCGAACTCGCCAGCGGCATGAGAGGGGCATCGGGTGGCGCGGCTGGGGATCGACCGGGACTTCCTGTGGGAGTTCGGCAAGCTGGAGCGCGCGATTCAGGAGAAGGTGTACGCCGCGTTCGCCAAGTTCGAGCAGGCGACCCATGCCGGCGTGCACCTCGAAAAGATCAACAACGTTCGCGACCCCCGGCTCCGCTCCATCAAGATCGACAAGTCCTGGCGCGGGATCGTGCTGGCTCCGGAGTCGGGTGACTCCTACACGCTGCTCAAGGTATTGCCGCACGACGATGCCTACGCCTGGGCCTGCCGCCGGCGGGTCAGCGTCAACCGCGCGACCGGCGTCATCGAGGTGCGAGACGTCGCCGCCATCGAGGAGCAACTCTCCCAGCTTGCGGACGACGCTGCGGTGTCCGTCTCCCGGTTGCTCGCCGACGTCAACGACGCCGACCTCGGCCGTCTCGGCATTGACGAGCAGGTGCTGCCATTCGCCCGCGCCCTGACGGGTCTCGATCAGCTCGAATCGGCTCGCGGGATCCTGCCCGAGCCGCAGTACGACGCACTGCTCGGCCTCGCCGTCGGGATGACGCCGGAAAACGTCTGGGCCGAGATCACCGGCGCGGGGGCCCCACCCGTCGAGTACGACACCTCCGACGTCACCGCCGCGGTGGAACGCTCCCCGGCGAAGGTCGTTCTGGTCAGCGGGCCGGACGAGCTGATGGAGGTGTTCAGCTACCCGTTCGCGCTGTGGCGGGTATACCTGCACCCGGCGCAGCACCGGATGGCCTACGGATCCTTCAGTGGGCCCGCGCGGGTCACCGGTGGCCCGGGAACGGGCAAGACCGTCGCCGCGCTGCACCGGGCGAAGCACCTGGCGGCGTCGTCGGCCACAGACAGGTCGGTGCTGGTCACGACGTTCACCAAGACCCTGGCCGGGTCACTAGAGGACGGTCTGCGGCTGCTCATCGATGACGCTGACCTGCTGCGGCGGATCGACGTGCGGCACATCGACCAGGTCGCTTACCGGGTGGTCTCCGCGGAGCACGGCGGGCTCCCGATTGTTCCGGCCGACGAGGAAAGGGCGCGCTGGAAGCGGCTCATCGGGCGGTTCGGCCTGGACTGCGGCGAGGCGTTCCTCGGACACGAGTGGCGCCAGGTCGTGCTGACGCAGGCGATCACGAGCCGGGACGAGTACCTGGCGGCGTCCCGTTCCGGCCGCGGACGCCAGCTGCGAGGGCGGCAGCGTGCTCAGGTCTGGGAGGCGCTCGCCGCGTTCGCCGCCGAGTTCCGCAACGATGGCTGGTGGACGTACGAGACGATCTGCGTCGAGGCGGCCCGGCTGCTCGCCGAGCGGGGAAGCAAGCCCTACCGGCACATCGTCGTGGACGAGGCGCAAGACCTCAGCCCGTGGCAGTGGCGGATGCTGCGAGCGGCCGTCCCGCCGGGTCCCGACGACCTGTTCATCGCCGGCGACACCCACCAGCGCATCTACGGCCATCGGGTGTCACTGCGGCAGGTCGGCATCGACATCGCAGGACGCTCGGAGCGCCTGAAGATCAATTACCGGACGACTGCGGAGATCCTCGGGTGGAGTCTCGGGGTGCTCCGCGGTGAGGCCGTCGACGACATGAACGAGGAGCTCGAGACTCTGGCGGGATGCCGTTCCGACGTGCACGGCGCGCCGCCGGCACAGCACGCAGCCCCCACCCGGTCCGCCGAGATGGAACACCTCGTGTCCACAGTCCGCGGCTGGCTCGACGGCGGCATCGAACCCGATCAGATCGGCGTTGCCGCCCGTTCTGGCACGCTCGTCGACGCCGCCGGGTCCGCGCTGTCATCGACCGGGATCAAGGCGGTCTCCCTGGCCAACCGCCCCGCGCGGGACGGCGAGGTGTCGGTGGCCACGATGCATCGCATGAAAGGACTGGAGTTCCGCTGCGTGGCCGTGATCGGCGTCGGGGAGCACCACGTACCGCCGTCCGCAGCTGTGACCCCGGCGGCGGAGGACCAGGTGACCCACGACCTCGACGTGCAGCGCGAGCGCTGCCTGCTGTTCGTGGCGTGCACCCGCGCCCGCGAGGAACTCCTGGTGTCCTGGCACGGACACCCCAGCCCACTGCTACCGGGTTGATGCACGGCGCAGGCTGCCGTCGATCTCGAGTTCTTCGACGTACGGTCTTGCCTGCGGTCCTCGGGTGGTGCTGAGCTCGCCTCGTGGTGGTGGCCGGCGAGGACGAGCAGCTGAGAGCTGCCGTGTTCGGGTGGCTGGACGACAAGGTGGCCCTGACCGGGAACCTGCTGTCCCGCCGTGAGCTCCTCGACGCCAGGGTCGCTGGCCGGCCTCTCGGGTTGATCGACGCGGGTCGCGGTATCCGCAATCCGGCAGGGTTCGCGGCGAGCCTATCGGTGGTCAGCGTGCCCGACAGTCCCTACGAGGACGTCGACGATGGTTCGGGCCTGGTGCGCTACGCGTTCCGCACCGGCGACCCGACCACGGGCGACAACCGCAAGCTCCTCGAGGCGGTCCGCCTCGGTGTGCCGCTGGTGTACTTCGTGCGCGTACAACCGGGGGTGTATTCGGCGATCTATCCCGTTTACGCGGTCGAGGCGGACACCGACGGAGGTGGTGTCCTGCTTGACTTGACCGGCGCGGGGGACGAGGTCGAGCCGCTGGGGGTGCCCGCGTCCGAGCAACGCCGGTATGCCGCGTCCGTCGCGCGTCGCCGGCTGCACCAGGTGATGTTCCGCAGCCGTGTGTTGGTCGCCTACGAGACGAGTTGCGCGGTCTGCCGGTTGCACGAGCCCGTGCTGCTGGAGGCGTCACACATCGTGGGAGACGCAGCCGGCGGTGAGCCCGTCGTGCAGAACGGATTGTCGCTGTGCACGATCCACCACCGGGCCTTCGACCGGAACCTGCTCGGGGTGAGTCCCGATCACCAGGTCCGGATCCATCCACGGATCCTGTCGCAAGCCGACGGCCCGATGCTGCGGCACGGACTCCAGGAGATGCACGGCTGGTCACTGCAGCTACCGCGGAGACGAGCCGACCGACCCGACCGCGAACGGCTCGCACAGCGCTTCGACCGCTTCCTGCTGACCGCGTGACCGGTTTCGACCCTCGAGAACGCGGAACCCCGCAGTACGTCGGGCTGTTCTCGAAAGTCACTTACTGCAGCCAGCGAGCCTTCCACCCCCGAGAGCCCGGTACCGCAAGCCGAGCCGGGCATACAAGCCGATCGCCATCGCGTTCGCCCCATCGACCATGAGCGCGGCACGCCCACGATCCTGGACCAGCTCGGTCAGGAGAAAGTGGCACAAGCTGGTGCCAGGGCCACACCCGCGAACCTGCGGCTTCGTCACCACCCCGGCGACAAACCCGACCTGCGGTGCGCTCCACGCCTCCGCGGCGGTGGCCACGAGTGCCCCGTTCTGCCGGATCCCGCACCACCGCAGCACCCCTGGCCCGTCGGGGTGTGCGTACGACTCCGGAAACGCACCGTCGAGCAGCCGGCGCACATCGCCGAACTCGGTGTCCGACAGCCAGCCACAGCCGGCCGCGCCCGGCGAAAGCCCGGCGAAAGCCTGACCTTCACCTCGTTGCCGACGACCCGGGTCGTCAGCCTCGGCTCGCACTCCAGCCGCGGCGCCGCAACGGCGACTCCCGGGCGACGGCCTCCCATCCACAGCGGAGCCGCCAACTGACCGATGACCTGACCACCGCTTGCCTTGCCACGCCGAGCAGGCCGGAACCGATCGACCAGTGCAGACGTAGGCTTCCCGGGATGACTCAGCCTGCTGTTCCAGATCCGGGCGCTTCGTGGCCGGACGTTGTCGCGGATGCTCTGGCGGCGCCCGCGGGAGCACGCTGGTACCAGGTCGCCCTGCAGGTGAACCCGTACGGCTACCACGGAAGGTCAGCGCCAAGCACCAAGTTCCCGGACGAGCCGAGCTACAACAAGGCGATCGTCCGCGCCTGTCGTCAGGGGAAGATCGAGCTGATCGCGATCACGGACCACTGGCGTGTGCGGACAGCCGAAGGTCTGGCACGGGCCGCCGAGGAAGCGGGCATCGTGGTGCTACCAGGCTTCGAGGCGGTGTCCAGCGAAGGAATCCACCTGCTGGTGCTCTTCGAGCGCGGCACCGGGTACGACGAGGTGGACGCCGCCATCGGAGCGTGCGGTGGCACACCGGCATGGGCATCCGGCAGGCCCGGCAACAGCTACGCAGAGATCGTGCGCTGTGCCGTGGAGCGAAAGGCCTCGGTGATTCCTGCGCACGTAAACGGCCCGAACGGCCTGTTCACCGTCCTGCAGGGGCAGGCGCTCAAGCACGCGTGGTGCAACGAGGACGTGCATGCCGTCGCGGTCAGCCCAGGGCAGGAGCTGACACCCCCGCACGAGCGGATTCTGGAGAACAAGGAGAACGAGTACCGGCGCCCGCACCCGGTTGCCTGGCTGCACGCCGACGACATCAACGACCCCGCGCGACTCGGCACACAAGGCGGCACCTGCTGGGTCAAGATGTCCACACCGTCGTTGACCGCTCTGGACCTCGCCACGCGTACCCCCGAGACTCGGATCATGCTCGTCGATCCGGCGCTGTCGCCCCACCCCGTGATCGAGACGATCAGCTGGAAGGGCGGCTTCCTGGACGGGGTGCGAATGCGCTTGAGCGACTCCCTGACCTGCCTGGTCGGCGGTCGCGGGACGGGCAAGTCGACGATCGTCGAAAGCATCCGCTACGCGCTGGGCGTCGGCCCGATCGGCGACGCGGCCGGCCGGGATCACCGCGGCCTGGTGGACAACGTCCTCCTCGCGGGCACCAAGATCAGCATGCTGGTGCGTGGTGGAGCCGGCGAGTTCGTCGTCGAACGGTCGGTGCCCGACCCTCCCGTGGTACGGGACGCATCGGGCACTGCACTCGCTTCCCGCCCCACCGACGTCCTCGGACCGGTCGAGGTGTTCAGCCAACACGAGCTGGCCGAGCTCGCCGACTCGCGGGATTACATCGCACGCCTCCTGCAGCGCATCTTCGGTGACGCCACCGAGCCCACGTCACATCTGCCAATCCGGCTGCGCCGGAACCGGGAGGCGATCGTCGCGGGTCGCCAGCAGCTCGACGAGATCGATGACGCGCTCGACGACCTACCGCGGCTCCAGGGGGCGCTGACCCACTTCCAGAGCGCACATCTCGATGAGCGGCTGAACGAGCGGACCAGGATCGAGCGCGAGCGTCGGGTTCTCGACACCGCCGCGGCTCGGGTCGACGATGTGCTCGCTGCCGCTCAACCACTGCGAGACGAGGGGCTGCTCGACCAGGCTTTCACCTCGTCCGCCGCACTACAGGAGTTGCCGAATGCGGCAATCCTGGCCCGGATCGCTGACGTACTCGGTGCCCTGCACGCCGAAGTCACCGCTGCCGCCGACGCGATCGATCGCGCCGTGGCCGCCGCCCGCGCTGCGTTGTCGTCCATCGAGGCGGAATGGTCAACCGCGACGGCGCCGGCCCGGGAGCAGTACGACGCGGTGCTGCGGTCGCTGCAAGAGAGCGGGCTGGACGCGAGCCGCTACCTGGCGACCCAGCGGGCGCTGGAGCGACTCGCCCCGCTGGCCGACCAGCGTCGCCAGGTCGCCGCTCGGATCGGCGCGCTCTACGACGAGCGTCGCCAGCTGCTGGCCGATCTCAATGACCACGCTAGCGCCGAACGGCGGAAGCTGGGCGACGCGTGCCGCGCGGCCAACGACGCGTTGCACAAGACGGTGCGGGTGCGCCCGCAGCCCTCAACCGACCGGCGCGAGCTCCTCACGCTCATCGACAACGCGGTCAGCGGTCAGCGAGCCCAGATCAAGTCCACTGTGCAACAGGAGAACTTCTCACCGAAAGCGCTCGCCGATGCGTGCCGTGCCGGACCTGAGCAGCTGGCGGATTTCGGTATTCGAGGTGCACAAGCCGCCAACCTCGTCGCGGCAGGCGAGGAGCTGTTCCTCCGGCTGGAGGAGATCACTGTCGGGCGGGCCGCCGCTGCTGAGCTCAATGTCGGCAGCGCAGCCGAGCCGGACTTCCGCGACTTGGATGACCTGTCGAAGGGTCAGAAGGCGACTGCTCTGCTGCTGCTGTTGCTTGCCACTCTGCCGGGCCCGCTGATCGTCGACCAGCCGGAGGATGACCTCGACAACCGGTTCATCTGGGAAGGTGTGGTGCCTCGGGTGCGGGCAGACAAGGGCATGCGCCAACTCGTGTTCAGCACCCACAACGCCAACATCCCGGTACTGGGCGACGCCGAGCTGATGGTTGTTCTGGAGAGCGCGGTGGGTAAGGGCCGGATCGCCGAGGGCGGCGCGGGCTCGTTGGACGACCACACCGTGCTCGCCCTGGCCGGCGAGATCCTCGAAGGCGGCCCGGATGCGTTCGAGCGTCGCCGCTACCTCTACGGGTTCTGACGATGGTGAGCCTGTCCGAACTGTCTGAGCTGCTCCGCGAGGGCGAGAACAGCGGCGTGGAGTTCAAGCGCGACGACGTGCAGCCGCACGACTTCGCCAAAGAACTCGTCGCGCTGAGCAATCTCCGAGGCGGCCGCATCCTGCTCGGCGTCGAGGACGATGGCACGATCAGCGGCCTGGTCCGAGATGCGGTCGACGAGTGGGTCCTGACGATCGCCCGAGACAAGGTGCGCCCGCCGCTCATCCCGCACGTGCAGACCGTGACCGATCCCGGCACCGGCAGGCAGGTCGCCGTGGTGACTGTCGAAGCCGGTTACGCGGTCCACGCGGTGTGGCACAACAAGCACTTCTCCTATTACATCCGCGCCGGACGTCAGAGCCGTGAGGCGAGTCCTGAAGAGCTCTCCCGCTTGCAACAGCGGCGTGGCGGGTTCCGTGCCGAGCTCCGCCCGATCTCGGGATCCTCATACGAGGTCCTCGACCAACGCCGACTTACCGACTACTTCAAGCGGGTACGCGGCCAGCAGGTGCCGGACCGCGAGGACCGGCAAAGCTGGGTGCAGCTGCTGTCAGCAACCGAGTTCCTGGTGGAGGGTGTCAGCGAACTGGTGCCCTGCCTCGCCGCGATCGCGCTCTTCGGCAGCTCCACGGCCCGCTACCTACCGCAGTCGGGAATCGACGCAGTCACCTACCCCGGCCTTGAAAAGGACTATGCGGCGGTGGAGCGTGCCACGCTCCGCGGACCGCTGGCGCCGCTGATGACGCCGTCAGGAGGGCTCGTCGAACCCGGGCTCGTCGACCTGGCTATCGCCTTCGTACGACGCAATGTTGGCGTCCGAGCCGAACTGGCCGACGGTGCCCGCAGGGTCGAGATCCCAGGGCTTCCGGTAGAACCCGTCCGCGAGGCGCTGGTCAACGCGGTGATCCATCGCGACTACCTGCTGGCGCACACCGACGTCGAGTTGGGCCTCTACCCGGACCGGCTCGAGATCGTGAGCCCCGGCCGGCTGCCGAACGGGGTGACCGTGGAGCGGATGCTGGCCGGGACGAGAGCCGCCCGTAACGAAATGCTCAAGGACGTGATGCGGGACTACGGCTACCTGGAACATATGGGTCTCGGCGTACCGCGGAAAATCGTGCGAGGGATGCAGGAGTTCAACGGGTCGGAACCCGAGTTCGTCGTCGGGGAGGAGAGCCTTACCGTCGTGCTACGTCGCTTGCCGGGGTGAACACCATTGTCGAGCAGTATGCGACGCCGACGGTGGTGCGCACCGCATGCGGATCAGGGCCGTCAGCCGGGCGATGTCGCAGCAGGCGTTGTGTCTGTCGGCGCCCGATCAACGAGAAGGCAAGATGTCTCGGTCCCGGATGCCCGGCTGTGCGTGCAGTATCCGGTGCAGCGCCGGGCGCAGCCAGGCGGCCAGTTCTCCCGGGTCGTGCGGGCCGCGCACCAGCGCGGTGAACATCATCCCGTCCAGCGCGGCGGCGACCTCGGCCGCTGCGACGTCCGGCTCGACCGCCCCGAACGCCGCGAGCGTCCCGGCCAGGACCGTGCGGATCGTGTCACCGCCGCCGACGAGTGCCGTGCGCACCTCGGGGTCCCGGGTCGCGGCGAGGCTCAGCTCGTAGCGGGCGAGGGTGCGGTGCCGCTGCGCCGTGGCCATCTGCACGCAGATCCCGGTGAGCCCGTCGACCAGGGCATCGGTGCCGGCACCCTCCGCGGCCGGGGCGTCGAAGGCCAGGTCGATCTCGAGCAGGCGGGCGACGCAGCCGGTGACCAGTGCGGACCGGGTGCGGAAGTAGTAGGACGTGCTTCCCGCCGGGATGCCGGTGGCGGCGTCGACGGCGCGGTGGGTGAGCCCGCGCATGCCGCGCTCGGCCAGCACGTGTAGGGCGCCGTCCAGGATTTCGGTACGGCGATCGGGCATTTCCTCTACTCCTGTAGAGCCGTGTGTGTTACCGTCTCTACAAGTGTAGAGGAGGGAGCATGTGGTGCGCGTGGTGGTCGTGGGAGCGGGGCTCGGGGGGTTGGCGGCGGGGATCGCGGTGCGTCGGGCCGGGCACGAGGTGATGGTGCTGGAGCGGGCGGGCGAGCTGCGGGAGACCGGTGCCGGCATCGGCGTCATGCCCAACGGGGTGCTCGCGCTGGACACGCTGGGGCTGGGCGGGCTGGTGCGGGCAATGGCCGCGCCAGTGGACACGCCCGCCGGCCTGTGGGACCGGCATGGCGTATCGCTGCTGACCGTTGACCAGGCGGTGGTGGCGGCGCGCTCCGGGGCGCCGGTGGCCATGGTGCGGCGGAACTGGCTGCACCGGCTGCTGGCAGCGGAACTGCCAGCAGGCACCGTGCGCACCGGGACCACCGTCCGCGCGCTGCACGAGCAGGACGGCCGGGTGCACCTGGCCGTCGACGGCCGGATCGAGCCGGCCGACGCCGTCGTGGTCGCCGACGGCGCGGCCAGCACCCTGCGCGCGGCCCTCTTTCCCGGGCATCCGGGGCTCGTGGGCTCCGGCGAGTACGCCGCCCGCGCGGTCGCGCCCGTCGCGCCGCCGGGCGTCGCGCTGGCCCCTGGGGAGATGCTCGACTGCCGCACCGGCGACAGATTCGGCTGCGTGCCCATGGCCGGCGGCGGGGTGTACTGGTATTCGACCTGGCGGGCGCCGGCCCCGGCCGAGCCGCGGGCGGGGCACCGCTGGCTGCTCGACCGCCGGGCCGATTGGCACCCATGCGCCGCGGCACTGATCAGTGCGACCGCCGCAACCGACGTCCACGTCGTCGAGACAGCGGAGCTGGCGCGGCCGCTGCCCACGTTCGCCGTCGGCCGGATCGCGCTGCTCGGCGACGCGGCGCACGCCATGACACCGGACCTCGGGCAGGGTGGCTGCCAGGCCTTCGAGGACGCCGTCGCGCTCGGCTCCGTGCTGTCCGGCGCCGGGCCGGCGGACGTCGCGGGCGCACTGCGCCGCTACGACGCCCGCCGCCGGCCGCACACATCCGCGCTGCAGCGGCAGGCCCGCCGGACGAACCGGATGATGACGCTCACCGGCCCGCGCGCCCGGGCGAGGGACGCCGCATTCCGGCTGACACCCCAAGCGCTGGCGACCCGGGCGCTGGCCTGGCAGTTCCGCTTCGACCCGTAGATCAGTACTTCGGCGACGATCTCGTCCGGCGGGGCGACGCATGGGTACCGCGGCGCGAACGCTCCTACGGCGGGGCCGTCAAGCGCACGAGTAATGGAGTGGTTTGCGTCGCGCTGATGTGACACCGAGTCAGCGAAGTGCGATACGCAAGTAGGCCGCCGGGGTCTCCGGCTGCGCACCAGACGTGACCGGAAGGACCGCGACCGTGCCACACCGCCCGGAGAACGACCCAGCGCTGCGTGACCGGGTGAGCCGGCTGATGGGCGTGCTGCGCCAGCTCGCCGTCGCCAGGTCAAGCCCCGTCACGCACACCGATCGGTACTTGGGCATCGTGTGGCTCGGGGAAGCCCAGCAGCACTCCACTGTCCACGCGCCCACCGAGCCGGGCGAGGAGGTCCTCCGGGTGCCCCGGGTGCAGCTCGAGCCTGAGCCGGCACCATCCCGGGAACTCACGCGCTGGGTCGACCGCCCCGCGGCCGCCCTCGCGGAACCGACGCTGCGACCGCGGGGTCCGATACCCGGCGTTTTCGAAGCGGTCGAGCTCGACGAGGCGCCCGAGATCCGCCACGCGTTCGACGACTGGATGCGGCAGTGGCGCCCGTGGGCGGACCGGGAGCGACTCCGTCGCCCCCGGTTACGACTCTTCGAGCAGCTCTTCGACCTGCACCGGATGGCGGCGGACCGCCCCGAGTCCGTCGAGCTGGTCGCAGCCGCTGGTCTGCTGTACGCGCCGGGCGAGGACCCTGTGCGCGTGCACCTGGTGACCCAGCCGGTGCGGATCGACCAGGATCCCAAGACCGGGGACATGGTCTGCGCACTCGTAGAGGAGTCCGCGGTGCGGCTCGAGGACGACGAACTGCTCGCCGGCCAGCACCTGTACGACCCGTCCGGGAGTGCCGTGCTGCGCGAGCGACTCCTGGAGACGGCCGATTCACCACTGGATCCCGGCGTGCCCACTTTCCTCAAGGAGTGGGCGGCACGCGCGCTGCGGGTCGCCAATACGGTGACCGACGACTGGGATGCCCCAAGCGGTCGCGAGGTGCAGTTGGCGTTCGCACCGGCGCTCGTCGCGCGACGCCGCAGCGCGTTCGCATTGCGCGAGTACTACGACGCGATCAATCGGTCGCTGGCCGACGAGTCCGAGCCGGTGCCGCTGGGCCTCGCGCAGCTCGTGGAGCCGATCGAGATGGCGGATCGCATCGCCTGGCTCGAGCGCACCGGCGCGGCGGCGGCGAGCACGCTCGCGCAGGACCCACTCTTTCCGCTGCCGGCTAACGAGGCGCAGGCGCAGATCATCGATCGTCTCGGGCACGACTCCGGAGTCGTCGTCGAGGGACCACCCGGGACCGGCAAGACGCACACCATCGCGAACCTCGTCAGCGCGCTGCTCGCCCAAGGACAGCGGGTGCTCGTCACGAGCGAGAAGGCCCAGGCGCTGCGCGTGCTGCGGGACAAGCTGCCCGAACAGATGCGGGAACTCTGCGTCTCGCTGACCGACGCGACCGCTCGAGGCAACTCCGACCTCGCCCGCAGCGTTGCCACGCTCGCCGGCGCCAAGACCGACTTCAACGCCAAGCGAAGCGACCGGCGGATCACCGACCTCACCGAGCGCCGCGAGACCACCCGTCGCACACGCGCGCGGCTGCTGGAGGACATTCGCGCGCTGCGCGAGTCGGAAACCTACGAGCATTCCGAGATCGCTCCCGGCTACGCCGGCACCCTCGCCCGGATCGCCCGAGCCCTCGGCGAGAGCCAGGACCGCTGGGTGCCGGGTGACGTCGCTGGCGAGCTGCCGCTGAGCGGCGAGGAGCTGGGCGACCTGCTGCACCTGCTGCGCGGTCGCACCGACCGGCGCGCCTCCCGCCACGGCCAGCAGCTCCCCACGTCCGAGAAGCTACCGGTCGAGGCCCGGGTGCGGGAACTGGCGGCGGCTGTCGCGGACGGGCAGGCGGCCCGCACGGGCGAGGCGGGCGAGCTGGTGACGGCGCTGGGGTCGCTGCACGGCGAGCAACTGCTCGCCCTCGAACCCGCTTGCCGCCAGGCCGCCGACGCGATCGCGGCGCTGCGCGGGCTGCCCGCCGTGCGGGACTGGGCGCTGTGGCAAGCCGACATGTTGCTCTCCGGCAACAACATGCACCTGTGGCAGCGCGCGATCGGTCAACTCACCCTCGTCGAGACGGCTGTCGCGCACGACCAGCGCGCCGGGTTCCTGCCGGTGCACGTCACCGGTGACGTCGACCCGGCCGCGGCGGCGCCGGTGTTCGAGCGGCTTGCCGAGCACCTGGCGAGCGGCAAGACGCTGCGCCGGATGTTCAAGAGCGCCGAGCAGAAGGACGTCGAGCGATACGCGACGAGCGTGCAGGTCAGCGGCGCTCAGGTGACCACCGCCGACGGTGCCGCTGTGGCAGCGGCGCACCTGCGGGTGCTGGAGATCGTGCGCGCGCTCTCCGCTGCGTTCGCGCCGCTGCAGTTGCAGTTGTCGGCGGATGCTGACCGTAGCGTGCTGGTCGAGCGGATGCTGCAGTTGCGGAGGGCGTGTGGAAGTATCCGTGAGGTCCTCACCAGCCGGGACACTCTCGGCGCCCTGTTCGAGGCGCTGCCCGTCGCACAGCGGCCGCGGCTGAGCAGTCTCGACAAGATCAGCTACGTCGTCGAGGTCGCCGTCGCCGTCACCGCGGCGCGCAATGCTGACCTGGCCCGGGCGGAACTCGACGCGGCTGCAGACGAGCTGCTTTCGGCCGCCGAACCGGGTGCGCGCTGCCCTGAAGCGGTGACGGCGGTGGAGGCGCTGCAGGCAGCCGACGCCGGCCGGTACGTCCATGCACTGGGCGCGCTCGCCACCGCCCGTACCGAGCAGCGCGACCAGCAGCGCTGCGACGAGCTCGCCGACCGGCTGCGGCGTGCGTGCCCCGCGCTGCACGACGGGTTGATTGCCGAACCGCGCGATGCGGTGTGGTCCGAGCGGTTGCCCCGGTGGCCACAGGCTTGGGCTCGTGCCTGCGCAGCAGCCTGGATCGCCCACCAGACTGCCCCGGGCCGCGAGCAGCAGCTCGAGGACGACCTGGCGGTTGCAGTCCGCGACCTCGGCTCGGTGACCGCCGACCTGGCGGCGCAGCGGGCGTGGCGCTCCTGCCTGTCCCGGATGACCGCTGAGCAGGTGCAGGCGTTGCAGTCCTACCGCAACCACCTGTCGAACGTCGGCAAGGGCACCGGAAAGCACGCCGAGCGCTTCCGGCAGGCAGCCCGCCAGGCGATGACGGTCGCGCAGGAGGCCGTCCCGGCGTGGGTGATGCCGATCCAGCAGGTCCTCGCCTCGGTTCCGGCCCAGCCGGGCGCCTTCGACGTCGTGATCGTCGACGAGGCGAGCCAGGCCGAGCTGACCAGCACGTTCCTCCTCTGGCTGGCCCCGAGAGTGATCGTCGTCGGCGACGACAAGCAGTGCAGCCCGTCAGAGATCAGCAGCGGTGCACTGGAACCGATATTCGCCCGGCTGGATACGGAGCTGTCCGACGTACCGTCCTACCTGCGTGCGGCCTTCACCCCGCGGGACAGCATCTTCTCGCTGCTGCGCAGCCGGTTCGGCCAGGTCGTGCGGCTGCGGGAGCACTTCCGGTGCATGCCGGAGATCATCACCTGGTCGTCGAACGAGTTCTACCGAGACGCCCCGCTGGAGCCGGTACGTCAGTTCGGTGCCGACCGGTTGCCCCCGCTACGCACCACCTATGTCGAGGGCGCCTACCACGAGGGCAGCGGCCAGGCCCTGCGTAACCCCGTCGAGGCGGACGAGATCGCCGACTCCATCGCAGCGTGCCTGGACGATCCCGCCTACGAGGGCAGGACATTCGGGGTGGTCGTGCTGCAGGGTCAGGCCCAGGCGGACCTGATTCGCACCGCACTGCACGGGCGAGTGTCCGCCGAGCAGTGGGAGCAGCGGCGGCTGCGAGTCGGCACACCGCCGGACTTCCAGGGCGACGAGCGACACGTGGTGTGGTTGTCGCTGGTCGTCACCCCCGACCAGCGGCTCACCGCACAAACCCGTCGGGAGATGGAGCAGCGCTACAACGTGGCCGCTTCGCGCGCGCAGGACCAGCTGTGGCTGTTCCATTCGGTGACGGCCGACCTGCTCCGCCCGGCCGACCTCCGATACAAGCTGCTCAACTACATGACCGCCACCGACGCGGCTCCGGTCTCGCTGATGCTCGGCGATGTGTCGCCCGACCGAAAGCACGACGCGTTCGACTCGCTCTTCGAGCAGCGGGTCTTCCTCGCCCTGGCGGCCCGCGGCTATCACGTGACACCGCAGATGGAGACCAACGGCCGGCGAATCGACCTGGTGGTCACCGGGTCGGCGGGCACGCTCGCCGTCGAGTGTGACGGCGATGCGTTCCACACCACCCCCGAGCAGCGGATGGCCGACCTGCAGCGGGAGCAGGAACTCAAGCGCTGCGGCTGGACGTTCGTGCGGGTCCGGGAGTCGTCATTCTACCTCGACCGGGAACGCGCGCTCGCTCCGGTATGGGCGGAGCTGGACCGGCTCGGCATCGACCCGTTCAGCGCCCCGGGCAACGAAGACGGCCCGGTGTCGGGCTTGCTCGACCGCTCCGACGATGTGACGGAGGACCTGCAGGAGCCGGTGGAACACGCGCCGATCGAGCCGGAGCCTGAGGCGGACCAGCAGCCGCCATCAGAGGGGCCCTCCGAGCCGGTGGAGCCGATGATCCTCGGACGGCTGGACATTCCCGCTCCCAGTGAGAGCTTCGAGCAGGCGTCGGAACCGCTTGATCACCAAGGCGAGCCGGCCAGGGAGTCGCTCTCCGTTGAGGGTCCGCCGTCAGTCCAGCGCCAGACAGCGCTTCCGCAGGAGTTCGACTCGATCAGTGAAGCGCGGCGGGCTCTGCTGTTGCAGGCGGCCGAGCGGTCGCCGCTGTCGTCGGCTCGCGTCGCGGGAATCCTCGCCATCCATGTCGCCGAGGCCCGCGCCCTACTGGCCGAGATGGTGGCCGACGGCTTATTGGTGCGGACCGGCAACACCAAAGGAACGCGGTACCTGCTACCTGGCTGGAGCGAGGTCGAGCGCCGGAACCCGCCCGAGGGGCCACCGCGTCCGCCGCGCTCGCTCGTCGTCAGTCCGACGCAGCGCAGCCAGGTGTTGCGTGCCGTTGTCCACCGGCCGCTCACGAACGAGGTGGTGCGAAAGCTGCTCGACGTGGACGCCGCCACCTCCACCGAGATCCTCACCGCACTCGTGGAGGACAGCGAGCTCGAACGCAAGGGCCAGGGTCGTGGTACCTACTACGTCCAGGTCAGACCGCCCGTCGAACCATCGCTGCAGCCGGCTTCTCGACAGCAGAGGCCCGACGCCTGCCGAGGATGACCGGCAGGCAGGCAGCCATGAACTCGCGGACGAGCCCGTGGCGGTCGACGGTGTGCTGGCAGATCCCGAGCTGCGACGCGTCTGGGAGCTCGCGGGAACGCGTTCGGTGGACAACGCGGTGGTGCGTCGCGAACTGGGTGTCGGTGCCGAGCACGCCCAGGTGGTACTCCGGAGCCTGTACCAAGCCGGCTTGCTCGAGCGAGAGGGCCGGGTGGGCGAGCGCGTCTACACCCGGGCGAGGTGAAGGGCGAGACATGATGAGCAATAACGGATGGGTGGACGGTCTCGTACTGTAGTAGGGCATCATCAACCTATGACGGTCCAACCATCCGAGCAGACTGGAGACGCAGGCGTCCACCTCGTCGCCTTCCTCATCACGCAGAAGTTCCGGTGGTTGTTCCGAGAACAACCAAAGAATGACTACGCTATCGACTCTCATGTTGAGCCCGTCGATGGCGAGCCGTCTGGACGCCTGCTCGGCTTGCCGATCAAATCAGGGATCCCCCTGCAACCCCTCACAGAGGAGCCTGAACATGGATGAGCAGTCCCCCGACCCGCACTCCGAGCTGGACTCCAAGATCAAGTTTGATGTGCCGCATTCGGCGCGGATCTGGAACTATTGGATGGGTGGCAAGGACAACTACGAGGTGGACCGTGCCGCCGGTGACGCCGTCGTCGCGGTGTACCCGGACATCGTCACCATGGCCACGCAGTCCCGGCAGTTCCTCATCCGCGCCGTGCGTTTCCTGGCGGGTGAGGTCGGGATACATCAGTTCCTCGACATCGGCACCGGCCTGCCCACGATGCAGAACACCCACGAGATCGCCCAGCAGGTCGCGCCCGAGTCCCGGATCGTCTACGTCGACAACGACCCGCTGGTGCTGGCGCACGCCCGCGCCCTGCTGGGCAGCACCACCCCCGAGGGGGTGACCAGCTACGTGGACGCCGACTTCCACGACCCGGACTTGATCATCGCCGATGCCCGCAACGTGTTGAACTTCCACCAGCCGGTCGCGGTCATGTTCATGGGCGTGCTCGGCCACGTCGCCGACTTCGGCGAGATGCGGTCCATCGTGGCGCGGGTGATGGCCGCCGTCCCGTCCGGCAGCTACCTGGCGCTGTGGGACGGCACCGATACCGACGAAGCCGCGCTCGAGGCCACCGCGAAGTACGCGGAAACCGGAGCTGTCACTTACATCTGGCGCAGTCCCGAGCAGATCGGGCAGTGCTTCGAGGGCCTGGAGCTGGTGGACCCGGGCCTGGTGCCGATCACGCTGTGGCGGCCGGACACCGCCGAGGTCGGCGAGGTCGAGCCGATTGACGCCTACGGCGCCGTGGCGCGCAAGCCGTGAGGGGTGAAGCCTGTTCCGGCAGGTCCGGGTATGCTGCCGGAGCTTGCCGCCCTCCAGCATCGACAGGTACTGCTTGGAGATCCCGGCGAGTCCGGCCGCCACGTCCTGGCTCAGCCCGCGGCGCCGCCGGATAATGTAGGCACGGCGTCCGATCTCGACGGATTCCGAGTCCACCGGCGGCGCCTTTCTGGTCACCGAGCGTCTCGGGCTCGACCACACCTCGCTCGGGCTGAGCGTTTACGGTCATCTCATGCCCGGCAGCGAGGACAGCACCCGCAACGCACAGGAGAGTGGGCAAAGAGCCCGGTGGCCCCGCTGAGGAGGAGTTCGACACAAGGAGATGGTCGGGTGCGGGTAATCCGCTGCGACGGCTCGCCGGGTGCGGTCGCCGAGCTGCGTGATGCGCTGGACGGGGTGCTGGCCGGCGGGCCCGCGATCGCTCCGATCGGGGCAGCAGATGACGTCCCAGTGCTGGAGTCCCGCCCCGGTCCGGGACGCGTCGTGCTGACCACGAGCGGGTCGACCGGCGAGGTGAAGCTGGTGCTGCTGCCCGCCGACGCGCTGCGGGTGTCGGCGGCGTCCACCCACCGGCGGCTCGGCGGGCCGGGACGCTGGCTGCTCGCGCTGCCGGCGCAGCACGTGGCAGGCCTGCAGGTACTGGTGCGCTCCGTGCTGGCCGGCACCGATCCGGAGGTGCTCGACCTGCGTGACGGCTTCGACCCGGCGGCATTCGCCGCCGCGGCGCGCCGGCTCCCGCCGGGCAGGCGGTACACGTCGCTGGTGCCGACCCAACTACGGTGGCTGCTGGAGGTCGATCCGGCCGGGCTGACCGGTTTCGATGCGGTGCTGCTCGGTGGCGCCGCTGCACCACCGGGGCTGGTGGAGCGTGCGCGGGCCGCGGGCGTCGCGGTCGTCACCACCTACGGGATGACCGAGACGTGCGGCGGTTGCGTCTATGACGGTCACCCGCTCGACGGGGTGAGGGTGCGGCTCGACGGTGCCGGCGACGACGGCCGCATCGAGCTGGCCGGGCCGGTACTCGCCGAGGGCTACCTGGGACGCCCACGCGACCCGGCGCTACGGGGCGGGTGGTTGCGCACCTCGGATCTGGGCCGGCTCGGGGCCGGCGGCCGGCTGCGGGTGCTCGGGAGGGTCGACGACGTGATCGTCACCGGTGGGGTGAATGTGGCCCCCGCCGAGGTCGAGCAGGTGCTGCACGGCCTACCCGGCGTCTCCGACGCGTGCGTCGTCGGCCTGCCCGACCCGGTGTGGGGTCAGCGCGTGGTGGCCGCGGTGGTCCCGGCGGACCCGGCACGGCCGCCCGACCCCGCGGTACTGCTGGCCGACGCCCGCCGGGCGCTGTCGGGCGCGCAGGCCCCCAAACGGGTCGTGCTGCTCGACGCGCTGCCGCTGCACGGGATCG
>JBOHGT010000118.1:0-4634 GCA_050700385.1 Pseudonocardiaceae bacterium | reverse complement strand
TCCGGCGTGGCGTCCCTGGTGCCGTGGGCCGGTGTCCACGTCACGACGGCTGTGCGGCCGTCGGTAGGGCGGGTCTCCAGCCAGGCGACGGTCTCGCCGGTGGTGTGCACGGCGTCATAGCTCGTCGACCGTGCCGCGACCACATCGGCGCCGAGTGGCGACGGCCACCAGCCGTAGGGGGTGGGCTGCCGTGTCGGGCTGCCCGAACGATCCGTGGGTGCAGCGGCCTGTGGGCAGGTGGTCACCGGGCGCCGTCGAGTTGCTCGTCCAGCGCTGTGACCGACCGCGCGCCGTCCCACCGGGCCAGCTCGGGGCGGAACCGCCGGACACGTCGGATACCGGCCACGGAGCCGGTATCGACCGCGATCGTCAGGGACTGGCGGGCCAGCCCGGCGGCCTCGTCGGCGTCCTGCTGTTGGGCTCGCACCCTGGCGAGGTCAATGAGCACCTCCGCGCGGCGACGGCTGCAGTCCGCGGCGAGCGCATCCAGGGCCTCGCGCAAGGCGCGCTCCGCGGCCGCGATGCTGCGCGCGGCGGTCTCGACGGCATTGCGAGCGAATATGAGAGCCTCACCCACCTGGCCCTCACTACCCAATACCAGGCTCCGGAAGCCACGGACATACGCGTCCAATGCCGGGTCGCCGGCCTCCCGCAGGGCTGTCTCCGCCATCGTGTAATGGCGCGCTGCGGTAGGCTGGTCACCGAGGTCATGGAACAGCCAGGCCGCATGCCCGGCAGTCTCGCCGGCGACTGCGGCCAGCCGGCGGCGCAGTGGCAGCCGCTGCGCACCGTCCATCAGCAGCGTGATGACCTGAAGGTGCCCGGTCACGGCGGCGACGAGCTCGACCGAGCACAGCGAGTGATAGAGCACTCGGTGGGTCTGAGTCACCAGCTCCAGGTGCTCGACTATGGCAAGGTCTACCCGGGACGGCCGCCAGGCGGCGGACGCGAGCCGGTCCAGCGGCTCCGCGCTCGCACAGTCCGCCAACGGCAACGGCGCGACTGCGGCGGCCCCGAGTTGGCAGGCTCCGGCGCCCGGTTGTGCAGGCGCAGAGTGCTGACGCGCGGGCCAGAAGCCTAGTTCGGCATCCCTGGCCGCGCCGAGCACGTGGCGCAAGCCCGAGCGGTAGGCCGCGCCGGGCCAGCGCACTGCGCCGCGTTCGTAGCGCGCGAGGGTGTGGGCGTCGAGTTCGTAGCGCTTGCGGGTGGTCTCCCACGGCCAGGCGTTGACGGCCTCGGCCAGCTCGCGCCGCGACATGCACTCCCCGGGCGCCAGGCGTGAGGGGGTGCGCTCCCGGCTGGCGTGCAGCAGACCGTTGGGTAGCTCCCTACGCATGTGCGGAGTGTAGCGTCCCATCACCTGCAACGATCTGCCCTGCGCTGTCCCGCCTTGTCCCGCGTCGTGCCCTACACCAGGGCGCACGCCATGTCGATGCTGGGGGCCATGTCTGCGGGAATGGTGATCGTGGCGGGGATCGACGCGGCGGGTGTGCTGGCTGGGGGCCGCAGGGGTGGTCGGTCGTGATCGAGTTGCCCCTCGTGTGGCGCTTGGTGCCGTGGGCCGTGGCATTTGGCACGTTGCAGGTGGTGCTCGTGGGCTGGTTGATCCAGTGGTGGGCGGGCTCGTCTCGGGCCGCGGTGCTGCTGCGAAGCGACCTGCGCCGCCGCCGGCGCGCTCGCGTGTGCCGTGTGCTGCGCCGCGCTGCCCGGCCCTCCACTCGGATCCCGGCCGGGGCGGGGCGTGCCCCCGACCGTCCCGCCCCGGCCGGTCACCGTGGGCATGACCAGGCCAGCGGCGCATGAGCCTCTCCGACGTCGACCGTGCTGCGGTTGCTGCGTTCCCCCAGCTGCGACGGCTGATCGACTTGCGGGAGGCCGGGTGGGTGTTCCTGCCCGGGTTCGAAGACGGCGAGCTGACCGAGGTCCGTGGGGTGCGCACCTGGCCGGACGGGTCGGCCGATGCGATCCGTGTCCGGTACACCACCGACGCGGCGGCGCTGCGCACAGACCACGACGGGGGTGTGGTGTGGCAGCGCGAGGGCAACCTCGTCGAGGTCGTGGACGGGCTGCTGACGCTGCCCCCGCCGTCGGCGCCGGGTGCCCCGCGGCTGGTGACCGCGACCCACCCCTTGGTGTGGATCCCGTAGCCAGCGCCCAACCCGGCGCCGGGGTGTTCCGGCGCCTGCTACACCACGTGGAGGCAGACGCGCCCTCGATCATTTACCAGGGCGTGCGGGTGTGGTTCGCGCCCTGCGGGGCGGTGTGCCTACCCGCGCCCGGTGGGCTGGTCACCGGTCTGCCGGTGTGCCCGGACTGCGCATCGCAGGCACCATCGCCGACACCGCAGGACCGGCCAGCCGCGCACGACGCGTGATCTTCGGTCGTGCGCGTCGAGTGTGCGAGCAGTGCGATCAGCACCCGGGAGCCCTCTCCCCAGGTCCGCCGGCTCGATCAGGCCGCTGGCGTGCACCGTGAAGCAATCGCGTTTGTTGCCGACGTACCCGCCGACGAGGTGGAGGTCGAGGTGCGGCCCGCGGTACCCGAGCAGGTCGCCGCCGCACCTGCGCCGCGCCGAGGAAGCCGCCGCGCAGGTGCAGCGGACTACCGAGCAGGAGCGTGCGGAGCGAGCCGCTGCAGCTTCGGGCAGCCCAAGACACCGGGTTGACAGTCCGTGACATCGGGGCCGTAATGGTGTGTCGTTACTGCGGGCACTGTACCCTATGGTGATGTACATCATCGGTGGAACATACGGGGGTCAGGATGCGAACGGTAGGTGTTCGTGAGCTGGTAAACCGGGCATCAGCGCTGCTCGACGAGCTCGAGCACGGCGGCCAGCCGGTCATCATCACCCGCCACGGCCAGCCGGTCGCGGTGGTCTCCGCGATCGACGCCGAGGCGTTCTACGACTACGTGCTCGCACACGCACCCGAGTTCGTCAGCGGCCGGCAGGAGGCCGACGAGGCGATCGCCCGCGGAGAGCTGGGCAAGCCGTTGACCGAGATTGCCGCCGATCTGGAAGCCGAGGAGCGCGGGGACCGACGGAGTGCCTGAGGTACACCTCAGGCCCCACGCTGAGAAGGATCTTCGGCGCATCGGTCCCGGTCCAGAGCGCAAACGCATCCTGGCCGGGCTTGCCCGGCCAGCCGACAACGAGCCGACTCTCGACGTCAAGGTCATCGTCGGCGCGCCAGGGTGGCGCAGGCTCCGTATCGGCACCTACCGCGTCTGTTACCGCTCGGCGACCACCACTACGGCCAGCGGTGAGCTGGCCGCAGCATACGTCGTAGAACGGATCGTGCACCGCCGCGACTTCGATGCCGCCGCCGCGCACCTCCCAGCCCCAGATGACACCTGAGCATCCTGAGTTGCCGGACTCCATCATGACTGCCCTCCGGAGGACGGCCCGTCCAACCACGCCCTTGGCTACCACGACTGGGGTCCAGGTCAGAAGCGACCGTGAGCTGGGGCAGCTGGTCCCCCTGCCCGGCGCGACGGCCGTCGGGTCAGTCTCGCTCGGCGCCGGGCGACCACACGACGGTGACCGGAGGCCGCGTGCGTGGGGCGCGTCGACCACGTCGGCGGTGCCGCCTCGCCGCCCGACTGCTCGAACGGCATGGTGTGCACGGCGGTGGCCTTGTCGATCAGGTCGTCGAACTGCGCGGCGTTGCCCGGCGTGACCTTGCGCTGGCGGTAGTCGGCCGCCAGCGCGACCTCGATGGTGCCGCCGAGGTCGAGTAATACGACCGGCATGGTCAGGCGACCGGCAGGCCGCGTCGGTCGCTGGGTAGCCTGGCGCTCGCAGCCTCGCTGAGGTGTGACGCCTGGGGTGACGGTTCCCGGGGGGTTCGGTGAGGGCCTGCCTCGGTGAGGTGGTGGCATGTGTCCGATATGGATGACGCCTGCGCGGAGCTGGTCATTGGCGAGCGCATCAAGCGACTCCGCAACGGGCTGATCTGGCCAAGCGCGTCGGAGTCAACCGCTGGGACACGGTGAACTAGCCGTTACAGGCGGGCGCGGTCGATGCTCCGATCGTGATCAACCGGCGGCTGACAAGCGCGATCGTCGCTGGTCGGCCCGTCGATGTCGACTGGCGGCGTCCGGTGCGCGCTGATCAGGGGTAGCGGGCATACTCAGTGCGGTGAGTAGCGTGCCCGCCGCACGTACCGGAGGCGAACGACACCTTCGGTACGTCGACGTACGTCCGTACACAGTGCCAGAGAACCTCGATCAGCTCGCTGGACCAGACCACGATGTGGTATTGCCACCTCCAGAGCTCACCGGGGCGCCCCGGCGAAGCTACTGGGTAGACGATGAGCATGACGCCGAGCTGCTCTACCGGACCGTCATCCGCGAGGCCGGCACCGCTGACGAGCTGGCCCGTCATCTCAACGTCGAGGTCCTCAAGCGGGTGTGGCCGCAGTTGGTGCTGCCGCTGCGGTGCCGCACGCTCTGGGAGCAACGGTTCCCTGAGTTGGCCCAACCAGCGGCGGTGTAGCCGCTCAGGATGGATCCACGGCACCGCGAGCTCGCCCGAATCGGGCTGGCCGCTACGCAGGACTACGGGTTCGCCTTGGCCGGTGGTTACGCGCTGGCGACGCACGGCCTGGTGGACCGGCCCACCGAAGACGTAGACC
>JBOHGT010000117.1:0-2538 GCA_050700385.1 Pseudonocardiaceae bacterium | reverse complement strand
CGGGCGTTTCCCGCTCTCCAGCATCGACAGGTAACCGTCGCTGATCCCGGCACGGTCGGCGATCACCTTCTGGGTCTTGTCCCGCGCTACGCGGATGCGGCGTAGCCGCTGGCCGATGGTGACGGTGCCCTCGGCATCCATCGGGTGCTCCACCGCTCTCACTCGGTGCTCGCAGGGTCTCCACGCCAGCGTATCGGCGGGGGTCCGTAGGCTGCCGGGGTGTCCGGCCGCCCGCCGGGGGTGTGGCTGCGATGGCGTCACCCACGTCCACCCGCAGCCGGGCTGCCCAGGTGTCGAGGTCCTCGCCGGGCGCGATGCGGTCATCATCCATGAGATGGATCGGCGGGGTCGCCGCCCGCCGGGCACGTCGCCATTCAACCCTCTCAATCGTAGGGGCCGGCCGACGGGGTGATGAGTGAGCCGAGCGATGGCGTGTAATTGTGGGTGGCCCGGCGGCGACCTGAGGGTTGTCAGGCACGGGAGTCGTTGAGCGCGGGAAGGTTGTCGGACGGGTTGTCGGAGGGGTCTCGGCGGGCGTTGTGTATCGGGGTCGGCAGCTTCGCCCTGGTCGGTTCCGATGATGATGGGGATGAGCCGGGCATGACCCGGTTCGAGGGCCTCGATTACGCGGCCGGGTACACCCGGGAGCTGCACGCGGCGCTGCGGGCGGCCGGCTACGAGGCCGACCTCGTTGTCGACCCCGCTGTTCTCGGGGAGAAGCAGCTGGGCGAGCGCGTGGAACGGCATCTCAGCGGCGGCGGGGTCGCGGTGGTTCACGTGCTCAGCCACGGTGATCACACCCCCGATGGTGGGGTGTACGTCGTCGGGGCGGACGCGGCGTGGTCGACGGCCGCCACCGCGTCAGGTCCGCGCCCGCGCGCAATGCGTCACGCGAGCGGCGCACCAGCGCCCGGCCAGCGCCCGCCGGGCCAGCTCGTGGGAGCACGCGAGGTCGGCCAGCGCGTGCGCGGCCTGCTGCTCGGTCGTCAGCGGCTCACCGACACCGAGTCGGTGGCAGACCAGCGCCCCGGCGTGCTCGGCGTAGCGGTCGGCCAGCTCGGCGAGCGGCACGGTGTGTGAGATGTCGGACGGGCGAGTTGGGGTAGTGGTTGGATCGAGCGCCACGGCGGAATCTCCGGTTCCGTCGAGGCCCCGCGTGCCGAAGCACCGGTGCGCGGGGCCGACCTGATCGGGCCCGCGCAACTCACCGTGATCAGGGAGCCTCGCGGGCTCCCGACACGGTCACGCCCTCGCCTTAGATGGGTTTCCGTGTCGGAACTCGACGACGTCACCGTCGGACATCACGTAGTCCTTGCCCTCCATGCGGACCCTGCCGGCCGAGCGCGCCGCGGCCATCGAGCCGGCGGCGACGAGCTCGCCGTAGGAGACGATCTCGGCCTTGATGAAGCCGCGCTGGAAGTCGCTGTGGATCACCCCGGCGGCCTCGGGCGCCGTCGCGCCCTTCCGGATCGTCCAAGCGCGCGCCTCCTTGGGGCCCGCGGTGAGGTAGGTCTGCAGCCCCAGCGTGTGGAAACCGGCGCGGGCCAGCGCGTGCAACCCCGGCTCGGGCTGCCCGATGGACTCCAGCAGCTCGCGCGCCGACTCCTCGTCCAGTTCGATGAGCTCGGATTCCACCTTGGCGTCGAGGAACACCGCGTCGGCGGGCGCGACCAGCTCGCGCAGCTCGGCCCGCCGCGCCGGATCGGTGAGCACTCCCTCGTCGGCGTTGAACACGTAGAGGAAGGGCTTGGTGGTGAGCAGGTTCAGCTCGGCCAGCTCACCGGCATCCAGCTCGTCGCCGGCGGCGAACAGCGTGCGCCCGTCGTCCAGGATCTTCTTGGCCGCCTGGGCGGTGGCAAGCGCGCTCCGGCGGTCCTTGTAGGTGCGCGCCTCCTTCTCCAGCCGCGGCAGGGCCCGCTCCAGGGTCTGCAGGTCGGCGAGCACGAGCTCGGTCTCGACGGTCCCGATGTCTTCGCGCGGGTCGACCCGCCCGTCGACGTGCAGCACATCGGGATCGTCGAAGACCCGCACCACCTGGCAGATCGCATCGGCCTCGCGGATGTTCGCCAGGAACTTGTTGCCCAGCCCGGCGCCCTCGGACGCACCGGCGACGATGCCCGCGATGTCGACGAATGACACCGTGGCCGGCACGATCTTGGCACTGTCGAAGATCTCGGCGAGCCTGGGCAACCGGTCGTCGGGTAGCGCCACCACACCGACGTTTGGCTCGATCGTGGCGAAGGCGTAGTTGGCGGCGACGACGTCGTTGCGGGTCAGCGCGTTGAACAGGGTCGACTTGCCCACGTTGGGCAGCCCGACGATGCCGAGGGTGAGGCTCACGGGGCGTCGAGTCTAGGTGCAGGCATCCGCGAGGTCAGTACCCGCCGTTGTCGTCCTCCTGTTGATCGTCATCGCCCTGCTGGTCGTCCTCCTGCTCGTCACCGCCGTCCTGCTGGTTGCCGGGCGGCTGGACCGGGGCTGTGTCGTTGCACGCACCGGTGAGGGCCAGGGCGAGCGCGGCCAGACCGGTCAGCGCGG
>JBOHGT010000116.1:0-1429 GCA_050700385.1 Pseudonocardiaceae bacterium | reverse complement strand
GTGCGGCTCATCGCGGCGAACTCGCGGACGCCGGGCGAGCGCCGGGGTGACCTGCGGGCGCAGTTCGCGGCGAACCACGTCGGGGCGGTCCGGCTGCGGGAGCTCGCCGGCCGGATGGGGGCGCAGCGGCTGCGCGAGGCGATGGCAGCGGTCTGCGACTACTCCGATCGGCGGGTCCGGGCGGCCGTGCGGGCGATCCCGGACGGGTGCTACCGGTACGAGGACGTTCTCGAGATCGGTGACGGGGTCACGATCCGCGCCGCCGTGACCGTCGCCGGTGACGAGGTGACGGTCGACTTCGACGGCAGTGACCCGCAGGTCCCGGTGAACTGCAACGCGGTGTTCGCGGTGACGCTGTCCTCGTCGATGTTCGTGTTCCGGATGCTGACCGACCCGGACGCGCCGCCCAACGCGGGCTGCTACCGCTGCCTGCACGTGCGCGCGCCAGCAGGCACGGTGGTGCACGCGACGTTCCCGGCGCCGACGGCTGCCGGCAACGTCGAGACCAGCCAGCGGATCGTCGACGTCCTGCTCGGTGCGTTCGCCCAGGCGATCCCCGACCGGGTGCCCGCGGCGAGCCAGGGCACGATGAACAACCTGCTCATCGGGGCCGGTGGTGACCACGCGTTCAGCTACTACGAGACGCTGGGCGGCGGCGAGGGCGGTACCCCCGGCCGGCCCGGCATGTCCGGCGTGCATACCGGGATGACCAATACCCGGAACACGCCTGCCGAGGCCGTGGAGCTCGACTACCCGCTGCGGGTGTGGCGTTACGAGCTACGGCCGTCATCGGGTGGCGACGGTAAGCACGCCGGCGGCGACGGCCTCGTGCGGGAGATCGAGGTCCTGGCCGACTGCACGCTCACCGTGCAGTCCGAACGGCGGGAACACGCCCCCTGGGGCATCGGTGGCGGCCGCTCCGGTGCCGTGGGCCGCAACCTCCTCGTCCGCGCCGACGGGACCCGCGAGGACCTGCCCAGCAAGGGCACCTGGCTGCTGGGCCGCGGTGACCGGGTGCGCATCGAAACCCCGGGCGGTGGCGGCTGGGGCGAACCGGACCCGCAGGCCGGATAGCTGCTGGCTTCACGCTCCTCGCCTGCTCGGGCTATTCGGTGAGCGCGACAAGCAGCCGCTCGTGGGTGGGTCTGGTGCGAACCCTGGGCGACGGGTGAGGCTAGTCGCTCAGGCTGCCCAGGGCTCCTCCCAATGGACCTGAGCCGACTCGGCACCGCTGGCAAGCAGCCGATCGAAGAGAGCATCGAGACGCTTGGCGACCTCCATCGTCAGCCACACCTGCCCACAGGCCGGGCAGACTTCGACGGGAACACCCAGCACGAGTGCCGTCCGGCCATCACGCTCCGCAAGCCGCGCACGACGGGCCGGGCGGCGTTCGCCGTTGTCGCACACCTCGCATCGCATCAGCGCCTCC
>JBOHGT010000115.1:0-22095 GCA_050700385.1 Pseudonocardiaceae bacterium | reverse complement strand
GCGTAGACGCGCAGGGTCGTGGTGCCACCACCGCCGTGACCGAGCCGGCCCGCCACCGTGCGGACGTCCACGCCCGCGGATATCAGCTCGGTGGCGGAGTAGTGCCGCAACTTGTGGATCGACGTGGGGATGCCCAGCCGCTTGACGAGCTTCCCGTAGCGCTGGCTGACCGAGTCGGGGCGCAGGTGCGTCGACCCGTCCGGCGCGAGGGAGAACACGAAGGAGTTCTCGGTGAGATCGACGTCGAGTGCGTCCGCCCGCGCAGCACACCGATGCCGGCACTCCCTGAGCAGGTCGACGGTCTCGGGGTCGAGGGCGATGCGTCGGTGCTGGTGGGTCTTGGTGTCCTTCTCCCATGTCTGCCCGCTGCGCTGCCCGATACTGCGTTCCAGCGCCAGCACGCCGCCGGTGAAGTCGACATGCCGCCATCGGACTCCGCACAGCTCGCCTCGGCGCAGCCCCGTCACCATCGCCAGCCAGACCAGCACACCCCAGTCGGGGTCCTTCCACGCCTCGGCCAGGATCCGGGCCGCGTCCTGCGCCGTCGGCGGCTTCGGGTTCGGCTTCGGTGCCGCCGGCGGCTCGGCATGGACGATGGGGTTCGTTCCGAGCCATCGCCAGCGGACCGCGCGCTTGAGCGCACCGCTGAGGATGAAGTGGATCTGCCGGATGGTCGTTGCCCCGAGGGGCGTGCACGAGTGGGGCTGGCACCGGTCGTCGCAGTCGTGCGGGCGGCTGGTCCGGTGCTCGACGTACCGGCTCCGGTCGCAGTGCTCGCGGCAGCGCCGCAGCTCGGCGTAGAACGAGTCGAACAGGTCGGCGTCGAGCGAACCGACCGGCACCGCACCGATGAGCGGCCGAACGTGCTTGTCGGCATAGCCGACATAGGTCGCGCGGGTACTGCGCTCCAGCGCGACCAGTTCGAAGTGCTTGTCGAGCAGCTGGTCGACCGTCGCGTTCGTTCGCGGGTGGCGACGCTCGTCGACCTGGCTGGCGAGCCGGCGTATGACCTTCTCGGCCTCGGCCGCTGCCCCGGGTCCGGGCGGAACGACCTCCCGGAGGTAGTGCCGGCGCTTGGTCACCGGGTCGATCCCGGCGTAGACGGACACGCGCAGCGAGCCGCTGGGCAGCTCCTGGACGCTGCCCCGGGACCGCTTGCGCCGCCGCGCCCCTGCTCCAGCCACGAGACGATGGTAGCGCAGCTCGCACCACGTTTGATACCACGACACTGAACAAAGATCGGTTCGAGCTACGAAACCGCTGGTCAGATGGGTGGGCCCCCGGGGGATCGAACCCCGAACCCGCGGATTAAAAGTCCGCTGCTCTGCCGATTGAGCTAGAGGCCCGTGACCAGCGAGGACCTCGACCTGCGGTCAGCTGGTCACGCTATCGTAGCTAGCGGCCAGCATCCGGGCGTCACCGCTCAGCCGGGGCAGGCACGTACTTACTGTTGCTGGTATATAGCCAGGCGAGTATGTTCAAGCCCGTGTCAGCACCGTTCGACGTGCTCGCCGAGCCGACCCGGCGGCGGATCCTGGATCTGCTGCGGGAACGCCCCCGCCTGGTCGGTGAGCTCACCCACGAGCTCGGCCTGAGCCAGCCAGGCACTTCCAAACACCTGCGGGTGCTACGCGAGGCCGGTCTGGTACGGGTCCGCCGCGACGCGCAGCGCCGGTGGTACGAGCTGCGCCCCGAGCCGTTGGCCGAGGTCGACGCCTGGCTCACGCCGTACCGCTGGCTGTGGGCCGACCGGCTCGACGCCCTCGAACGGCACCTCGACACGAGGCCAGACACGCTCACGCCTAACACCCCCGAGCCTGACACCCCTGACGAGCCCGACCAGAAGGATGAGTCGTGAACGAGACCCTGCGCACCGTCGACGGCCGCCCCGTGCTGCGTATCGAGCGGCGGCTCGCGCACCCGCCGGAGAAGGTCTGGCGCGCCCTGACCGAGCCCGCCCAGCTCAGCCAGTGGTACCCGTTCCGGGTATCGGAGATGGACCTGCGAACCGGCGGCAAGATCCGATTCGACGACGGGCAGGGCACGACCATGGACGCGGTCATCACCGAACTCGATCCGCCCCGGGTCTTCGCCTTCAGTGAGCACGCGCCGGCGGAGATGGTCCGCGAGAGCGACGATCTGGTCCACTTCGAGCTGCGACCCGATGGCGAGGGTTGCCTGCTGATCTTCACCCACACCTTCGACGACCGGCCTGCGGCGGCCAGCTACGCCACCGGGTGGCACGGTTGCCTCGATGCCCTGGACATGCAGCTGGACGGCAGGCCCGTCGAGTGGCCGGACAGCATGGCCGAGCGGTACGAGGCCTACGTCGAGGCATTCGGCCTGGCCGAAGGGTTCGCCGAGGTCACCCCGGACGGCTGGCGGGTGCGGTTCGAACGGCAGCTGATGCAGCAGCCGATCGACAAGGTCTGGGCCACGCTGTCCGGCGCACCCGCAGCGCCGGTGGTCGGCGGCCCGGTGCCGCCAGGGTTCACCACCGGCGAGATCCCGGCCGCAGCGGTCACCGCGGTCGACGCACCGACGCTGCTCGAGTACGGCTGGCAGGTCGAGGACCGCCCCGCCGGGCGGGTCCGCTGGGAACTGTCCGACGGCCCCGGTGGGGCGCGCATCGTCCTCACCCAGACGGGTCCGGGCGAGCTGGCCGAGGAACGGTCCACCGCCCTGGCGGCCTGGCAGACCCACATCGAACTCCTCGCCAAGCAGCTACCGGGCACGGATCTACCCGGCACGGCCCACTGATACCGTCTGGCCAGTCCACACGCACCACATGTCTCCTACCGGTCGGGGGACGGGAGACGGCACCGCCGATCGGAGCGGCCATGACCGGCCACGACCCACTGTCCCGTCGCGTGTTCCTCCGCGCATCCGGCCTGCTGGCGCTCGGCGCCGCCGCGGCCTCGTGCGGCACCGGGGGTGGCGCTGCCGGCCCGCAGCCGGCGCAGGGGCCGAGCGCGACATTCAGCGAACCGACCCGGCGGCTGTCGGGCAGCCTGCGGATCCTGATGTGGAGCCACTTCGTGCCCAGCCACGACGAGTGGTTCGACACCTTCACGCAGCAGTGGGGCGAGCGGGTCGGCGTGGACGTGACCGTCGACCACATCAACGTCGCGGACATTCCCGCCCGGATCTCCGCCGAGATCCAGGCGGGGCAGGGCCATGACCTGATCCAGTACATCGCGACGCTGTCGCAGTTCGAGCCCAGCGTCGTCGACATGGCCGACGTGACCCAGGAGGCGAACACCCGCTACGGCGAGCAGCTCGAGCTGTGCCGCAAGTCGAGCCTCAACCCGGCCACCGGCAAGTACTACGCGTTCGCGCCGGCCTGGGCGCCCGACCCGGGCGACTACCGCAAGAGCCTGTGGCAGCCGGCCGGCCTCCCCGACGGGCCGGCGACCTGGGAGGACCTGCTAGAGGGCGGCGCACGGATCAAGCGGCGGGGCGTGCAGCTCGGCATCGGCATGTCCCAGGAGATCGACTCCAACATGGCGGGGCGGGCGTTGCTGTGGTCGTTCGGCGGGTCGATCCAGGACGAGAACGAGCAGGTCACGATCAACTCGCCCGAGACCGTCGCGGCCGTCGAGCACATGACGAAGCTGTACCGGCAGACCATGACCCCTGAGGTGTTCTCCTGGAACGCCGCATCGAACAACCAGGGGCTCATCGCCGGGCAGCTCTCCTACATCCTCAACTCGATCTCGGCCTACCGCACCGCCCAGCAGGCGAGGCCGGACGTCGCCCGCGACATCGCCTTCGTGCCCGCGCTCACCGGCCCGGCGGCGCAGCTGGCGGCGCAGCACGTCATGTACAACTGGATCACCCCGAAGCACGCAGGCAACGTCGACGCGGCCAAGGAGTTCCTGCTGCACTACGCGGACAACCTGCCCGGCGCCGCCTACCACTCCCAGCTCTACGACTTCCCCGCCTACACCGAGCGGGTGCCCCAGCTCGACGGCTGGCTGGACGACGACCCGTTCGGCTCGCAGCCGGCCAACAAGCTCGCCGTCCTGAAGAACGCGACGGACTGGAGCACCAACATCGGCCACCCCGGCCCCGCCAGCCCCGCCATCGGCGAGGTGTTCGGCACGTTCGTCATCCCGAACATGTACGCCCGGGCGGCCCGCGGAGAGCAGTCGCCCCAGGAGACGGTGCGGCGCGCCGAGCAGGAGATCCGGCCGATCTTCGACAAGTGGCGCAGCCGAGGTCTCATCGGTGGCTAGCCCGGCGGCGACCGTCGAGGTCCGCAACCTGCGCAAGCTCTTCGACGGTGGCCGCGTGCGCGCCATCGACGGGGTGGACCTCGCCACAGCGGAAGGCGAGTACCTGGTGCTCCTCGGCCCGTCCGGCTGCGGCAAGACGACGTTGCTGCGCAGCATCGCCGGCCTGGAGGAGCCCACCGAGGGTGAGGTGCTCATCGGCGGCAACGTCGTCAATGGGCTGCCGCCGCGGGCGCGCAAGATCGCCATGGTGTTCCAGAGCTACGCCCTCTACCCGCACAAGACCGTGCTCGCCAACGTCGTGTTCCCGCTCAAGGCGGCCAGGCTCGGCGCGGACGAGCGGATCGCCAAGGCGCGGTGGGCCGCCGAGCTGCTCGGCATCGACCACCTGCTCGACCGCAAGCCGCGGGCGCTGTCCGGTGGCGAGCGGCAGCGGGTGGCGCTGGCCAGAGCTCTGGTCCGCGAGCCGAGCGTGTTCCTGCTCGACGAGCCACTGTCCAACCTGGACGCGAAGCTGCGGACCAGCGCCCGCGACGAGCTGCGCCGGTTCCAGCGCCGCGTCGGCACGACGACGATCTACGTCACGCACGACCAGGTCGAGGCGATGGGCCTCGGGGACCGGATCGCCGTGCTCTACGAGGGCAAGGTGCGCCAGGTCGGCCGCCCGGTGCAGGTCTACGACGAGCCCGCCGACACCTTCGTCGCGACCTTCCTCGGCTCGCCGCCGATGAACCTCGTGCCCCGCGACGGTCACCTCGTCGGGTTCCGCCCGGAGCACCTGCTGCCGGACGGGGTGGCGCCCGCCGGGGACCGGGTCGCGGTGGACTTCGCCGTCGACCGGGTCGAGCACCTCTCCGGCGACCGGCACCTCTACGGGACGCTCACCGGCCTCGGGGAGGCGACGCGGAGCATCGCCCGGTTGCCCGCGACGGTGTCGACGCCGGTCGAGCCCGGCCAGACCCACACCTTCGCCGTCGCCGCCGACCGGCTGCACTTCTTCGACGCCGGCAGCGGCGCGCGCACCGGGCCCGTCGGGATCCGGAGCTGAGCATGGCGCGACAGGTCCGGGCGAGCCTGGCCGACCGCCCGGGGTTCCTGGCGCGGGTGATGGTGCTGCCGTCCGTGGTCTACATCATCGCCCTGGTCGGCATCCCGTTCTTCCTGGCCATCGCCTTCAGCTTCTCCGACGTGACGGCCGGCGACGCCAGCTTCGACTGGGCGGGCCTGCACAACTACCGGCGCATCTTCGAGGACCGGGTGTTCTGGGAGTCGCTGGGCAACACCGTCGTCTTCACGGCGATCTCCATGGTGCTCATCGTCATCTTCGGCAAGATCCTCGCGAACATCCTCGTCGCCGACTTCCGCGGCAAGTGGTTCGTGCGCCTGCTCGTGCTGCTGCCGTGGACGACACCGGTCGCGCTGTCGACGATCACCTGGCTGTGGTTGCTCGACTCGGTGTTCTCCCCGATCGACTGGGTGCTGCGCCAAGCCGGGTTCATCGAGGCGAACATGTACTGGCTCGGCAGGCCGTACCTGGCGATGGCCTCGGTCATCGCCGTCCACGCCTGGCGGCTCGTGCCGCTCGCCGCGGTGATCATGATGGCCGGGCTGGTCGCGATCCCCGACGACCTCAAGGAGGCGGCCGAGGTCGACGGCGCCGGGTTCTGGCGGCGGATGTTCGAGCTGACGATCCCGCTGACGCTGCCGCTGATCGGCGTGGCGGCGCTGTTCGGGGCGATCCTCACCTTCACCGACATGACCGTCGTCTACCTGCTCACCCGGGGCGGGCCGACGAACTCCACCCAGGTGCTGTCCAGCTGGGCCTTCTTCCGGGGTATCGAGGGCGGCGACATCGCGCAGGGCGCGGCGATCGCGCTGTTCCTGTTCCCGCTGCTGCTGGCCGCGGCGATCGCGATCCTGCGCGCCGTCAAGCGGGTGGAGGTGTTCTGAGGACGTGGCCGTTCTGGTGGCAGAGCCGGCGATGGAGCGGGAGCGGCGCCGGGCCGTGCGGCGCCACCGCGCGGCCCGCGTCGGGCTGTACGCCGTCGCCGTGGCCGCGGCGTTCGTCACCGCCGCGCCCTTCCTCTGGGCGGCGGTCACCGCGTTCAAGCAGGACGCCGACCTCTACCGGCAGGCCAACAACCCGTTCGTCTTCAACCAGCCGCCGACGTTCGAGCACGTCGCCTACCTGTTCACCGACACCGGGTTCCTGACGTTCGCGTGGAACACGCTGTGGGTGGGGCTGCTGGTCGTCGCCATCACGCTCGTGCTGGGGTTCCCCGCCGCCTACAGCATCGCCCGCATCGACCGCCCCTGGTCGATGCCCATGGGCATCGCGATCTTCTTCGTCTACCTGGTGCCGCCGACCCTGCTGTTCCTGTCGCTGTCCCGGGTCGTGGTGGCGCTCGGGCTGCAGGACTCGACCTGGTCGCTCGTGCTCGTCTACCCCACCATCACGATCCCGGTGTCGGTCTGGCTGCTCATCGGGTTCCTCAAGGGGATCCCGAAGGACATCGAGGAGCAGGCGATGGTCGACGGCTACAGCCGGCTGGGCTCCTTCGTCCGCGTCGTCGCGCCGTTGACGTTCCCCGGGATCGTCGCCGTCGTGGTGTTCGCGTTCACGCTGGCGGCCAGCGAGTTCATCTACGCCCTCGCGTTCGTGTCGCCGACGGCGGAGAAGGTGATCAGCACCGGGATCCCCACCGAGCTGGTGCGCGGTGACGTCTTCTTCTGGCAGTCGCTGCAGGCCGCGACCGTGCTCGTGGCACTGCCGATCGCGTTCGTGTTCAACCTCTTCCTGGAACGGTTCATCGCCGGCTTCACCATGGGCGCGGTGAAGGGCTGAGGCCCTCCGATCGGCAGCCGCCCCGCCGGTGAGATAACTCACCGCTGCGGCGCCCGGGGTTTGCATCACGCGGTGCGATCCCTACCGTCTGCCGCGTCCCGCACCGGACCTCCGGCGCGGGAATCCGGCACCGTCGCGCATGAGCCCCGTCCCGCGGGTCCGGATACCGCACTCTCACCCCGGTGCGGGACGGGGGCGCGGACCGGCGATCGGTCGCGCGGGTCTTCGGGTCCGCGCGATCCGGGAGGTCACCAGCCGCAGGCGCGGTACCGGAGACACCAGTGATGGCTCGACAGACTTCTCGAGTGCTCGCGCGTATCGGCGTCGCCGCGGCGATCGTCGCATCGCCCGTGGCACTGGCCGGCACCGCACAGGCCGCCACGCCGGAGGAGTGGGACCGCCTCGCCGAGTGCGAGAGCAGTAGCGACTGGAACACCGACACCGGCAACGGCTACTACGGTGGCCTGCAGTTCAGCGACCGGACCTGGGACAGCTTCGGCGGTGAGGAGTTCGCCGCTACGGCCGACCAGGCCAGCCGCGAGCAGCAGATCATCGTCGCCGAGCGAGTGCTCGCCGAGCAGGGCTGGGACGCCTGGCCGACCTGTTCCGAGGAGACCGGGGTCGGCTGACCCACGCCCCGGTCCGCGGCGCCGGCCCACCCTCACGCCCGGGTGGGTCGGCGCCGCGCCTGGCGCGTCAAGGCACCGTGCCTGGCGCGTCAAGGCACCGTGCCTGGCGCGTCAAGGCACCGTGCCTGGCGCGTTAAGCGCACTTATGGTGGTCGGCGGGCCGCTGGAAAGCACCATAAGTGCGCTTATGGTGGTCTGTCGGACCGCCGGGACGAGGGAGACGAGCGTGAGCGAGCACGTCGACGGTTACCGCGACCTGCCGGGCGGCACCACGGCGTACTGGCAGGGGTGGGTGCCGCCGGGCGAGCGCCGCGCCGTAGTCGTACTCGTGCACGGGCTCGGGGAGCACGGCGGCCGCTACGCCCATGTCGGGCGGCGCCTCGCCGAAGCCGGCTTGGCCTGCTACTGCGCCGACCACCGCGGCCACGGGCGCACCGAGGGCCCGAGGGCGAACGTCGGGCGGATGACTCACGTGGTTGCAGACCTGGCGGAGTTCGTGACCTTCGCCACGGAGCCTGGCGTCCCGACCTTCATGCTCGGCCACTCGATGGGCGGGCTTATCGCCCTGCTCTACGCCACGACGCACGACCCCGACCTGGCCGGCCTGGTGCTCACTGGCGCCTACTTGCAGGTCACCCAGTCGTCGGCGCTCAAGCCGGTGGCGAAGGTGCTCTCGGCGCTCGCCCCGAACCTCGGCGTGGTCCCGGTGGTTGCCGACGCCGTCAGCCGCGACCCGCAGGTCGTCACCGCCTACCGCACCGACCCGCTGGTGCACCACGGCAAGGTGCCGGTCCGGACCGGCGCGGAGCTGCTGACCGCGACCCGGGGGCTGCCTGCGCGGCTGGCGCGGCTGGAGATCCCGGTACTGATCCTGCACGGCACCGACGACCAGATAGCCACGCCGGAGGGCTCGCGCATGGTGCACCGGGCCGTCTCCTCGCCAGACCGGACGTTGCGGCTCTATGACGGCCTGTTCCACGAGGTGCTGAACGAGCCGGAGGGCGGCGAGATCCTCGACGAGGTGGTCGGCTGGATGTCCGACCGCATCCGCTGAACCGATCACCGGATGGCCGGTGAGCGCGCCGGAATTGCCGCTCGTCGCAGCGTCACCCTCTGCGCACATGCCGTGATGCGGTCCGCGTTAGCGTCCGCCGTCCAATTGTCACGATCCGGTTGCGAACGGGTCTCCGGCAGGTCCCGGCCGGAACGCCTCGCTCGCTTCCCGGCGAGCAGAAGGGCAGGTCTTGGCGCGTCACCGCTCCCCCCGTGGCCATCACCCGACCCCGGTGCCCCGCACCACCCCGGCGAACCCCCGACGCCGCGGCGCGCACCGGCTCCCGTCCCCGCCGCCCGCGCTGCGCAGTTGCGCGATGGTGGCCGCGTTCGCGGCCGGTGCACTCGCCGCCGCGGGGCAGGGCATCCCCGGCGGCAAGACATCCCCGGGCCAGCCGACCCGGCTGGCCGCCGAGGCGATGGCCGTGCCGGAGGCGGCCCCGCCGCCCGAGGTGCTCACCGCGATCCCGTCGCCCGACCCGGCGCAGATCGAGGCGCTGGGCGAGGCCGTACACCGCGACGAGCACAGCTACACCGGCCCCGGCGTCCCCTACATCGCCGGCAACGACGAGGACCTCGACGGCTGGATCGCCCAGGCGCTCGGGTTGATGGGGCTGCCGCAGTCCCTCGCACCCGGCATCGAGGAGATCATCATGCACGAGTCCCGCGGCGACCCCGACGCGATCAACAACTATGACAGCAACGCCGCGGCCGGCACCCCGTCGGAGGGGCTGATGCAGGTCATCCCCGCGACCTTCGAGGCCTGCGTGCTTCCCAGCCTCGCCGACCGGGACATCACCGATCCGGTCGCCAACATCACCGCCGGGGTGCGGGCCATGATCGCAAACCACGGCGTCGACGCGGTGTACAACGGCGGGCGCCGCAGCTCCAGCGGCGACTACATGGGCTACGGCGGCGCGGCCGTCCCGTCCGACGACTTCGCCGAAGAGATCGCCGAGGACCTCGCCGAGCTCGGCACGTCCTCCTGACCAGAGGTCGTCATGGTGCCGCCCGGTCACGGTGCGACGAGCCGCAGGGCTGCCGGCGTCCGGTCGCCGCGGGGTTCGAGCCGGGTGCCGGCTCCCCACTCGGTGTCCCCACCGGTCACCAGGATGTCGGGTACCACGTCGGCCGCGTAGACGGCCTTGCCGTGCGAGGAGAACACCAGCAGGTTGCCCGCGGAGTAGTACCGGTCCTGCACGCGCAGCACGGTGGTGCCCACGGCGTCGTTGATCTCTTCGGCGCGGGTGCCCTCGCCGAAGACGTACACCGTGTCCCATTCGAAGTCGGTGAGGTCGGCCAGCGCCGCGGAACCGCCGGTGGAGCTGAGCTCACGGAGCCGGTCGTGCAACGGGCCCTCGGTCGCGATGTCCATGCCCCCGATGATCCCGCAGCCACCCGGCACCGCGAGCAACAGGCCGAGCACCATCGTCAGGGCGATCCGCCACACGTCAGCTTCCCCCCGATTCGTAGTCCGAGCTGCCGGTGCCGCTGGTGTCCGAACCGCCGCTGGCGTCCGAGCCGGCGCCGGTGCCGGGATCCTCGGTCGGCGGATCATCCGCCTCGCCGGTCCCACCCGGCTGCACGTCGTTGCTGTAGGCGAGCTCACCGTTGCTGTCGATGACGACGGTGTCGCCGTTACGCACCGCCTGCTCGACCAGGTCCGCGAGCTCCTCGGGGCTGGCGTCCGGGTTCTCCACGGCGACCTGCCTGCCGACCTCGTTGTTGTAGAGGTCCATCGACTCCCGGTCCGCGGAATTGCCCGGCAGGCTCTCGTGGGCGGTGCCGAACCGGGTGGCCCAGTCCGCGCCATGTTCCTGCACCATCCGCGCGTTCCAGTACGCGTGCCGGAACGCGTCGTTGTGGCCGTCCTCGGCCCCCTGGTCGGGGAAGCGTTGGTCGGCGGTGTCGTAGGCGCTGTCCCTGAGGTCCTTGAAGTCCTTCTGCCCGAGCAGCCCGAGCTCGTCGAGCATCTCCGCTTCGGTTCTGGTGATCGTCTGGCTGCCGACGGCCAGGCTGAGCGGGAACGGAGGGTAGCTCACCGTACCTCGTGGGTCCGGCGGGACCTGGTACTCGGCGAGGATCTGGTCCAGGGAAATACGGCCCGGGCCGTCGGGAGTCGGACCCTGGCCCGGCGCGCCGGGGCTGGTCAAGACGGCGTGGGCCTCGTCGTGTGCGGTGCCGGTCTCGGTGATCAGCTCCGCGCCGCGGTTGATCAGCGCCGCCGCAGCCTGCACGGCGTCGGCCGCGACCGCCGGGTGGGCAGCGGGCTGTGCGGCCAGCTGGTCCGCGCGGTGCGCGGCATCGATCATCGCCTGGAGCACGCTGCCGTGCTCGTCTTGCAGCGACCGCAGCCTGCCCGCGAGGCCGTCCATGGCATCGGCGACGCGGCCGAACGGTTCGCCGCCGTCTCGCAGCTGGTCACCGGCCGCGGTGGTGACGGTCGCGGCGTGCTGGCTGGCCTGGCCGCTCATCCAGGCCTGCGGCAGCCGGCTCTGCCCGGTGAGCCGGGTGTCCTCGCCGACGGTGCCCAACCCGGTGCGGGCCTGCCGGAATGCCGCGGCCAGATCCTCCAACCCGCCCGGGTTGCCCGGGATCTCGCCCATCTGGTTGGTCGCCTCGGCCAGGGTGGCTGCCAGGTTTCCCGGGTTCACCGAGCCGGCGAGCTGCGCCAGCCGGGCGGCGCGCCCGGCCAGCTCACCCCGACTCACCGCGCTCATCCCAGGTCCCGCCGCCCGAAGTCCTGCCGGGCAGTGTCGTCGACCCGGGCGTAGGTGTTCGCGCTGTCCTCCGCGGCGTCACCCAGATCGGTGAGGTAGCCGATCCTCCTCCCGAGGTCCTGAAACCAGGTCTCCTGCAATGCCCGGAACGCATCGGCGCACTCGGTCGTGCCGAACATCGCGCTCCCGTCGACGGTCTGGCGATCCCAGGCCGAGCGCACCGCACGCAGGTCCTCCGCCGAGCCCCGCAACACACCCGCCACGTTGCGCAGCTGATCGGGCACGACACCGAAGTCCACGGTCATGACAATCACCCCACGACACGGCCGTCGAATGCCCTTCGACGTACCGCCGTGCACATGCTGCGACGCCCCGGTTTCAGACCGCTTTCAGCCCGTGCGTCAGACGCTGCGGGTGATCAAGTCGGTTTGCGTGGTTGATGTGCCCACATGTCTCCCGGGCTCCCCGCCCCGCGCCGTCGCCAACCATCTCATCGATCCCACCTGATCCGGTCGCTCCCGCATCGACCGCGCCTTGTCGGCCCGACGGGGTGGGTGGTTCGCGGGTCGCGTGGACCACGGACCACACCCGCGAGCCCGCTACCCGGGATGACCGCCTGACGGGTCCCGTTGGCGCGCTCGCCCGTACACGGCATCGCGGCTGGCCCGAAGTGACTCGACCCCGCGCCTGACAATGGTCAGTCCGGCCGTGTGGCCGAGAACGGGATGATGTCGGTCCTGCCGAAGTCGTCGCCCTTGAACAGCAGCGGCTCGCCGGTGCTCTTCGCCAGCGCGTAGGCGAAACAGTCGCCGAAGTTGAGCTGAGCGGGATGGCCGCTGCCCTTGCCGAAGTCCCGGTAGGCGGCGCGGGCGATAGTGGTCTGCCCGGCAGTGACCGGCTCGATGACCAGCCCTGCTCCGGTGAACAGGTCGTCGACGTGCCGGCTGGCGATCGGATCGCGGCTGGCGTCGATCACGATCGCGGTTTCCAGGTAGTTCGCCGCGGAGATCCGGGGTGCCTTGGCTGTGGCGAGGGCAAGCGCGAGGGTCTCTGCCTCGGGCTCGTCGCGCAGTATTGCAATCAGCACCGAGGTGTCGACGATCAACGGGGTAGTCCACGCTCGTCGTACAGCAGTTCGCCGTGCTCGGTGCTGCGGGCCGGCTCGCGAAGCCGCGGCGCGGTGTCACGTCCGATCGCGAGCATGGCCTCGGCTCGGAGCCGCGTGTCGTCACACTGCCGGCGGACGCGGTCCAGCCGCTCTCGAACGGCCGTCGTCACGGCCTGGGTCAGGCTTTCCCCGGTGAGCTGCGCCAGCTCCCGGGTCAGCTCGTGCACCTCGTTGCTCTTGATGTTGAGGCTCATCGTTCAACTACCGTTCTTCCAAGGTTGAATGCTAATTCTACCATGGTGGAAGGCGTCAGCCGGTGATCCAGTAACGCCCGATGCCAACAGGGCATCCTTGCTCAGGACAGTGCGCCGGCTCGGCCCGGCCCTCGGCACCACGACTGGTCGACGCGGCTGGCACGATGCAGTCGATGGGAGGCCGACGATGACGGTGGTGGACAACGCGGTCTACGCGGACGGCCGGCGCTGCGCCGAGCCGGAGTCGCTGGAGACCACCTACGAGCTGCTCCGCGAGCACACCGCCGGTGGCAACGGGATGGGCTGGATCGGGCTCTACCGCCCCGACGACGACGAGATCGCCTCGGTCGCGTCGGAATTCGAGCTGCACGAGCTGGCCGTCGAGGACGCGGTGCACGCCCACCAGCGGCCGAAGATCGAGCGCTACGGGGACACGCTGTTCGTGGTGCTGCGCCCGGCCCGCTACGTCGATCCCATCGAGGTGGTCGAGGTCGGCGAGCTGCACGTGTTCATCGGCGCCGACTTCGTCGTCACGGTCCGGCATGCTGCGAAACCCGATCTGTCCGGGGTGCGCAAGCGGCTGGAGTCCGAACCGGAGCTGCTGCGGCTCGGCCCGGAGGCGGTGCTCTACGCAATCCTCGACCGCGTCGTCGACGACTACCTGCCGGTGGTGGCCGGCCTGCAAACCGACATCGACGAGATCGAGACCCAGGTGTTCGGCGGCGACCCCGGGGCATCCCGGCGGATCTACCAGCTGTCCCGCGAGGTGATCGAGTTCCAGCGGGCCTGCGAGCCGCTGCTGGACATCCTCGACTCGGTCGCCCGCGGGTTCGACACCCACCAGGCAGACGTCGAGCTGCAGCGCAGGCTGCGCGACGTGCGCGACCACGCCACGCGGGTGGTGGAGCGTGTCGATGCCTTCCGGCAGCTGCTGACCAACATCCTCACCGTCCACTCCTCGCTGGTCGCGCAGCGGCAGAACGAGGAGACCGCCCGGATCACCGAGACCAGCCTCCGGCAGGGCGAGGAGGTCAAGAAGATCTCCGCATGGGCCGCGATCCTGTTCGCGCCCAGCCTCGTCGGCGGGATCTACGGCATGAACTTCACCGCCATGCCCGAACTCGGCTGGCGGCTGGGCTACCCCTTCGCGCTGGTGCTGATGCTGCTGGTCTCGCTGACCCTGTACACGGTGTTCAAGCGCCGCGGCTGGCTGTGAGTGCTCAGCCCGGCACGTGCTGCACGGTGCAGTCCGGTCCGGGGAAGATCAGCCGCTCGTGGCCGTCGTCGAAACGCACCAGGTAGGGCGGGCCACCTTCGGCTCCCCGCACCTCGACGACCTCGCCCGATCGGTCGGGCTGGTCGACGGTGCGGCTGTGCACGTGCAGGCGGTCGCCGATCGTTGCTCGCATGATCGGTCACCTCGCGGGAGACATGGTGCGGGTTGGTCACCCCCGACGCTACGAGTACCCGCGGCCACACTCAAGTGCCGGGCGTACGGTGGCCCCTGCGCATCCCCGGCCACACGACGAAAGGCGCCGCAGTGAGCACACCGTTCGACGAGCCCGCAGAGGCCGATGCCCGGGACGCCGCCGAGCAGCGCGCCGCCGTGGTCGACGACGAGGACGGTGAGGTTACGCTGGCCGGTGTCCCGCTGGAGGCCTCGGAGGCCGACGTGATGGAGCAGTTCACCGAAGTCCCCGACGACGAGGACGACTACCCCGGCTGACCCGACGAGGTGGCGCTGCTGGTTCCCGGTTGACCGGTCGGGTCGAGGAGCTGGTGAGCTTGCCAGGTCAGGCTGTCGGTGATCTGCTGCGGGAGCCTGCCGCGCTGGTGGCGCTGGTATTGGTACACCTCGGGCGCCAGTGGCGCGAGCAGCGAGTCGGCGAGGGTGTCGGGGTCGGGTACGTCGGCTTCGACGAGCAGGCCGCGCACGTGGAGTCGCCAGAACCCGTAGGCGCCGGTGGAGAATCGGGCGCTGCCGCACTCGGCGCCGAGGGCGAGGTGCAGGTGCTGGTCGAGCATGTCGACCATGGCCGTGTAGAACGCGGCGAGCCGGGCGGCGGGCGGCGCACCGGGCCCGAGCGGCGGTTGACCGCTGATCAGCTGCTGCTGGAGCCGCCGCTCGTGCTCGTCGAGCAGGGCCACGGCGACTGAGGCGGGGTCGGGGAAGCGGCGGTAGAGGGTCGCCCGGCCCACGCTGGCGGCGCGGGCGATGTCGCCCATCGTCACCGAGGTGGGGTCTGCGGTGGCGAACAACTGCTCCGCGGCGACGAGGACGCGTTCGCGATTGCGGGCGGCGTCGGCCCGCTCCCGGGGCGCGCCGTCAGGCCGCATCAGCAGATCAGGACGTCCTGAGCTTCCGCCGACGACCGGGACATCCTGCCTCGCAAGTAGCTCGGCGGGGACGGCCTTACCGCCGGTCGCGACGGTCTCGTCGGCTGCAGCCATGAGGGGAGCGTACCGGCACCGGCGAACATCTGGACAGTTCGTCCACTTACGCCTACATTCCCGGAGTGAAAGGGACAAGGCGTCCACTTCCCGTAGACGTGGGGTGATCATGTATCTGGCGCTGCTGGCATCCGCGTTGCTGGTCGGCTGCCTGCTCGCGGTGCAGGCCTCGGTGAATCAGCAGCTGAACAAGGCCGTGGGCACCCCGTACGGGGCGTCGACCCTGCAGCTGATGGTGGCGGCCGGAGCCCTGGTGGTGCTCGCCACGGCGGTGGGGGCGATCGGCGCGGTGACGCTGGTGCCTGCTGTGGAGCCGTGGTGGCTGCTGCTCGCTGGAGTGGCCAGCCCGCTGTACATCACCGCCGGGATCCTGCTGTTCCCCCGGCTGGGCGCGCTGACCGCGGTGGGGCTGTTCGTCACCGGGCAGGTGTTCGCCTCGCTGGGCCTGGACCTGTTCGGCCTGCTCGCGGTGCCCCAGCAGCCGCTGAGCCTCGGCATCGTGCTCGGCGCGCTCGCGGTGCTGGTCGGCATCACGGTGGTCATCCGAGGCCAGCAGCTGGCGCAGCAGCGCGTCGGCGGGCCGGGTGCCGCGACCCGCGCGCTCACCGCCGCGCCTCCGGGTCGCGCGGCCGCGCAGTCCGGCTGGATCGTCCTGGGTGTGCTGGCCGGGGCGGTACTGCCCATCCAGGGCGCGATCAACGCCCAGCTCCAGGACGCCATCGGGCGCCCCCTCACTGTCGGAACGATCAGCTTCGTCGTGGCGACGCTGACCATCGCGATCGTGCTGATCGTCCTGCTGGCGCTGCGGCGCACGCCCACCCCGCGGCTGCGGCCACTGCGCGGGATGCCGTGGTGGGGCTGGCTCGGCGGGTTCTGCGCCGCCGCCTACGTGACCGCGACCTTCCTGCTCATCCCGACCATCGGGGCGGCGGTGACGGTGGCGCTGACCGTCACCGGGCAGCAGCTGGCCTCCGCGCTCATCGACCAGTTCGGCTTGTTCCGCATGCCGCGCCGGCCGCTCACCGCGCCTCGGGTCGGCGGCCTGGCCCTGCTCATCGCCGGTTCGGTGCTCGTCCAGCTCACCTGACCCGCAGTCCCCCCGCACTCCGAGTTGGGAGATCACCGTGCCTTCGAACATGCGCAAGCCCCACACCGCGGCTCCGGACGTGTTCACTCTGCCCTCGCACCTGCCCATCGACGGGGTCGGCATGCAGCCGGTCAACACGCACCTGGTCCGCGGAAGCCAGCCGCTGCTCATCGACAGTGGCATGCCCGTGGACCGCGGCGACTTCGAGGCGGCCCTGTGGTCACTGGTCGAGCCGACCGACCTGCGCTGGATCGTGCTCACCCACGACGATCGCGACCATGCCGGTAACCTCCGCGAGGTCCTGATGGCCGCGCCGCACGCAACGCTGCTGACCAACGGGCTGTCGATCCCCCGGCTGGCCGAGCAGTGGGAGGTGCCGCGGCACCGCGTCCGGACCATCAACCCCGGACGCCGGCTGGAGCTGGGCGACCGCACGATCTCCGTGCTGCGGCCACCGGCCTACGACGCCCCCTCCACCCTGGCGATCTACGACCACACTTCCCGATCACTGTTCAGCTCGGACTGCTTCGGCACCGTGCTCCCCACCCTCGTCGAGGACGCCGCCGACGCCGCCGAGTCCGACTACCTGGACGGGATGCGCCTGTTCACCCGGGCGAACGCACCCTGGACGGCGCTGGTCGACCAGCACAAGTTCAACAGGGCGATCACCGAGATCGAGCGGCTCCGCCCGGACAGGGTGCTCAGCTCACACGCCCCGACCGCCACCGGTCGCACCGACGTCCTGCTCGAGCTGATGCGCGCGATCCCGGCCATGGCCCCCTGGCTGCCCGACGAGGACCTCAGCGTCGAGGCGGTGCTCGGGCGTCACGACGTCGCCACCGCGATCTGACACCCGACAACGCCCCAACACACCGTAGGAGGACGACCCGTGACCGCCACACCCCCACCGGACCTGGCCATCGCCGACCTCACCCCGCCAGCCGGGGTAATCGTCATCTTCTCCGACATCTGGTGCTCCTTCGCCCACATCGCCGTGCACCGGCTGCACGCCACCCGACGGCGCCTCGGCCTGGAAGACCGCGTGGAGCTCGACCACCGCGCGTTCCCGCTGGAGCTGCTCAACGACGCCCCCAGCCCACGGCCCGGCACCGACAGCGAAGTCGGCCGGATGGCCGGCCACGAGCCCGACGCCGGCTGGCAGCTCTGGCAGGCCAAGGACTGGCTCTACCCCTCGACCACGCTGCCCGCACTGGAAGCCGTCCAGGCCGCCAAGGAACAGGGCGCCCACGCCGCCGAACAGCTCGACCTCGCACTGCGGCGCGCGTTCTGGGCCGAGTCACGCTGCATCAGCAACACCACGGTGATCCTCGACGCCGCATCGAGCGCCGAGGGCGTCGACGTGGACAAACTTGCCGACGCCCTCGGGGACGGCCGCGCCCGCCGCGCGCTCACCGAACAGGCCGCGATCGCCCGGACCGAGCAGGTGAATTGCAGCCCCCACCTGTTCCTGCCCGACGGCACCGACCACGCCAACCCCGGCATCGAAGTGGGCTGGCACGGCGGGTACGGCATCGGCTGGCCGGTCGTCCATCGCGATGACCCCTCGATCTACGAGGACATCCTGCAGCGCGCCGCGAGCCGACCTCCAGCACATCACGATCAGGATCCGCACTGCTGACAAATAGCGCCGGAATTGCCCCATGGGCGCACGCACCCATGGAGACCGCCAAAAGGTAGCAGCCCGTCGTTCTTCGACGACGGGCATCTCGGGCTGCCCGAAATGAGGGAGAAGCCAACCGATCGGTGATCGGTGCGTGGTTGGGGAAACCGGCAGGAATCGTTTATTTCCCGTTCACCTGATCTAGTGATAGGCGTCCTACTGTCGGGAGTCGGACAAGGCGAGACCTGATCACAGGCCGTTTTCGTCCGTGAGCTGTTCGCCGATACCCCAACAGGTAAGGATCCGATGTCTTACAACGACAGCGCCATCGCCTCGACAATCGTCCCTGAACAGGAGGTGACTAGCGCGCAGACCCAGGACGTCGCCAACCTCGTCGATCTCACCCAGCATGAGATCCAGGCGCTCAAGACCCGTTTCAACCTGGCCGACGCCCATACACACCAGGGGCAGTCGCCGAGCCAGGACAAGATCGTCGCCCGACTGACCGACCTGTGGTACGAGTCCGAGGACTCCCAGCAATCCTTCCACGAGCAGCGCCTGGTCGAGACGTTCTTCCGGCTGCACCAGCAGCCCACCGCCGTGGAGCTCGGCAAGACCCTGCTGTCCTATTCGGCCAGCGTGTCGACCATGGTTGCCGCGATGTACTGCGCGCAGCGCGACATGACCGTGGCGCTGGTCGAGCCGTGCTTCGACAATCTCGTCGATCTGCTCAAGCACATGCAGACACCGCTCGTGCCGTTGCCCGAGCACCACCTGGCCGACCCGGAGACGATCTACGACAACCTGAAGACGGTGGAGGCCAACGCCCTGTATCTGGTCGACCCGAACAACCCGACCGGGTTCAGCCTCCTCAAGGACGGCCGCCGCGGCTTCGAAGAGGTCGTCCGGTTCTGCAAGGACCACGACAAGCTGCTGGTGCTCGATCTGTGCTTCGCATCCTTCGCCCTGTGCGACCCCCGACATGACCGCTTCGACCTCTACGAGTTGCTGGAGGACTCCGGCGTGAGCTACGCGGCGATCGAGGACACCGGCAAGACCTGGCCGGTACAGGACGCAAAAGCCGCCATGATTACTGCGAGTGAGGACATCCGCGAGGACATCTACAACATTCACACCGCGGTCCTACTCAACGTTTCGCCATTCGTGCTCAACGTCCTCGCCCACTATGTCGAGGACTCGATCCAGGACGGATTCGCCTCGGTCCGCGACGTGATCGCCGTGAATCGGCGCACCACCCGCGAGGCGCTGGTTGGCACCATTCTCGACTACGTCGAGCCAGTCGTGGACACCAGTGTGGCCTGGTTCCGCCTCACCACGCCCGACCTGACCGCCACCGAGCTGCAGCAACGGCTGCTCGACGAGCAGGTCTACGTCCTGCCCGGCACCTACTTCTACTGGAACCGGCCCGAGAACGGTGAGCGGTACATCCGCATCGCCCTGGCCCGCCAGCCCGAGATGTTCGCGGCTGCCATGACCGCGATGCGGGAGGTGCTCGACCGCCATGGCTGGTCCCGCTGAGGTCGTCGACGCCGCCGCCTTCCTGGGGATGCACGCGGTCGACGAGGCCACCCGCAGAGCCTGCAAGACGTTCTTCGCCCGCCGCCTGCACAACGAGGTGCTGATGAGCCTGGAGCACGTGGGCTGGTGCGATGACGTGGTGTGGGGGCACGCGAGGTCGGTGCAGGACGCCTACTACCCGTTCATGGACACCCTGCACACCGAGATGGCGCTCTGCCGCCTCGGCTATGACGAGGCCGACCTCCAGGCTGCGCTCGGCACCCCGGCGCTGCAGGACCTACCGATACGCGCGCGGCTGCTGATGGGCATGGTGCTGCGCCGCGACGCCGTGCTGCACACCGCCCACCCCCACCTCGCCGCCCGAGGCGACCTACCCGTTGTCCCGGTCGCCCCGGCCGGCGAGCAACCGTTCCCCGAGCACCTGGAACAGCTCTACCGGGCGTCGCTGGCGCTACGCATCCCGACAGAACTCACACGAGGTTAGTCATGTACTCCGGAACCATCGTTCCCCTGGTCACCCCCGTCGACGACGCGGGCAACGTCTCCGAGACCTGCGTGGCCCGACTGATCGAGTCGGTCCGCGGCGAGGTCACCGCGCTGATGCCCGCACTGAGCTCCGGTGAGGGCTGGGCACTGACCGAGCAACAATGGCAGCAGATGATCTCAGCTACCCGCGCCCACTCCAGTGGGCTGCCCGTGCTCGCCGGGATCCAACTGGCCACCACCGCCGCGGTGGTGGCCCGCGCCCAGCACACAGCCACGCTGGGCGTCGATGCGGTCGTGGTTACCAGCCCGTTCGGCGAGGACCTCACCCAGGACCGGATCTACCGCCACTTCGCCGCGCTGCACTCGACGGTCAGCGTGCCGCTATTCCTCTACAACGAGACGGCGATCTCCGGCAACCGCATCGAGCTCGACACGCTGAGGAAGATCTGCCGGCTGCCCGGGATCGTGGGCATCAAGGAGTCCAGCGGTGCACCCGAGCTGACCCGGCGGATCGCGGCCGACCTGCCCCAAGTCCCAGTTTTCGAGGGCTGGGAGAACCTGCTGCTGGAGGCCCGCGGGGTGGCTGGGTTCATCGGTCCCCTGGCCAACCTCGAGCCCGCGCTGTGCAATGCGATGCTCACAGACCCCACCGCGGCGCGTCAGGCAGAGGTCGATGACGCCTGCGCACGGTACGGGCTGCTCACCGAGGACTGGTACCGCCCGGTGAAGGCTGAGCTCGTCCGCCGCGGTGTGATCGACTCGGACCGCGTCGTGGCGGCGAAGGCGGTGGCGACGTGACCACGATCCTTGGTGCGAACAGTGCCCAGCAGAGGCTGTACGTCTACAACCGCTCGCTACCCGACGCCGCGACCTACACCGAGATCGTGAACCTGGAGCAGCAGTGGGTGGTGCCCCGGGCTGCCGCACTCGAGCACCGGGCGCCGCCGTTCACGTCCCGCCAGGAGCTGGTCTCGAAGCTGCACGAGCTGCTGGGCTGCGAGGAGGCGGACCCGCCGGAGTGTGACCGGTACCTGGCCGAGCAGGCCACGCTGGAGCAGTTCAAGGTCGTGGTCGCAGAGTTCGCCGTCGACGGGCTGGTGGAGTCGCAGTCTCACTTGCCGATCATCCCGCGGCTGCCCGCCAAGTCCCGGATGGCGGTGTTCCGTGTGCTCATCGACGAGTTCGGCTGCGGCAACAACGAGCAGGAACACTCCGCCCTGTACCGCAAGCTGCTCACCGAACTGGGCATGCCCACCGAGCTCGAGCACTACATCGCCGCTGCCAACGACGAGAGTTTCGCCTACGTCAACCTGTTCCACTGGCTCGCCGCACGCGCCTCTGCGCCGGAGTACTTCCTGGGCGCCTACGCCTACTTCGAGTCCAGCGTGCTCTACGCCTTCAAGAGCTTCGCCGCCGCCAGCGAGCGGCTGGGCATCCGCAACAGCCAGTACTACACCGAGCACCTCTACATCGACAGTTTCCACAGTCGCCAGATGCTCGAATCGATCAAAGCCCTGGAGGAGGAGCGGCCGATCGACCTGGCCAAGGTGTGGGCCGGGATCGAGCTGACCAGCACCACGGTGGCCCACGCCACCGAGGCCGCGGTGGCCAAAGCCAGGCGGTTGGCATGATCCCGGCAGCGCGAATCCGTCCCGTCGGCGACGACCGGATCCTGATCGAGGTCGCGGGCTGGCGGATCCTGGCCTCGGCGACATGCCCGCACCGCAAGGGACGACTGCGGTTCGGCCGCGTCAACCCCCGCACGCTGCGCATCACCTGCCCGCTGCACCACGCCACGTTCGATCTGCTCACCGGGCGCCGGATCGGGGGCCCCACCTGCGGGCCCCTGCGCGTGGCCGTGCTCGACGAGCCAGCGTCCGCAGCGCGGCCGTAAACAGACGCACTGGCCACCCTGCTAGACGCCATCTCGCGTGGTCGGTCGCGCACGCCAGCCGGGCGGGCCTCGCCGCCCGCGGTCACTGGCTACGTCCGGAGGAACGCGACCTCATCGAGGCCTGGCGCCAGGTCCCGGTCACGCTGTACGAGACGCTGGACGTCCAACGCGGC
>JBOHGT010000114.1:0-3068 GCA_050700385.1 Pseudonocardiaceae bacterium | reverse complement strand
CCATGCGCCACCGCACCAGCGACGACCGGCTGATCCTGCCCACCGAACTGCCCTCGCAAACCCGGGCCGTCTGGCAGCGCCACGGCCGCTGCGAAGCCGTGCTCAGTGAGCTGTTCGAGCTGCCATGACCGAGCACACCGAGGAGTGCGGGCGGCCGCGGCGTGCGCCACCGCGCGCCCGACCCCGACCCCGACCGGTTCGTCTCCCACAGCGCCCCCAGCCGCGACGCGGCGGCGCTGGGCGCGGAGTTCTGCGCCGCCTGTCCGGTGCAGCGGTCGTGCCGCGCCTACGCCCGAGCGACCCGCTCACAGGGCGTGTGGGGCGGCATGTGGTTTCCCACCCCGGGAACCGGGCGCGCGGTGAACCTGCTGCGGTGATGAGCCCCGGCCGGCTGTCGGTGAGCACTCCCGGCGGGCCGGTCGGCCCCGGCCGGACCGTCCTCACCCCCGCGGTCCGGCCGGGGGTCCACCCTCAATGCCGGACAGCCCCGGCGGCCTGCCCTGGTGCGACCTTCCGCACCGTCGCCGGGTACCAGCGCGCCCCGCCCTGAGCGGTCGGCACGCAGTCCGCCTCGAGTCCCCGCGCGATCGCCGACCAGGAGGCACCCTTCTGATGCTCGGTGACGATGCGCTTGACCACGTCGGGCGGGAGGGTCGCCGGGCGCCCGAGCCGCACGCCCTGCTCGCGCTTGACGGTGAGCGCGTCGCGGGCGCTGGCCGATGAGCTTGCGCTCCAGCTGCGCGAAGGTCGCCATGACGTTCGCCATCCCTTCCCTGGCCGGGGTGGTGGTGTCTACCCCGAGGTCGGCGGCCACGAGGGCCCACCCGGCGCGCTGTGCCCGGTCCAGGAGCCCGGAGGCGTCAGCCACAGAGCGCGACAGCCGGTCAAGCTCCGCCACGACCAGCACGGCCGCGTCGCGCGTGGTCCACGGTGTTGACGACCACCAGGGCCTGCCGCTGCTGTGCGACCTTGTCGGCGACCTCGGCCAGATCCGGCTTGGACTCGATCCACCACTCGTAACGCGCCCGGCGTAACCGCTGGAAAAGCTCGACCGGCTGATCGGTAGACCTCCGCGTTCTGCTCGGTGATCGTGAGGAACGGCACCGCCACTATCACCCGTGCCCTGCGGTGCCGCGCAGCGTGGTGCAACGCGAACCCCGCCGAGGTGATCGTCTTGCCCGATCCGGTCGGCGCCGGCAGCCGATAGGATCCCGCCCGGGCCTGCCGCACGGCACACCGCCAGGAGAACGGACCCGTCAATGACGTCCTGCATCTCTGGTACCCGCTCGAACAGTCGCGCCACCGTCGCGACCTCGTCCACAGTCGACTCCCGACGGGCTGCACTGAGATTCCCGATGTCGGTCAGACCGCCGTGGTGACCCAAGATCGTCATCGCCGCTTCCTGACCGGGTCTCACCAGGATCGGACCGACAATCCTTGGGGCAGCTCACGCCCTCGGCCCCGCGCCGACGGCGGTAAGGTTGTCGGCCAGTTCGCCGACAGGCTCAGCCGCCGCCACAGCTCCTCGAGGGCTGGCCGTCCTGCAGGGTCAGCTGCTCGCAGAGCTCGATGAAGTTGCCAGCGAATCTCCACCTGCTGGCTGCCCGGCTTGGCAGGCAGGACGACATCGAGCTTGGTAGGTGGGATCTCAAAACTTGCTTGACATCGTATTTCGTGGCGCACAACGTACTCCATATTAACGCCGTACACTTCCTGAAGGGGGCGGACATGACCACTACCCAGCATGTCCACCAACACGCTGCCCGAGACAACGACACCGCCACCGGAGGTGCCCGGTGAGCGTCCCCCTGGCCATCGCAGAAGCCGCCCGAGCAGCCGCACGTCCGGCTCGCGCCGTCTCCGACGCCGCCGCCATCACCGCTGGCGTAGAAGCCGCCCTCGCCGCCGACCGTCGATACTGGGGTCGCCGGCTGCGTGCCCGCCTCAGCGACCTGCCAGTCTCCGCCATCAGCGAGCGTGGCCTCGTCGCCGCCCTCGCCGAGGAGTTCTACGCCGCCGCCGACGAGATCGACCACGGGGTCGGTGCGTCGCATGGGGATCGCGATTCCGATGACCACCACCACTCAGCCGCGGCCCAGCCGGCGTAACGCGGGGACGTCGGCGATCTGTTGCTGCGGGCTGGCGACTGGCGACGGGGGTCCGGCAGCCTAGGAGGAAATCGTGCGCCACTCCGAGCTGAGCCTGCACCCCCTGGAGCGGATGCCCCGGCCTGGTTACGCGACACCACCCGCCGTCGCCTGCCGGAGATCGTCGTTGCGGCCGTCCGAACTAGTTACGACGAGTTCCCGCTCCTGTGGGCGGTTCATCGATGGTTGGGCGTGCTGGAAGGGCGCGGGCGAGCGCGTGGGTCACCGCCGTGCCGCTGATCTGGTCGAGGGTCGGCGAGGTCGGGGTGCGGGTCAGCGACGTCTTCCTGGGTGACGGTCGGAGGGACCCGCAGGCCGGGCCGGTCCCGCGTAGTCGGCCGCGAGGAACACGCCGAACCGGGCGCCACTCTCCGACGGACTCGCCGGTCTGCACGCCGCCTCGTGTACCTCGCGCGCCTCCTTTCTCGCGTTCTGGTTGCAGAACGCGGTTATCGCGCCCGTTTCAACAGCGTTCTGGTACCAGAAAACATGATCGACCGCGCTGACCTTGTCCGCCGCCCGTTCGCCGTCGGCAGGTAGCTGCAGGATCCGGCGTCGGACCGGATCCCCGTGTACGTCGAACGCGTGGACCGACGCAGCATCCCGGCGCGAGCCTATAGGTCAGTACAAGAGTCAGCTGGGTCTGATGCGCTCGCCACGATCGGATCCCGTCCGTCAACTCAACCGGTGCCCAGCCGGCCGAGGTGCTCGGCTACGCCGGTGACCGGTGCGCGCGTCTGCTCACCCGTCGTCATATCGCGGATGGTGACCTCACCGGCGGTACGCTCGTCGCCCCCGTAGATCACGCTGTAGCGAGCACCCTGGTCCGCGGCCCATCTGAGTTGCTTCGAGAGCTTGCGGCTGGCCCCCAGATAGCTGCCGGTTCGCCACCCCGCGTCACGGAGATCGCCGGCAATCTCG
>JBOHGT010000113.1:0-15101 GCA_050700385.1 Pseudonocardiaceae bacterium | reverse complement strand
CCGGGCAGCTCGGCCGGCCGCCCGGACACCGTCGTGCCGAACACGACGTCGCGCTCACCGCTGTAGCGCGACAGCAGCAGCGCCCACGCACCCTGCACGATCGTGTTCACCGTCAGCCCGTTGCGCTGGGCCACCTCGCGCAGCCGAGCGGACCGTTCGGCCGACAGCGCCACAGCGACGGTCTCGGACGACTCGGCACGATGCGCCTCCACCGGCGCCCGGTCGTAGGGCAGCGCGGTCGGCGCATCGAACCCGGCCAGCACGTGCCGCCAGTGCTCCTGGGCCGCTGGGCGGTCCTGCTCGCCGAGCCACTGCACGTAGTCGCGGAACGGGCGTCGCGCCACCGGCGTGGCCGAGTGTCCACCGACGATCGCCGCGTAGTGCTCGCACACCTCGTCGAACACCTGGGAGGTGCTCCACCCGTCGAGTAGCACGTGATGAAGCGTCCACACCAACTGGACCTTGTCGTCCGGCAGCGCGGCGATGGCCACCCGCAGCAGCGGGGCGGCACCCAGGTCCAGGCCCTGCGCCCGGTCGCGGTCGAGCAGCCGCTCCAGCTCCTCTTCCTGGGCGGCGTCCGAGAGCTGTGTCCAGTCCAGATAGGTGATCGGCACCGTGACCTCGCGGTGCACCACCTGCACCGGCTCGGCCACGCCCTCCCAGACCACCCGGCTGCGCAGCACGGGCGTGCGGTCCACCACGGCCTGCCAGGCCGCCCCCAACGCCCGCGGGTCCGACACGCTCGACAACAGCAGCTGCATCTGGTTGAAGTAGGCGCCCGAGGAGGTGTCGACGAGGCAGTGGAACACCATGCCGGCCTGCATCGGCGACAGCGGGTAAACGTCCTCCACCGATCGCCCGTTGCCGACCAGTCGGTCCACAGTGGGCTGGTCGAGCCGGGCCAGCGGGAAGTCCGACGGGGTGCGCCCCCCTACGCCCGGGGCCGCGCAGTGCTCGACGATGTCGCGCAGCGCCGCGAGCATGTCCTCGGCCAGGGCGTCGATGGCGCTCCGCCGGTGTAGCTGCTCGGAGTAGGACCAGGTGAACAGCAGGCGCCCCTGCTCGACCCAGCCCGCGACATCCAGCACGTGCGCCCGGCCATCCTCCGCCGCCGCATTCCCGAGGTCCAGGTCCCCGCGCATCGCGCGGAACAGCCCCTCGCTGGGGGCGGGCAGCCCGAACTGGCCCAGGTAGTTGAAGATGACCTGCGGCTGCGCCTGGTCGGCCAGCCCGCTCGTCGCGGTCAGGTACCGCAGCGCCCCGTACCCGAAGCCCCGCCGGGGCACCGCCCGCAGCTGCTCCTTGACCGACTTGAGCGTGGCGCCCCAGTCCTCCACACCGGACACGTCGAGCGCGACCGGGAACAGGGTAGTGAACCAGCCCACCGTGCGCGACAGGTCCACCTCGTCGAACAGCTCCTCGCGGCCGTGGCCCTCCAGGTCGACCAGCACCCGATCGTGCCCGGTCCAGTCGCCCAGCACCCGGCCCAGCGCCGCCAGCAGCACGTCGTTGACCTGGGTGCGGTACACGCCGGGCACCTGCTGCAGCAGCGCCCGGGTCCGCTCCGCGTCCAGGCCCACGGTCACCGTACGGGTCGAGCCCACCGTGTTCGCACCGTGGCCGTCGACCGGCAGCGCCGCGTCACAGCCCCGGGCGACCCCGGCCCAGTAGTCGCGCTCCGCGTCGAGCCCCCCGGCTGCGACGTGCTCGGCCAGCCGCAGCGCCCACTGCCGGAACGAGGTGGTCTTGGCTCCCAGATCGACGACCTCACCGCTCGCGGCGTGCTGGTAGGCGCGCTCCAGGTCCTCCAGCAGGATCCGCCACGACACCCCGTCCACCACCAGGTGGTGCACCGCCACGAACAACACCGGCCGGCGCCCGGCACCCAGGTCGAACAGCACCGCCTTGAGCAACGGACCCGCGGCCAGGTCGAACCCGGCGCAGACCTGCCCGGCGACGGTGCGGATCGCCGCGTCCTGTTCCTTCCCGTCCAGGTCGGACAGCGCCTCCACCCGCAGCAGCTCCAGCAGCTCCGCCGGCCCGACCGGCGCGTTGTGCTGGTGCCACGCCCCCTCGACGTGCTCGAACCGCATCCGCAACGCGTCGTGATGCTCGATCACCGCGCCCAGCGCGCGACGCAGCGCCGCCTCGTCGACGTCATCGACGAGCTCGAGGGCGAGCGACTGGTCGAACTGCTCCGACCGCACCGGGTTGGTCTCGAACAGCCAGTGCTGGATCGGGGTCAGCGGCACCGGGCCGCTCACCGGAGCCTGCTCGGCCACCACCGTCGGGGCCGCCTCGGCCACGCTCGAGGCCAGCGAGGCCAGGGTCGGGTGCCGGAAGAGGTCCCGGGGCATCAGACCCACCCCGGCTTGTCGGGCGCGGGACACCACCTGGATGCTCAGGATCGAGTCGCCGCCGAGCTCGAAGAAGTTGTCCTCGGCCCCGACCCGCTCCAGACCGAGGACCTCGGCCCAGATGTCGGCCAGCGTCCGCTCGGTCTCGGTCCGCGGCGCCACGTAACCGGCACCGCCCACCGCACCGGGCTCCGGCGCGGGCAGCGCCTTGCGGTCGAGCTTGCCGTTCGGGCTCAACGGCAGCGCGTCCAACGTCACGAACGCCGCAGGCACCATGTACTCCGGCAGCGAGGCGGCGAGGAACCCGCGCAACCCGGCCGCCTCCGGCGCCCGCCCCTGTGCGGGGACCACATAGGCCACCAGCCGCCGCAGGCCGAGCTGGTCCTCCCGGGCGAGCACCGCCACCTCGGCGACGTCCGCATGCTCCACCAGCACGGCTTCGATCTCGCCCAGCTCGATGCGGAAACCCCGGATCTTGACCTGGTGGTCGGTGCGACCCAGGTACTCCAGCACCCCCTCCGCGGTCCACCGGGCCAGGTCCCCGGTGCGGTACATCCGTGCGCCCCGGAACCCGAACGGGTTGGCCACGAACCGCTGCGCGGTCAACCCCGGACGGTTCAGGTAGCCCCGGGCCAGCTGCACCCCGGCGATGAACAGCTCACCGGACACACCCGGCGGCACCGGTCGCAGGTTCCGGTCCAGCACGTACAGGCCGGTGTTCCACACCGGACGCCCGATCGGCACCGACACCGCGTCCCGGCCCGGCACACACTCGAAGAAGGTCACGTCCACCGACGCCTCGGTCGGCCCGTACAGGTTGTGCAGCCCCACATCCAGCACCGCGTGGAACTCCCGCACCAGGTCCGCGGGCAACGCCTCCCCACTGCAGATCACCCGCCGCAGCCCGGTGCAGCCCGCCGCCGCAGGCTCCTGCACGAACGCCCGCAGCATCGACGGGACGAAGTGGACGGTGGTCACCCCCGCCGACCGGATCAGCCCGGCCAGGTACGCCGGGTCCTTGTGACCCTCCGGCCGGGCCACCACCAGCGCTGCCCCCACCAACGACGGCCAGAAGAACTCCCACACCGACACGTCGAAGCTCGACGGCGTCTTCTGCACCACCCGGTCCCCCGCACCCAGCCCGTAGGCGGCCTGCATCCACAGCAGCCGGTTCACGATCCCCCGGTGCGCGACCACCACACCCTTGGGCCGCCCCGTCGACCCCGACGTGTAGATCACATACGCCGGGTGGTCGGCCACCAGCGCGCCTGTCCGCCCGGCGTCGGTCGGGTGGCTGTCCGGATACCCGTCGACCTCACCGACCGCCTCCAGGCTGTCGAGCACCACCACCGGGGCGGCGTCGGCGAGCACGAACGCCACCCGCTCGGTCGGGTAGTCCGGGTCGACCGGCAGGTAGGCGGCGCCGGCCTTGAGCACCGCCCACAACGCCACGACCAGCTCCACCGACCGCGGCAGCAGCACCGCCACGCACCGCTCCGGACCCACCCCCAGCGCGATCAGCTTGTGCGCCAGCCGGTTCGCCCACCGGTTCAGCTCCGCATACGACAGCTCCGCACCCTCGAACACCACCGCCGTCGCATCCGGCGTCCGCGTCACCTGAGCATGCAACAGCTCCGGCAACGTGACCTCCGGCAACACCCGCTCAGTGTCGTTCCACTCCACCACCACCCGACGGGTCTCGGCCCCGGTCAGCATCGGCAACCGCGACACCAGCCGACCCGGGTCCGCGGCAACACCCTCGAGCAGCACCAACAGGTGGGCGGCCATCCGCTCGACGGTGGCCGTGTCGAACAGGTCGGGGTCGTAGGCGAGGTCGAAATAGAGCCGGTCGTCGAGACGGGCGCTCAGGGTCAGCGGGAAGGTCGTGGTGTCGAGCGTCTCCACGTCACGCACCCGAATACCCGCATCGTCGATCGACGTGTCCTCGATCGGGTAGTTCTCGAACACCACCGCGCTGTTGAACAGGCTGATCCCGCCGGGCAGGTCGCTCCAGGACTGCAGCTGGGCCAGCGAGACGAAGTCGAACCGCCGGGTCTCGGTCTGGTCGTCTTGCAGTCTGCGTAGCCACGACACGACGTCTTGCCCGTCACGGACCTCGACCCTGGTCGGCACGGTGTTGATGAACATGCCGACCATGTCCTCGACACCGGGCAGCTCGGCCGGCCGACCCGACACGGTGACGCCGAAGAGCACGTCACGCTCGCCGCTGTAGCGAGACAGCAGCAGCGCCCAGACACCCTGCACCACCGTGTTCAATGTCAAACCATTGCGCTTGGCCACCCGATGCAGCCGGCTGGACTGATCGACGGGGAGCTCGATCGGCATTGACTCCGAGGACTCGGCCCGGTGGGCCTCGACGGCCTGCCGATCGTAGGGCAGCGGGGTGGGCGAGTCGAAGCCCGACAGTACGCCGCGCCAGTACTCCTCCGCCTCCCGTTGATCTTGCCGACCGAGCCACTGCAGGTAGTCCCGGAATGGGCGTCGGACCACCAGATCGGGCGCCCGGTCGTTAATGAGCGCCGCATACTGCTCGCACACCTCGCCGAACACCTCTCCGGTGCTCCAGCCATCCAGCAGGACGTGGTGCGAGGTCCATACCAGCAGGACCTCGTCGTCGGGCAGCCGGGCGACGACCATCCGCATCAACGGCGCCGAGGTCAGGTCCATGCCAGCGGCGCTGTCTTCGGCCAGCACCCGCCGCAGCTCCCGATCCCGGTCCGCCAGCGACAGATCCCGCCAGTCATGGTAAGTGGTGGGCAGCGCGACCTCGCGGTGCACGACCTGCACAGGCTCATCGACGCCGTCCCACACGACACTGCTGCGCAGGATGGGTGTCCGGTCCACCACCCGCTGCCAGGCCATGCCGAGTGCCTGCGGGTCGCACACGCCGGACAGCCGTAGGCGGAGCTGGTTGAAGTAGGCGCGTCCCTCGGTATCGACCAGGCTGTGGAACAGCATCCCGGCCTGCAACGGGGTCAGCGGGTAGATGTCCTCCACGCCGCGCCCGTCACCGACGATGCGGTCGACCTGCCGCTGGTCCAGCCGAGCCAGCGGGAAGTCCGAGGTGGTGCGGCCACCCGCGCCCGGCTCGGCACAGTGCGCGACGATCCCCCGGAGCGCCTCGATCATCTCGGTCGCCAGCCGCCGCACGGTGGCCTCGTCGTGCACCTGGCTGGAGTAGGTCCAGGCCAGCTCCAGTCCCTCGCTCCCGACCTGACCGACGACTTCGAGCAGACAGGTGCGGACGCTCTCGGCGGCGGCATCCTGCCCTATCTCGTCACCCCAGCCGCGGTAGAGCCCCTCGGATTCCGACGTCGCGTCCCACTGGCCGTGGTAGTTGAACGAGATCTGTGGCAGCGCGTCCTCGTGGAGGACGGCGGCCGCCGAGTCCGGCGAGCCCAAGTAGCGCAGCGCCCCGTAGCTGAGGCCCCGGTGGGGCACGGCCCGGAGCTGTTCCTTGACCGACTTGAGAACCTCACCCCAGCCGGCTGTGTCCTCCACCGAGCACCCGCTCGGGGAGTCGGGCATCGGCACTGTCAACGCGACGGGGAACTCCGTGGTGAACCAGCCGACGGTGCGCGACAGGTCGAGCCGGTCGATGATCTCCTCCCGGCCGTGGCCTTCCACGCCGATCAGCACGTCGCTGCGGCCGGTCCAGCGGGACAGCACCCGGGCCAGGGCACTGAGCAGCGCGTCGTTGACCTGCGTGCGGTACACCCCCGGCACCTGATGCAACAAGGCATCGGTCTCGTCGCCGTCGAGCCGGACCGACAGGGTACGTGCCGAGTCGACCGTGTTCGACCCGACTCGGTCCACCGGAAGGTCGGCCGAGGCGCGGCCGGACACCTCGGCCCAGTACGCCAGGTCGTCGTCGAGCCGTCCAGCTCGGACGTACTCGGTCAGCCGCTGCGACCAGTACTGGTAGGGGGTGGTCTTGGGCCCCAGGTCCACCGGCCGCCCGGCGGCAACCTGGCGGTAGGCCGTCTCCAGGTCCTCGAACAGGATCCGCCAGGACACCCCGTCGACCACCAGGTGGTGGACGGCCAGGAACAGCTGCGGCCGGCACCCGGGTCCGAAGGCGAACAGCACGGCCCGCAGCAGCGGACCAGCCACGACATCGAGACCGGACTGGGCGGACACTGCGGTTCGTTCCATGACCGCCTGAACCGCTTCGACGTCGAGCCCCGACACGTCGCAGCGCGCGAGGACCTCGGCCGACTCGGCGGGGGCGACATCCTGCACCCACTGACCATCGACGTGCTCGAACCGCATGCGCAGCGCGTCGTGGTGGGCCACCACCGCGTCGAGTGCCGCCCGCAGCGCGTCCTCCTCGGTGTCCTCGATCAGCTCCACCAGCACCGACATGGTGTAGTGGTTCGCGGTGTCCGGCTGGGTCCACAGGAACCAGCTCTGGATCGGGGTCAGCGGTGCCGGGCCGACGACGAGGTCGCTGTCGATCGGCTCGGGGGCCGGTTCGATGTCAACGCCCGCGGCGAGCTCGCCGATGGCCTGGTACAGGAAGATGTCCTTCGAGGTCAGCCGCAGCCCGGCCGCCCGGGCCCGGGACACCACCTGGATGCTCAGGATCGAGTCACCGCCCAGGCCGAAGAAGTTGTCCTCGACCCCGACCTGCTCCACACCGAGCACCTCGGACCAGATCCGGGCCAGCTCCCGCTCAACCGGGCTCCGTGGGGCCACATAGGATGATCCCAGCTCCGGTTGCAGATCCGGCGCCGGCAGCGCCCGCCGGTCGACCTTCCCGCTGGAGGTCAGCGGCAGCCGATCGAGCGTGACGAACGCCGAGGGCACCATGTAGTCCGGCAGGCTGCGTTTGAGCCAGGACCGCAACTGCGACCAGCCGGGTACGGTGGAATCCGCGGGCACCAGGTAGGCGACCAGCCGGGTGTGCCCGCTGTCGTCGCGGGCGACCACGAGGGTCTCGGCCACGTCGGGGTGTTCCAGCAGCGCGGTCTCGACCTCACCGGGCTCGACCCGGAACCCACGGATCTTGACCTGCTCGTCGGCGCGACCCAGGTACTCCAACACACCCTGGGCGGTCCAGCGCACCAGGTCGCCGGTGCGGTACATCCGGCTGCCCGGCGGCCCGTACGGGCAGGCCAGGAACCGCTGCGCGGTCAGACCGGCCCGGTTGAGGTAGCCGCGGGCCAGCTGGGCACCGGCCAGGTACAGCTCACCAGGGACCCCGACCGGAACCGGACGCAGCCACTGGTCAAGCAGGTAGGCTTGCTGGTTGTGTCCGGGTCGGCCGATCACAGGCCGGTCCTGACCGTCGAGCCGGCACGACACCGCGTCGACGGTGCACTCGGTGGGACCGTAGTAGTTGTAGCCGGTGGTGTCCGCCGCGCCGGCCAGCTCGCGCCACAGCGACTCACCGGCCGCCTCCCCACCCAGCATGATCACCCGCGGGCGGTGCCGCTGGTCGGTGATCAGTCCGGCCGGCAGCAGCTGCTGGGCATAAGACGGGGTGAGGTCCAGCAGATCGACCCGGCGATGGGCGACGTAGTCCACCAGTACCTGCGCATCCAGCCGGACATCGTCGTCGATCACGTGCAGTTCATGACCATCAGCCAAAAACAGCAGGCCCTCCCACGAGGTGTCGTAGGAGAACACCGAGGTCAACGCCACCCGCAACCTGCGCCCCGCGGCAACGGCCTCGGGATAGATCAGCTCAGTGCGGTGGTCGAAGAACAGATTGGTCAGGCCGCGGTGCTCGATGACCACACCCTTCGGCCGCCCGGTCGAGCCCGAGGTGTAAATCAGATACGCCGAGTTGTCCAACCGAAGGGAACCGACCCGTTGGGTATCGATCGGGTCGGTATCCGGGCAGCGCTGCAGCGCTGCAACGGTGTCCTGGTGATCCAGCACCAGGCAATCCGTGTCTCCGGTGAGCGCACTGTGGACGTTGGCACTGTCGCTGGTGGCGACCACCAGTACAGGCGCCGCATCACATAGCAGGAACTCGATCCGCTCAGCCGGCAACGCCCGGTCAACCGGCAGGTACACCCCGCCAGCCTTGAGCACGGCAAGGATGGCCACCACCATCTCCGCCGAGCGTGGCAACGCCAACGCCACCACCCGCTCGGGGCCGACACCCGCACCGATCAGATGGTGCGCCAGCCGGTTCGCCCGCTGGTTCAACTCCGCGAAGCTCAACGCCGTGTCCCCGCACACCACCGCGGTCTCGCCCGGGGTGCGCACCACCTGGGCCTGGAACACCTCCACAAACGTCACCCCAGGCACTTGCAGAGCGGTGTCGTTCCATTCCACTAATACCCGGTGCCGCTCGTCTTCGGTCAGCAGCGGCAACTCGGCCAGTGGACGGTCCGGGTCGGTGGCAATGCCCTCCAATAGCACCACTAGGTGCTGGGCCATCCGCTCGATCGTGGTCGCGTCGAACAGATCGGTGTTGTACTCCAGCACGCCGGCCAGGACGTCGCCTTGCTCCTGGAAGTCGATGCTGACGTCGAAACTTGCCATCACCCCCGACATGGGGAGACCCTCGACCTGCAGACCCGGCAGATCCGGCGCCCCGACCGGAGTGTTCTGCAGCACGATCATGGCCTGGAACAGCGGCGAGCGGCTGGTGTCCCGATCCGGCTGGAGTTCGTCCACCAGGCGTTCGAACGGCACGTCCTGGTGGGCGAAGGCCTCCAGCACGGTGCGCTTCACCTCGCCCAGGAACTCCCGGAACGTTCGCGCACTGTCCACATGGGATCGCAGTACCACGGTGTTGACCAGCATCCCGACCAGCCGCTCCACCTCGGCCCGCTCCCGGCCCGAGGTGACGGTGCCCACCGCGACGTCGTCCTGCCCGGACCACCGGCCGAACAGCACCTGACACGCCGCGATCAGCGTCATGAACAAGGTGCCGTCGTGCCGCCGCCCCAGCTCCTTGAGCCCAGCCGTCACCGCTGCGGGTACCTCGAACTCCAGCAGCGCACCGTTCTTGGTCTGCACCACCGACCGGGGCCGGTCGGTCGGCAACTCCAACGCCGCCACCCCGCCCAGCTGGCCACGCCAGTACCCCAGCTGCTCGACGAGAGCCTCTCCCGACATCTGCTCCCGCTGCCAGGCCGCGAAGTCCGCGTACTGCACCGGAAGCGAGGGCAGCTCCGCCACCTCACCACGCAGCGCCGACCCATACAGCACGCCCAGCTCGTCGACGATCACACCGGTGGACCAGCCATCGGTCGCGATGTGATGCATGCACAACATCAGCACGTGCTCCTCGGTGGCCAGCCGCACCAACCGCGGCCGCAGCAGCGGACCCTCACGCAGGTCGAAGGGCCTGTTGCTCTCCTCTTTCAGGACCCGGCGCAGCTCGACCTCGCGTTCCGCCTCCGGCAGGACCGACAGGTCCAGCACCGGCACGCGAACCTCGTTCGGCTCGTGCACCACCTGCACACCACGGCCATCCACCGAGTCGAACGTGGTACGCAACGACTCATGCCGTGCCACCAAGCCGGTCAACGCCGTGTGCAGGGCCTCGACGTCGAGTTCGCCGCGCAACCGCACCGCCAGCGGCGTGAGGTACTCGGTGCTATCGGGTTCGAACTGGTCGAGGAACCACAACCGTTGCTGGGCGAACGACAACGGCAGATCGCCGTCACGCGGCACGCGCGGGATCGCGGACGGCGGCCCGGCATCACCCATCCCGGCCCGCGAGGCGATCGCAGCAGCCAGCTCGGCGACCGTCGGGTGGGTGAACACAGCCCGCGGAGACACATCCACCTCGAGCGCCGCCCGCAACCGCGAGATCACTTGGATGCTCGAGATGGAGTCGCCGCCCAGTTCGAAGAAGCTGTCCTCCACCCCGACCCGCTCCACTCCCAACACCTCGGCCCAGATCCGCGCCACCACCCGCTCGACCTCGGTGCGCGGCGCCACATAACCAGGCCGTGTCGCGTCGACATCGGGTGCGGGCAGCGCCTTGCGGTCCAGCTTGCCGCTGGGGGTCCGCGGCAACGCGTCCAGCACCACCACCGTCGACGGAACCATGTAGTCCGGCAGCGACTGGCCCAGCAGCGCCCGCAGCTCACCGGCCGCCGGCGCCACGTCGCCAAGCGGCGCAACAACGTAGGCCACCAGCCGCTTGTGCCCACTGTCGCTTTCCCGCGCCACGACAACGGCGTCCGCCACGTCCGGTTGCCGGCGTAGCGCGGTCTCGATCTCGCCGGGTTCAATGCGGAATCCGCGGATCTTGACCTGCTCATCGGCCCGGCCGAGGAACTCGATGACACCCTCGGCCGTCCAGCGCACCAGATCCCCAGTCCGGTACATCCGCGAGCCCGGTGCCCCGAACGGGTTCGCGATGAACCGTTCCGCAGTCAACCCTGGGCGACGCAGATATCCACGGGCTACCTGGGCACCGGCCAGGTACAGCTCCCCAGCCACGCCGATAGGTACCGGGCGCAAAGCCTGGTCGAGCACGTACACCTGCGTGTTGGTGATCGGCCGGCCTACTGCCGACCGCGCCACCCCACCCACCCGGCACGACAACGCGTCGATGGTGCACTCAGTGGGGCCATAGAAGTTGTAGCTGACGGTGCCCGGAGCAGCGGCCAACTCCTGCCACAACGACTCACCCATCGCCTCGCCGCCCACCATCAACGCCTTCGGACGGTGCCGCTTATCGGTCAGCAACCCAGCCAGGATTACCTGCTGTAGGTAGGACGGCGGCAGGTTGAAGAAGTCGATTCGGTTCTCGGCGACGTAGTCGACCAGCGCGGGCGGGTCCAGACGAACGTCGTCGTCGATCATGTGCAGCTCATGGCCGTCGGCCATGAGCACCGGCCCCTCCAACGAGCCGTCGAAAGACAGCGCCGCGGTGAACCCCACCCGCAGCCGACCATCGCCAACCGTGGCGGCCACCCAGTCAACGCGGTGGTGGACCAGCAGGTTCACCAGGTTGCGGTGCTCGACGACCACACCCTTCGGCCGGCCCGTCGACCCCGAGGTATAGATGACATACGCCGAGTTGCCCGGATCAAGCGACCCGAGGCGCACGCCGTCAGTCGGATTGAGGTCCGGGCAACGCTGCAGCGCCGAAGCGACCTGCGGCTCGTCGAGCACCAGCTCGGACGTCGCCGGCAACGCGCCACGCACCTTGGCACCGGTGGAGGTGGTGGTCAGCACCAGCACCGGCGCGGCGTCGCACAGCACGAACCCGACCCGCTCCGACGGCATCTCCGGGTCCACCGGCAGGTACACCCCACCCGCCTTGAACACCGCCAGCAGCGCCACCACGAACTCCACCGACCGCGGCAGCGCCAGCGCCACCACCCGCTCGGGCCCCACACCCAGATCGATCAGGTGGTGCGCCAGCCGGTTCGCCCGCGCGTTCAGCCCCGCAAAACTCAGCTCCGTGTCCCGATCCACCAGCGCTGTCTCGCCCGGGGTACGCGTCACCTGGGCCTCGAACACCTCCGTAAACGTCGCCACCGGCACGTCCAGGGCGGTGTCGTTCCACACTTCCAGCACCCGATGCCGCTCGTCCTCGGCCATCCACGGAAGCTCAGCCAACGGCCGACCTGGATCGGTGGCGATACCGGCCAGCAGCATGCCTAGCTGGTCGGCCATGCGTTCGATCGTGGCCGCGTCGAACAGCATCGGGTCATAGGCGAGGTTGAAGTTGAGCCGGTCGTCGAGATAGGCACTCAGGGTCAGCGGAAAGCTCGTCGTGTCGAGCGCCTGGACATTGCGCACCCGCAGACCCGCATCATCGGCCGCCGCGTCCTCGATCGGGTAGTTTTCGAACACCACGGCGCTGTCGAACAGGTTGGTCCCGGCCGGCAGGTCGCTCCATGCCATGAGTTGTCCCAGCGAGACGAAGTCGAAGCGCCGGGACTCGACCTGCTCTGCCTGCAGCGCGCGCAACCAGGACATGGCGTCCTGTCTGTCCTGGACCGTGACGCGGGTCGGCACGGTGTTGATGAACATGCCGATCATCTCTTCGACGCCGGACAGTTCGGCCGGCCGGCCGGACACCGTCGTGCCGAAGACGACGTCACGCTCGCCGCTGTAGCGCGACAGCAGCAACGCCCAGGCACCCTGCACCACCGTGTTCAGCGTCAGACCATGGCTCTTGGCCACCCTGTGCAGCCACTCGGATTCCTCAACCGGCAGCTCGAGGCGCACCGACTCGGAGGACTCGGCCCGGTGCGCCTCGACCGGCTGCCGGTCGTAGGGCATAGGGGTGGGCGAGTCGAAGCCCGCGAGCACCCCCCGCCAGTGTGCCTCGGCCTGCCACTCGTCCTGGTCGGACAGCCACTGCAGGTAGTCGCGGAACAGGCGCCGGGGCACCAACCGCGGCGGCCGGCCCGCGACGATGGCCGCGTACTGCTCGCACACCTCGGCGAACACCTGTGCCAGGCTCCAGCCGTCCAGCACGATGTGGTGCGAGGTCCAGACGAGCAGGACCTGGTCGTCGGCCAGGTCGGCGATCGTCACCCGCATCAACGGCGCCGCGGTGAGGTCCATACCTGCCGCGTGGTCGTCGGCCAGCGCCTGTCGCAGCTTCCGATCCCGATCCGCAGCCGACGACAGACCGCGCCAGTCATAGTGAGTAGTGGGCAACGCGACCTGACGGTGCACCACCTGCACCGGCTCGTCCACGCCCTCCCAGACCACACGACTGCGCAGGATCGGTGTGCGGTCCACCACCCGCTGCCAGGCCATGCCCAGCGCGTGTGGGTCGGACACGCCGTCCAACGTCAACCTGACCTGGTCGAGGTACGCACCCGAGCCGTCGGAGACCAGACTGTGGAAGAGCATCCCCGCCTGCAGCGGCGCCAGCGGGTAGATGTCCTCCACGTCCCGGCCGTCCCCGACCAGACGGTCCACACCAGACTGGTCGAGACGGGCCAGCGGGAAATCCGACGGGGTGCGGCCCCCCGCGCCCGGCCGGGTGCAGTGATCGACGATCTCCCGTAGCGCCTCGATGACCTCCTCGGCCAGCCGGGCCACCGTGGCCTCGTCATGCACCTGGTCGGAGTACATCCAGCCCAGCTGCAGCTCCCCGTTCTCCACCGCGCCCGTGATGTCCAGCAGGTAGGTTCGGGGCTCGTCGGGCGCCAGGTCCCGACCGACGTTGGCGCACTCGGCCCGGTAGAGCCCGTCCTCGGTCGACGCGACGTCCCATTGGCCGTGGTAGTTGAAACTGACCTGCGGCGACGGGTCCTCGCGCAGCGCGGCGGCCGCCGAGTCCGGCGCGCCCAGGTAGCGCAGCGCGCCGTAGCTCAGCCCCCGCTGCGGCACCACGCGCAGCTGCTCCTTGACGGACTTGAGGACCTCGCGCCAGGCCACCGACGAGCCGCCCGCCGGGTCGGGCGCGGTCGCCGAGGGCACGGTCAACGCGACGGGGAACTCCGTGGTGAACCAGCCCACGGTGCGCGAGAGGTCGACCCCGTCGAGGATCTCCTCCCGGCCGTGGCCCTCCAGCCCGATGAGCACGGTCTCGCGCCCGGCCCACCGGCACAGCACCCGGGCCAGCGCGGCCAGCAGCACATCGTTGACCTGTGTGCGGTACACCTCCGGCACCTCGCGCAGCAACGCGTCGGTGTCCTCGCGCCGCAGCCGCGCAGTGACCGTCCGGGTCGAACCCGCCGTGTTCGCACCGGCCCGGTCCACCGGCAGCTCGGCCGCCGTGCCGTCCGACACCTGCGCCCAGTACGCCAGGTCCGCATCCAGACCGCCCGACCGGACGTGCTCGCCCAACATGTGCGCCCACTGCGTGAACGCGGTTCCCACCGCCTGCAGCTCCACCGGCCGGCCCACGCGGGCCTGCCGGTAGGCCGTCTCCAGGTCCTCGAACAGGATCCGCCAGGACACCCCGTCGACCACCAGGTGATGGATCGTCAGGAACAGCCGCGACCGCTGGCCCGGACCGAAGGTGAACAACACCGCCCTGATCAACGGACCGGTACCGGGGTGCAGCGTGGTCTGGGCGGCCAGGGCCTCCAGCTCGATGGCGGCCTGTTGGTGCGCCTCGTCCAGCACGGACAGGTCACGCCACTGCAGGACGTCGGTCGGCTCGACGGACACGGCGTCCTGGTGCCAGCCGCTGTCGCCGAGGAAGAACCGCATCCGCAGCGCGTCGTGGTGCGCCACGACCGCGTCGAGCGCCGTGCGCAACGCACCCTCGTCGAGGTCCTCGGTCAGCTCCACCAGCATCGACATGGTGAAGTGCGCCAGGGCCCCGTAGGTGTCGAAGAACCAGTGCTGGATCGGGCCCAGCGGCGCGGGCCCGACGATCCGCGCCTCTTCGATACGCTCCGGCACGACCTGCGTCCCGACGGCGGCGGCGAGCTCGGCGACGGTCTGGTGCAGGAAGATGTCCTTCGAAGTCAGCCGCAGCCCGGCCTGCCGGGCCCGGGACACCACCTGGATGCTCAGGATCGAGTCGCCACCCAGGCCGAAGAAGTTGTCCTCCACCCCGACCTGGTCCACGCCCAGCACCTGCGCCCAGATGCCGGCCAGCTCGACCTCGGCCTGGGTGCGCGGCGCAACGTACTCGGACTCCGGGCGCTGCGAGGCGTCCGGGGCGGGCAACGCGCGCCGGTCGATCTTGCCGCTGGGGGTCAGCGGCAGCTCGTCGAGCACGACGAACGCCGAGGGCACCATGTAGTCCGGCAGCGCCTGGCCCAGCAGCGCCCGCAGCTCACCGGCCGCCGGCACCGCGTCGCCGGTCGCCGAAACCACGTA
>JBOHGT010000112.1:0-2844 GCA_050700385.1 Pseudonocardiaceae bacterium | reverse complement strand
GATTTCGGTAGCTGGAGCTACCGAAATCATTCACGACACACGGCACCATGAGCCGGCTGCTGGCGTATCTGGTCGCCGCAACGCGGTGCACGCCTGAGGTCAGCGGTTGATGAGCGGTGTCAGCAGGCGCCGGGCCGCGGCGGTGTCGTGGTTGAGCGCCACCGAGCTGCGCGGCAGCGTGGCGATGTGCCGGCCAGCCTGGCTCCACAGTTCGCGGCGCCGGTCCGGGGAGGTCCTGACCAGCCGCAGGATGTCGGGGTAGCGGTCGTCGCTGTCGGGGTCGAAGAAGTCCGGGCCGGCCAGGGTCTGCTCGGTGGGGCGAAGCGCCGGCTGCGTCGTCGGCGAGACGCGGGGGAACAGCAGCCGGCCGGCGACGGCGCAGCGGGCCAGGCGCAGACCGAGCCAGTCGACGAGCTGGTGGGGGAAGAACTGCGGTTTGAGTTCCCTGCCGCGGTCGTCGACCAGGGCGGTGTCGTGTCCGTGCCGGATCGCGGCGGTGACCCTCGGGTCGACGGTCGGATGCAGCGGCTCGCCCGCGACCAGCCGGGCCCGCACGCCGTCGAGCAGCCCGTGACCGCGCAGCAGGCCCAACCCCAGCGCTGCCGCCGACGGCCAGGGCAGCAGCGCGAGGGTGTCGGGATGCAGGAAGACCCGGTCGTTGGACAGCAGCGACAGCCCATCGGCGGCCAGCAGCAGCGCCGTGGTGGTCTTGCCCGCGCCCTTGGCGCCCAGCGCCAGGATCGCCTGGCCGCCGCGGACGGCACCGCTGGCGTGCAGGATCACCCACCCCGCGGCTTCGAGCTGCACCCGGATGAGTTCGCGCGCGATGCGGGCGGCGGCCAGGCACAGACCGAGCGAGTCCGCGGCGACGAGCGTGACGTCCCGGCCGCCGGAGGTGGCGTGGTAGGCGACCTGCTCCTCGACGTCGACGGCACGCACGCCGGCGCGGTCGTCGACGACCTGGACGGGTTTGCGGGCGAACTCCACGATCCGGTGTGGCTGATCGTGTACCGCGGCCCGGGCCTGCCGGTGGGCCTGGGGATCGAGCCGGCAGCGCAGCACGGCGTCGCCGGACCCACCGGGGGTGGCCTCAGCGGGCGTGACAGTCCACCACGACCCCAAGTACACAGTGATCCAGTCGAGCACCGCGGGATGCTCGGAGACGACCAGGCATGCGGCCTCACCGGCCATGACCGACACCGCGTGCGACTGGGGGGACTGGGACACGGGGATGCTCCTTGCGAGGGGATCAGGGGGTGTGGATGCGGTCGTAGACGGCGGCGAGTCTGCGTTCGCTGGCCTCGAGACCGGCCTGTTCGGTGGTGGACAGTTCGGGGCAGTCGATCCAGGACCGGCCGGCGACGAACCGCAGCCGTTGGCCCAGGTAGACACCGCGGGGCGTGGGCACGGCGACTTCCTCATGGCCCTCGGCAAGCCCGACGAGCTTGCGCAGCGCGGACAGGGCCGCGCCGGCGGGACCGTGCTGGGTGCGGTCGATGCCGGCCGTTGGTGAAGCGTGCCCGGACGCAGACGACGATCACCGAGCAGGCCCGCAGCTCGCGCACGTGCTTCACCGCATCGACGCGGGTCGGGGTGTGTTGGGCGGCGGCGAGGTCGGCTGCGTCGGCGGACAGCGCGGTGGCCTCAACGCTCCGGCGGCTGTGCACCAGCACCGCGTCGGCGAGACCATCGGTGACCACGGCCGCGGTCACCGCTCGGCCGACGCGGCCAGCGCCGATCACCCCGACGGTGACGGGCTGGGTTCGGGGGAACATACGGTCACGGGTCATCGGCGCTGTCCAGATGCGAGGCCGAGAGTCCCGGCCAGCGCGGTTCCCCAGGCACGGGCGGGATCGACGGTCACCGATGCGGCGACCTCGCAGGCCAGCCGCAGCAGCGGCTGGGCCTGGCCGGTGGCATCCAGCAACATCGGGGGCAGCGGCAGCGCCACGTCCGGTGGCACTGACAGGCCGCTGGCCAGGTAGTTCGCCCAGTCCGCCAGCCACAGCACCACCAGCCGGCGCAGCGCGGTGATCCCATCAGGTCGCGGGTGGCGCGCCACGAAGCTGGTCACCAGCAGATCCATCGCGACGCCGATGGCGTCCACCCGACCGCCGGACGGTGGCGTGGTGATCAACAGCAGCGCGATCCGGGACAGCAGCTTCGCCAGCTCCGCGGCCGGGTCCCCGCGCTGCAGGCCAGGGTCGATCCAAGTCTGGCGCCCGCATGCGTCGAGCAACACGTGTTTGGGCTTGAGGTCGCCGTAGATGACGACGGGCGCAGGTAGCCGGCGTAGCAGCGGATGCAGGATCTTGCGCAACGCCCCGAAGGACGTGGCAAGCTGGCTGCGGGTGCTGTCTTCGAACCACCCGACGCCGAGGCTGTCCAGGTAGCTCGATGCCCCGGCGCCAGCGAACTTACGGATGAAGGTTGTTCCGATCGACGTGTGCGGCGTGGCCAGAGTGACCAGGGCATGCGAGCCGGGCAGCTTCGGGTCAGCAACCGGTCGCGGTGCAGCGCCGCGGCGATCGCAGTGACGTCGGTCAACAACCGATCGGGTGCGGTCCGCCCACCGGCCAGTTCGACCGCCAGACTCGATCCCGATGAGGCCGTACTGATCAGCACACCGTCCTGGTAAGCAATGACGGTGGGAACCCGCAGTGTTCCCTCGGTGCGCCGGGCGTGAGCGGCCAGCGCGCGCAGCTGGGCTCGTTCCCGGGACAGCTGCGCGGTGGGCTGCTGGACGTAGTCACGCTGCGCCGCCTCGACGCGATCCCAGGGACCACGCGCACCGCGCAGGATGGACAGCAACGACGTACCCAGTATCGAGTACTTCGCGACGAA
>JBOHGT010000111.1:0-3749 GCA_050700385.1 Pseudonocardiaceae bacterium | reverse complement strand
AACCCGCTGCTGTGGGTCGTTGCTGTGCTGTTGCTCTACTTCGCCTTCAGCCTGCTGCTCGACGACACCCGCGGGTACAAGGATGTTCCTACCTCGCAGGCGCTGACCCAACTCAGTGAGCGCAACGTCAAGGAAGCGACGCTGGAGGACAAGGAGCAGCGGCTCCGGCTGACCCTCAACAAGCCGCTGGACGTCGAGGGCGCCCAGTCCACCCAGGTCCTGACCCAGTACCCGGCCGAGAGCACCGACGAGATCACCACGGCACTGCGCGAGTCGCAGCTGGGCCGCGGGTGGGACACCGAGGTCACCCAGCAGTCGCTGCTCTTCCAGGTCCTGATCTACATGATCCCGCTGGGCCTGCTGCTGCTCCTGCTGATCTGGATGATGAACAACGCCCAGGGCGGCGGCAACCGGGTCCTCAACTTCGGCAAGTCCAAGGCCAAGCAGCTGTCCAAGGACATGCCCAAGACCACCTTCGGCGACGTCGCGGGCGCCGACGAGGCCGTCGAGGAACTCTACGAGGTCAAGGACTTCCTGTCCAACCCGGGCCGTTACCAGGCACTCGGTGCGAAGATCCCCAAGGGGGTACTGCTCTACGGCCCGCCGGGCACCGGCAAGACCCTGCTGGCCCGCGCGGTCGCCGGCGAGGCCGGGGTGCCCTTCTACTCCATCTCCGGTTCCGACTTCGTCGAGATGTTCGTCGGTGTCGGGGCGTCACGCGTGCGCGACCTCTTCGAGCAGGCCAAGCAGAATGCGCCGTGCATCGTCTTCGTCGACGAGATCGACGCGGTCGGCCGGCAGCGCGGCGCCGGGCTCGGTGGCGGGCACGACGAGCGTGAGCAGACGCTGAACCAGTTGCTGGTCGAGATGGACGGCTTCGACGCCCGCGGCGGCATCATCCTGATCGCCGCGACCAACCGGCCCGACATCCTCGATCCGGCGCTGCTGCGTCCCGGGCGGTTCGACCGGCAGATCCCCGTCGCGGCACCCGACATCGCCGGGCGCAAGGCGATCCTCGGGGTGCACTCGAAGGGCAAGCCCTTCGGGCGCGACGTCGACCTCGAAGGGCTGGCCAAGCGCACCGTCGGCTTCTCCGGGGCCGACCTGGCCAACGTGATCAACGAGGCGGCGCTGCTCACCGCGCGGGAGCACGGGCAGCAGATCACCGCCGCGGCGCTGGAGGAGGCCGTGGACCGTGTGATCGGCGGGCCGCGACGCAAGAGCCGGATCATCTCCGAGCAGGAGAAGAAGATCACCGCCTACCACGAGGGCGGGCACGCGCTGGCCGCGTGGGCGATGCCCGACATCGATCCGGTCTACAAGCTCACGATCCTGGCCCGTGGCCGTACCGGCGGGCACGCGCTCACCGTGCCCGAGGACGACAAGAACCTGATGACCCGCTCGGAGATGATCGCGCGCCTGGTGTTCGCGATGGGCGGCCGCAGTGCCGAGGAGCTGGTGTTCCACGAGCCGACCACCGGGGCGTCCTCGGACATCGAGCAGGCCACCAAGATCGCTCGGTCGATGGTCACCGAGTACGGCATGAGTGCCCGGCTGGGCGCGGTGAAGTACGGCCAGGAGCAGGGTGACCCGTTCCTGGGCCGGTCGGCGGGCCGGCAGCCCGATTACTCGCTCGAGGTCGCCCACGAGATCGACGAGGAGGTGCGGGCGCTCATCGAAGCGTCGCACACCGAGGCGTGGGAGATCCTCAACACCTACCGCGACGTGCTCGACGTCCTGGTCGTCGAGCTGCTGGAGCGCGAGACGCTGCAGCGCAAGGACCTGGAGCGGATCTTCGGCGCGGTGGAGAAGCGACCCCGGATCACCGCCTTCAACGACTTCGGGGGGCGCACTCCTTCGGACAAGCCGCCGATCAAGACGCCGGTCGAGCTGGCGACCGAGCGCGGCGAGCCGGTGCCGACGCACCAGCCGGAGCACGAGCCCACCCCGGTGGGCGCGGTGTCGGGTGGGAGCGACCTGCCCGGGGGACCATCGCGTGGCGCCCCCGGCGAGCCGGGCGGCAACCGCCCGAACGGCGCCGGACCGCAGGGTGGACCCGCCGTTCCGGGCAACGGTGACCCGCGGCACTACCCGGGTTACGGGCCGCCGAACTACGGGGCTCCGCCGGGATGGCGGCCGGCCACCACCCCCTCGGGCCCGTCGTGGCAGCAGGCCCACAGCCAGCCGCACGGCCGTCACCCGAACGAGAACGAGGAGCCGGAACCCGGCGAGGACCGGCCCGCCGAGTCACGCTCCGGCCGGTTCGGCGACGGATCGCAGCCGCCGCCCGGCTCCCGGCCACCCGAGGAGACGCTGCGCTGGGACACTCCGCGGGACGGCGATCGCTGACCAGCGCCACTCCTCCAGCCGTGCCGTCCCTTCCCGTCGCGGAGGTTGCGATGACGAGCAGCGCTCCCACCGGCGCCGAGCTCAACGGCCGGCCGGTGTTCGACGAGGCGCGCGCCCAGGCCGCGGTGCGCGAGCTGCTGGTGGCCTGCGGCGAGGACCCCGACCGCGACGGGCTCCGGGAGACGCCCCGGCGGGTCGCGCGCGCCTACCGGGAGATGTTCGCCGGGTTGTTCACCGAGCCCGACGACGTGCTGCTGCGCACCTTCGACGAGGGCCACGACGAGCTGGTCCTGGTCAAGGAGATCCCGATGTATTCGACCTGTGAGCACCACCTGGTGCCGTTCCACGGGGTCGCGCACGTCGGGTACATCCCGAACTCCGACGGCCGGGTCACCGGGCTGTCCAAGCTGGCCCGGTTGGTCGACCTCTACGCCAAGCGGCCGCAGGTGCAGGAGCGGCTGACCTCGCAGATTGCCGACGCGCTCGTGCGCCGCCTCGAGCCCCGCGGCGCCATCGTGGTGATCGAGGCCGAGCACCTGTGCATGGCGATGCGAGGCGTCCGTAAGCCGGGCGCGCGAACCACGACGTCGGCGGTGCGGGGCCTGTTCAAGACGTCGGTCTCGTCCCGGGCCGAGGCGCTGCAGCTGATGCGGAGCTGAGCGTGCATCCCGCGCTGCCCGCTCCGGGCCGCTGCGTGGTGGTCGGCGTGCTCAACGTGACCCCCGACTCCTTCAGCGACGGCGGCCGCTACCTCGACCGGGATCGCGCGGTCGCGCACGGCGTGCGGCTGCACACCGAGGGCGCCGACCTCGTCGACGTCGGGGGCGAGTCGACCCGACCCGGCGCGCACCGGGTGGACACCCGTACGGAGATTTCCAGGGTGGTGCCGGTGGTGCGCGAACTGACCGCGCACCGGGTGCCGTGCAGCGTCGACACCACCCGCGCCGCGGTCGCCGAGGCGGCGCTCGAGGCCGGGGTGACGGTCGTCAACGACGTGTCCGGCGGGCGTGCCGACCCGGCCATGGCGGGGGTCGTGGCGCAGGCGGGTGTGCCGTGGATCCTGATGCACTGGCGGGGCCACAGCGAGCGCATGGACGAGCTGGCGAGCTACTCCGACGTGGTGGCCGAGGTGCGCGCGGAGCTGGTGTCCCGGGTGGACGCCGCGATCCTCGCCGGAGTCGACCCGGGCGCGCTCGTGCTGGACCCGGGTCTGGGTTTCGCGAAGACCGCCACCCACAACTGGACGCTGCTGCGCGAGCTCCACGCCATCGCCGAACTGGGCTTCCCGGTGCTCGTCGGGGCGTCGCGCAAGCGGTTCCTCGGCGCGCTGCTCGCCGCCGCCGACGGGTCGCCCCGCCCGCCGGAGGGCCGGGAGATGGCCACCGCCGCGGTGTCCGCGC
>JBOHGT010000110.1:0-7247 GCA_050700385.1 Pseudonocardiaceae bacterium | reverse complement strand
GCAGGAGATGGCGCGGCACTGGCTGCGGCCGCCGGGGCAGGGGATCCGGTCGCCAGGGCGGCGTTGCGGCGCGGCGGGCTGGCGCTGGGTGCGGCGCTGGCCTCGGTGGCCGCGGTGTGCGATCTGGACCTGGTGGTGCTGGGTGGCGGGGTGACCGGGGCCGGGTCGTTACTGCACGAACCCGTGCACGAGGCGCTGGTGCGGCACGCCCGGCTGGCGTTCCTGCGCGGGCTGCGGGTGGTGCCGGCCGCGCTGGGGGCATCCGCCGGACTCGTCGGCGCGGCCACACTGCTCGATGTCTGAGCAACCCCGGTCGGCCGTCCCACGTCCCCCAGATGTGTGTACCCCCGGCTAGGGTGGCGCGCACCGCACAGAGCAGGGAGACGACGGTGAGTTACCAGGGCCCGCCTCCGCGTGGACGTTCCGGGCCGCCCCGCCGCCCGGTTCCCCCGCCACCCCACGGCGGTTACATGCCGCCGCAGAACCCGCGGTCGGGCAACCCGCCAGGTCGACTCCGGAACCGGCCGGCGCAGAGCGGGCAGCCGCCCGCCCGGTGGGCGCCACCCAGGCAGCCACCAGGGCAGCCACCAGGCCGGCCGTCGCCGCGCCCCCGTCGCCGCGGCGGGGTGCTCGGTCGCGTCCTCGCGGTGGTGCTGCTGCTGCTCGCCGCGCTGGCCGTCTACATCGACCTGTCGCTGAACCGGGTGGACGCGCTGCCCGACTACCCCGAAAGAGTCGCGAACACCGCGGGCACGAACTGGCTGGTCGTCGGCTCGGACAGCCGGGAGGGACTGTCGGCGGTCGAGCAGTCCGAGCTCGCCACCGGTGGCGAGGTGGGGAGCCGCCGCACCGACACGATCATGCTGCTGCACATCCCGGCGCTGGGCACCGGGGGCAAGCCCACGCTGGTCAGCCTGCCCCGCGACTCCTCGGTGCCGTTGCCCGGCACCGGCGAGCGGGTGAAGCTCAACTCCACCTACGCCTCCGGCGGCGCGCCACTGCTCGCGCAGACCCTGGAAGTGGTCACCGGGATCCACATCGACCACTACCTCGAGGTCGGGTTCGGGGGGTTCGCCGGGATCGTCGACGACGTGGGCGGGGTGGAGCTGTGCCTCGACGAGCCGATCAACGACCCGCTGGCCGGCATCGACCTGCCCGCGGGGTGCCAACAGCTCGACGGGGCGCAAGCGCTGGGCTACGTGCGCACGCGCGCGACGGCCAACGGCGACCTGGACCGCGTGGAGCGGCAGCGGGAGTTCCTCGGCGCGCTGGTCAACCGCTCGACCAGCCCCGCGGTGCTGCTCAACCCGTTCCGGATCGTGCCGCTGGCCACCGGGGTGTCCGACGCGGTCACCGTCGACAACGGCGACCACATCTGGCACCTGGCCCGGCTCGGCTGGGCGATGCGCGGCATCTCCTCGGGCGGGGTGGTGACCACGACCGTGCCGATCGGGGGGTTCGGCGATCTCGATGACGGGTCCTCCGCCGTGCTCTGGGACCGCGAGGGCGCCGTGGCGATGTTCGAGGCGCTGGCGAACGACGAGCCCGTGCCGCCCGAGCTGCTCCCCCGCTGATGGAGTCGCCCGCGCATCATTGCGCGTTCTGGTGGCAGAACGCGGTTATCGAGGGGTCGATTACAGCGTTCTGCCACCAGAACGCGGTTATTGGGGCGTGCGGCCGAGGGTGAAGAACTCGTCGTTGGGGCGCAGCGCCATCAGGTGCGCGAGCCGGTTGGACATCGCGAAGAACGCGGTGATCGCGCCGACGTCCCAGATCTCCTCGTCGGAAAGGCCCGCGGCACGCGCGGTGTCGAGGTCGGCGTCGGAGAACTCCGCGGGGCGGGTGGTCAGCACCAGGGCGAGGTCGACGATGGCGCGCTGCCGCGGTTCGAGCGGTGCCGACCATGGGTTGGCCGCGACGTGGTCGGCGAGCTGCGGGTCCTTGGAGCGGATCCGCAAGATCGCGCCGTGCGCCACGATGCAGTAGGTGCAGTGGTTGGCGCCCGAGGTCGCGACGACCACGAGCTCGCGCTCGGCCTTCGAGAGACCTTCATCGGAGCTGATGCCTCGACCCTGCGAGCAGGTCTCGGGATCCATCAGCGCGTCGTGGTAGTCGAGGAACGCCCGGAGCTCCGCCGGGCGCCGGGCCAGGCCGCGGAAGACGTTGGGCACGAACCCCGACTTCTCCGCGATGGCACCGACCCGCTCCCGCAGGTCGTCGGGGAGCTCCGACAGCTCCACCACGCCGAACCGGCTCACGTCGCTCATGTGCTCCGACCGTACTCACGCCACGGCGCGCAGCCGGACACGCTCCCCCCGTCGGATCGGCCCACCGGCTCGACCGTTCGGGCCGACATGCCCCGTTCGCCGTCACGACACGTGAGGGTCAACGCTACGAATCAATCCTGTCACCGTCAGCCGTAAGGGTCACCCCGGTTCCCATCATGACCGGAGGTACACCATGACCATCGACCAGCGGGCACCCGGCGTCGCACGACGCACCCTCCTGCTCGGCACCGGCGCGGCCGTCGCGCTACAGGCGCTGATGTCCGGCACCGCAACCGCCCAACCGGGCAGGTCAGCGCGTCCGGCGCCTGGCAACGGCGGCTACGGCCCGCTGCAGCCCGCGCCGGGCGGGGAGCTGCTGCTGCCGGCCGGGTTCAGCTACGTGGCGTTCGGCCAGACCGGCACGATCATGAGCGACGGCACCCCCACCCCCGGCTCGCACGACGGCATGGCCGCCTTCGACGCCGGACCGGGCAGGGTCCGGCTGGTGCGCAACCACGAGGAGAGCGAGGGTCCGGCGTTCGGGTTGCCGAGCTACGACCCCGCGGCCGCGGGCGGCACCACGAGCCTGCTCTTCGACACCCGGCGGATGGAGCTGGTCAGCTCGCATGCCAGCCTGGCCGGCACGATCCGCAACTGCGCCGGTGGGCCCACCCCGTCCGGCTCGTGGCTGTCCTGCGAGGAGACCTTCACGCCGCGGAACCTCCCCACGCCGCACGGCTACATCTTCGAGGTCCCGTCGAGGGCCGACGGGCCGGTGGACCCGGTGCCGCTGCAGGCGATGGGCCGGCTGGTGCACGAGGCGATCTGCGTCGACCCGGCCACCGGCATCGTCTACGAGACCGAGGACCAGGGCACCGCGGGTGCCTACCGCTTCATCCCGGACGACCGGCGCAACCTGGCCGCCGGCGGGCGGCTGCAGATGCTGGCCGTCAAGGACCGTTTCCAGTACGACACGCGTACCGGGCAGCGTGCCGGCGTCCCACTGCCCGTCGAGTGGGTGGACATCGACGACCCGGACCCGGACTCGGCCGACGAGCTGGCCGTGTACAACCAGGGCCGCGCCAAGGGCGGCGCGGTGTTCTCCCGCCTGGAGGGCGCCTGGTGGGGCGACGGCGCGGCCTACCTGGTCTCGACGTCCGGCGGTGACGCCGGGCTCGGGCAGGTCTGGGAGTACCGGCCCCGCGGCCGCTCCGGCGGACAGCTCCAGCTGGTCTACGAGTCGACCGACGCCGCACTGCTCGAGAGCCCGGACAACATCACCGTCTCGCCGCGCACCAACGGCCTGGTGCTCTGCGAGGACGGCAGCGGCAAGGACCTCGTCCGCGGTGTCACCACCCGCGGTGAGATCTTCGACTTCTGCGAGTTCAACGGCCCGAACGACAGCGAGTGGGCCGGGGCGACGTTCAGTTCGGACGGTCGCGTGCTGTTCTTCAACCTGCAGTCGCCGGGGATCAGCTACGCGGTGACCGGTCCCTGGGAGCGCGGCGCACTGTAGTCCCCATCGAGCCGATCGCCTCCTGTCTCCCCGCGCAATCGCATCAGCGTTGGGTCGTCCGCTCGGCGGCACCTCGCCTAGGCCACACCTAGCCCCCGGCCTCAGCCTTCCGGCGGGCACGCCCGGAGATCAGGTGGTCGAGCCCGGCCGGAGCCTGACACGGCACCCACCATGTTCAGCGCCATCAGGGCGCCGACCACCGGCACCGCAAGCCCGAGGATCATGGCGATACCGCCGATCAATTCCCCGAACAGGTTGGTCGGCCCGGTAATCGCAGGCAGCGGAACGCCCGACTGCTCGAAAGCCTTCACCACCCCGGCAAGGCTGCCGCCGTAGTCGTATTCGAGCTTGGCGTGCGCCAGCATCATCACGCCGAGTCCGACGCGGGCGACGAGAAGTACGAGGTCACGGACGGTCTGGATGGAGCGTGCCCCGAAGGGCGTCGGCGACCGGTGTCGGTCTGCTCGTGCTCGAAGCGACTGCCGCACCCATACGTCGAACGAGGGACCGCGGGATCGACACCGTGGAACACCTCGTCATGCGAACGGCGCGCCGAGACCGGTACGGACCGCGTGGACGAGGTGGCGAGGACCGATGAAGCCGATGGTGGCACCGACGAGTTCGATCTTTGCGGCGTGTTCCACGACGGCATCGGGGCCGACGACCAGACCGGTCACTTTGCCGGTGAGGTGCCCGGCGACCTCGGCGGCATAGGTGACTACCTGGTGGTAGCCGTCGCGGCTGACGTAGTCACGTGCGCCGTACTTGGATTCGATCAGCATCGCGTGCCGTCCTGGCAGGACCAGGGCGATGTCGGCACCGAGCGTGTCGCCCCGGATCTCGAAGGCCCGGGCCACGAGGGTGCGGTACGGGGATGCCCATCCATAATGGGACCAGATCCCCGATGCTTCGAACCAGAGGTCCCACCAGGGTCCGCCTGCTGTTCGGACGCGGTAGTTCGGCCCGGGCGTGCCACTACCCGACAATGGCCGGAGATTGATCAGTTCCGCGTCGATGGCACGGGACGAACGAGGGTGCGTGGTCGGACAGCTTGCGCGCCACACCACGGACGGCGCTGCGGGCCGCTTCGATGTGGTCGGGATTGCTCACCACTCCGATCAGCAGTTCCGCATGCTTGGCCCGCTGCGATTGCTCCATCCGGACCGTGACGTTGCCCGGCTTGCTGATGTGCACGATGTAGATCGACGCCAGATCCAGACCGGTGAGCCCGGCCAGATACTCGGCAAGCGGGTTGTACTTGCTGTTGCTGGGAGCCGAATGGTTGACCCCATGCAGGCGCGCGTTGATCTCGACGACAGCGGCAGGGGGCGGATCTTGGGACACAGGCGCGGACTCTACCGGCAGAGACCGTCAGCCCCGGGCCGTTCGAGTGCTCACGATCGAGGCGACGCGGGCCGCTGCGATGTCGGGTGGTTCGTGCGCCCAGATCCGCACGATCTCCCAGCCCGAGGACCGCAAGGTCGCGTCCGTGTCATGGTCGCGGCGAACGTTGGCCGCGATCTTCTCGCGCCACCAGTCGGTGTTGCTTTTCGGTGTGGTGGCGTGCTGCGGGCAACCGTGCCAGAAGCAACCGTCCACGAAGACAGCGACCCGCGCGCCGCTGAACAGCATGTCGGCCCGCCGACGCAGACCCGGCAACGGGGCATCGACCCGGTAACGCAGCCCCATGGCGTGTACACGCTGGCGCACGGCGAGCTCCGGTCCGGTGTCCCGCTGCCGCTGGCGCGACATCCGGTCGCGCGCTCCCTCGCTCGATGCTGCCGGTCGAGGCGACGTGTCTCTCAGCTCCGCTCCCTCGGACTTGCCAGGGCGGCGTGCTCTTTGACCGCAAGGCGGAAACGCTCGTCGAAACGCAGGCTGCTGCGTTCGACCCGACCGAGGAACCCGTCGATGGCCCGTTTGCTCAGCGGCTGGAATGCCTCCTCGTCCAACAGATCGAGCAGGTGCCGGTACGGCCGGCGCTCGGGCCACATCGACACGTCGACGGCCCACCGTCTGCCTCGCTCGCCCCTGGCTGCGACCGGCCACCGGTGGTCACCGACCAGCGCCACTCGGCCCGCGACCCGGGGCTCGCCGGGATGCGCGAGACGACGGCCGAGCCACTCGGCCACCCCCACCGTCACTGCGTTGCCGACCAGCTTCCACCGTATGCTGGGCCGGGCGACCTGCTCGGCCGGCTCGGTCCAATCCACGGGGAATCCCTGCATCTGTTCGGCGTCACCGATACCCGGGGTGCCGATCGCGGCTCCTGGCGCCCGGTCGCGGATCCAGACCGCCGGCGCGGAGGGGATCCCGATCGTCGAGCCCCCCTTCAACGTCGGCACCGCGTCCTGCGCCCAGCCCAGCCCACGCAGCCCCTCCGTCCAGTAGAAGCCATGTACGTCATCGCGGAACCATCCTGGACCCGGCTCTCCCGCGTCATCGGCGAACAGCACCCGGGACGGGTCCTCCAGCTTCGACGCCACGAGGATGACACGCTGCCGCCGCTGTGGCACACCGGTGAACCGTGAATCCACCAGCCGGTACGCCCAGCGGTAACCGAGCGCCTCGAGACGGTCGACCAAGTGGTCCATGGCCGCACCGGCATCGAGAAACAACATGTTCCGCACGTTCTCGACCACGACCCACCTCGGCGACGAGCCCTCCAGCAACCGGAACAGATGGTTGACCAGGCTCGACTCGCGGCCGTGGATGCCCACAGTGCGCCCCGCTTGCGACAGGTCCGTGCACGGGAATCCCGCGGTGACCACGTCGACCTCCGGCAAGCGCTCCAAGCTCCGAACATCCTCCGCGAGGTCGACGCCGGGGAACCGGGCACGAAGCACACTGCACGCGGGCGGCCAGCACTCGCACAGCAGTTCGGCGCGCCCCCCCGCCGCGTGGAGTCCCCGCTCCAAGCCTCCGATCCCGGCGAACATACCCGCGACGGAAAAGGTCGACGGATGCTCACCCGGGATCGCCACAGCGGGCATGATCGCACCGGCCGGCCCAGCGACCGCCATCCCGGCCACCGTCCCCGGTTCGCCCGCGCCCTGAGCCCTACTGCCGGCCGCTATCGACACCGAGCCCTCCAGACCACACTCGATCGAACACATGTTCGCCAGAGAGGTTAGCCGGAGACCGGCGTGGAACGGCGAAGACACACCGGGAAGCTGCCTGACCATTCGCGTCAGGGCGGATCGTGGCCGTGCGCTCGGGCGTGCCGATTTCTTCGAGCGCAGAGCTCTTCGAGCTTGGTGCGCAGTTGCTCTCCCGACGCCGTGGCCAGCACGGGGTGTTGGCCCCACTCGGCTCGTTCGTCGCCGAGGTAGATGTGTCCGCTCGGGGGACCGGCATCCGGCTCGGGGGCGGGGTGTGGCGGGTTCACCGGGCGCGGTGGCGGGGCCCGGGGTGCTGGGTGGGCGGGTCGTCACCCGGGGACGGGTCGTTGTGCCGGCCGGTCT
>JBOHGT010000109.1:0-9124 GCA_050700385.1 Pseudonocardiaceae bacterium | reverse complement strand
GCGGAGTTCCTCGGCCCGTCGGCGGCGAACATCGCGAGGGACGTCGGGCAGCTGCGGACCGCGCACTACACCGAGCGCGAGGCCGCCGATCAGGTCGCCGCCGCGGCCGCCCGGCACGGCGCGGAGGGCACGGAGCTGCTGGTCGAGGTCGACGCCTACCTGGCGGGCATCAATGCCGCACAGCGCGCGCTGTGTCCGGCAGGCCCGGTCGGCGCGGGCTGCCCTGCGGAGTACGCCGCGCTGGGCCGGCTACCCCGCCCGTGGACCCGGGCCGACCTCACCCACGTCGCGTCGCTGCTCGGCGGGTTCTTCGGCGCGGGCGGCGGCACCGAGGCCGCCAACGCACGCTGGCTGCAGCAGCTGGGCCAGCGCTTCGGACCAGGGGAGGCCCGGGCGGTCTATGACGACCTGCGTTTCGAGGACGCCGCGACCGCTCCGACCACGGCGTCGGCGCGCTTCGACTACGGCTACTCCTCCGGCGTCGACCCCGACCGGCCGGGGGTGGCGCTGCCTGACCTGGCGCCGGCGGCCACCGCGCCGGGAACCGGGGCGCGGCTGGACGGCGGGGCGGTGCCGCCGGTGCCGGGCGGGCGGCTGGACACCCCGTTCGGCACGGTGGAGCTGCGCGCGATCACCGGGATGAGCAACGCCGCGCTGGTCTCCGGCGAGCGCACCCGAGACGGGCACCCGATCGCGGTGTTCGGCCCGCAGACCGGCTACTTCACCCCGCAGTTGCTCACCGAGATCTCGCTGTCCGGGCCCGGGATCCGCGCCCGGGGCGTGGCCTTCGCCGGGATCAACTTCCTGGTGCAGATCGGTCGCGGCGAGGGCTATGCGTTCTCGGCCACCAGTTCCGGCTCCGACACCGTCGACACCGTCGTCGAGCGGCTCTGCGACCCGTCCGGGGCGCCTGCCACTGTGGACGCCACGCACTACCTGCGCGACGGGCGGTGCGTACCGATGCAGCGCTTCGAGCACACCGAGACCGCACTGCCCACGGCCACCGCGCCGGGGGCCCCGCAGCGGCTGCGCTTCCTGGTGCTGCGCACCCACCACGGCATCGTGCAGCAGCGGACCACGGTGGGCACTGCGCCGGTCGCGGTGGTCACGCAGCGCTCGACCTACGGCCGCGAGGTCGACTCGGTGGTCGGCTTCGCCCGGTTCAACGACCCCGGCTTCCTGACCGGTCCGGCCGCGTTCGCCCGGGCCGCCGCCGAGATCGACTACACCTTCAACTGGTTCTACGCCGACGCGGCCGACATCTCCTTCGTCTCCTCCGGACGGTTGCCGCTGCGGTCCGCGGGCGTGGATCCCGACCTGCCGCGCTGGGGCGACGCAGCGTCGGGGAGCCGGAGGATCCGCTGCTCGCCGAGGCCGTCGCGCTGCTGCGCGGCTGGTCGGGCCACCGCGAGGACCGCGACCGCGACGGCGCCTACACCGACGAGGCCGCGATCGCGCTGTTCGACGAGTGGTGGGCCGGCGGTGCCGCCCGCGACGTACTACGCGGCACGCTGGGCGGCCTGGTCGATGAGCTGCCGAAGCCGCTCGATGACCATCCCGACCAGGGGTTCGGCAGCGTGTGGCGCGAGGTCGCGTGGTACGGCTATGTGGTGGAGGACCTGACCGGGAGCGCCTGGCACCGCCGCTACTGCGGGGGCGGTGACCCGGTGGCCTGCACCGCGCAGCTGCGCGCCTCGCTGGCCGGTGCTGCGAGCCGCGCGCTGGCCGAGCAGGGCGTCACCGATCTCCGAGCGCTGAGCTACGACAAGTCGGCCGACGCCATCCGCCCGGTGACCGCCGGGGTGGTCGGCACCCGCCCGATCGACTGGCAGAACCGTCCCACTTTCCAGCAGGTAGCCCGCTTCCTGGGATGATCGTGGTCACAGTGACGCTGTGACCACCGGCTGTCTAGTTTCCATGTACACTCTCTCAAGGCCCGCCGCGGCGCACGCCTCCCCCTCGTGTGCGCGCGGCGGGCCCCCTCGCGCCCGGCATTGCGGCGACGCCGTCACCGGTGTGGGGTGGGCGCATGGCTGACGAGTACGACGTCGTGGTGGTCGGTGGCGGGGCCGTCGGGGAGAACGCGGCATCCCGCGCCGCGCAGGGTGGCCTGAACGTCGCGCTGGTGGAGGCCGAGCTGGTGGGCGGCGAGTGCTCGTACTGGGCCTGCATGCCCAGCAAGGCGTTGCTGCGTCCGGGCAATGCGTTGGCCGCCGCCCGGCGTGCCCCTGGGGCCAAGCAGGCGGTGACTGCGGACCTCGACCCACTGGCGGTGCTGGCCAACCGGGACGCCTTCGCCTCGCACTGGGACGACGGCCCGCAGGTGGAATGGGCGCAGCACGCGGGCCTCACCGTGATCCGCGGCCGTGCCCGGCTGGCCGGCGAGCGCGCCGTCGAGGTGACCGGCACCCACGGCACCCGCAGGCTGGCCGCGCGCCACGGCGTGGTGCTCTGCACCGGCAGCGTGCCGGTGACCCCGCCGGTGGACGGGCTGTCCGGTGTGGCGCACTGGAGCTCCCGGCAGGCGACGTCGGCCCAGGAGGTGCCCGGCCGGCTCGCGGTGCTCGGCGGCGGCGTGGTGGCCGTCGAGATGGCGCAGGCCTTCGTCCGGCTCGGCACGCGGGTCACCGTGGTCGGGCGGGCTGACCGGCTGCTGGCGACGATGGAGCCGATCGCGGGCGAGCTCGTCGGCGACGCGCTGCGCGACGAGGGGGTCATCCTGCACCTCGGTGCCGAGGTGGTGCGGGTGTCGCGGGAGCGCGGCACGGTGCGGCTGGCGCTGGCCGGCGGGCGCGACGTCGAGGCCGACGAGCTGCTCGTGGCCACCGGTCGCCGTCCGGCGACCGACGACCTCGGGCTCGACACCGTCGGCCTCACGCCAGGTGGGCCGCTGCCCGTCTCGGATGATGGTCGCGTCACGGGGGTGGACGGCGGCTGGCTCTACGCCGCGGGAGACGTCACCGGCCGCGCACCGCTGACCCACCAGGGCAAGTACGCGGCGCGGGTGGTCGGCGACGTGGTGGCCGCCCGCGCCCGGGGTGAGCGGCCGGAGCCGGTCGCATGGACCCGATTCGCGGCCACCGCCGACCACGTCGCCGTGCCGCAGGTGGTGTTCACCGACCCGGAGGTCGCCGCCGTGGGGCGCACCGCCGAGCAGGCGCGGTCCGCCGGGCTGCCGATCGACATCGTGGACCTCGACATCGCGGTGGCCGGCTCGGCGGTGCACGCCGAGGGCTACACCGGCAAGGCGCGCATGGTCGTCGACACCGGGCGGCAGGTGCTGGTGGGCGTCACCTTCGTCGGCCAGGACGTCGCCGAGCTGGTGCATTCGGCGACGATCGCGATCGCGGGTGAGGTGCCGCTGCACCGGCTCTGGCACGCCGTCCCGGTCTTCCCCACGATCAGTGAGGTCTGGCTGCGCCTACTGGAGTCCTACGGGCTCTAGGGTTCACTCGATCGGGTACCCGCTCATCGCACTCTCGTAACCGCTGGCCGAAGTGGCCGCGAGAGCGCCGGGTGGGTCCGGAGTGGATGTGCGGGTGAACTGAGATGACCGTACAGGGGGCGGGGCCGTTCCTCTCGAACGGCCCCGCCCCATTCGGGGCGCCTGCGCTGCGCGGGAACCGGCGCCGGACGGGGGGCGTCGCCGGGTGGTGTCACGGTCACCGACCCGGGGATTCCGGCGATCAACGGTCCCAGCGGGCTCGGCGGGGCCGGCCGGACCGGCGCCACCGGCGCGGCGCTCCATCGCGGGGAGCGGAAGCGCTACGACCCGAGATCCTGCATCGGATCGGGAGGTGGATCGATCTGTAGTTGGGTTCGGGTGTGGCCGGTGATCCACCGACGCCGCGGTCGGGGGCACGGACGTCGGCGGATCACCGGTCACGTGGCGGTGCTCGTGTCCGGGCCGGGTGGGGGATTCTCCGGTCCGGGCGGTGAGGCCGCCAGCCTGTGGAGTTATCGGTGCAGGTCAGTGCGTCGCAGTAGCCGGGAGCGATGCGGAGGGTTGGGCGACGGAGTGCCTGGCCTGCGTCGGGAGCCCCTCGGTGACGAGGTTGTCGTGTGCGGCACGCCACACCGTGCAGGGGGCCCGGCGCGGGCGCCAGCGGCTCGAGCATTCGGGGCAGCGACCCTGCGAGTCGGGCTCGTGAGTGGCCAGCAGAGTGCGCCAGCCGTCGGTGAGGCGCGGCACCTCGACGCGGGCCACCGACACCAGGGACTCGGCGTCGGCCCGTGAGGCCAGCTCATCGAGCAGGTCGAGCCGTTCCCACACCGCTTGCCGGAGAATCTGGCCCAGGATCTGGTCCACCTCGTCACCTTCCTCGTCGGGTGGCTCCGTGCCGGGAGCTACGGAGACGCGACGCCCGGCACGGGCCGTCGGTGCAACAGACTGCTGCCCCGTGGTCACCGGTGGGGAGATGGTGCGCCGATCGGCCTAGAGGTTACGGTGAGCGGCAGAGCCTGACCGGTGCCGCCTATCAGCTCGACCGATGCATGCTTCTCCATCCCGGAGATGCATGCTTACTCTTCCTTCCGTCGCCCGTACGATTGTGAGGGGGCGAGATGAACGTGATCAGGTCCCAGGACCACCCGGTACCTCCCGAGGTTTGGGAGGAATCGGAGATGCGGCACGTCCTGGTAGCCCAGGACATCAGCTCGGTGTACCGGCTGCTACGCCGCGTCGGGATCTCGCAGCGTCAGATCGCCGCCCTCACGGGGCAGTCGCAGTCCGAGGTCTCGGAGATCCTCAAGGGTCGCCAAGTCCAGGCCTACGCCGTGCTCGCCAGGATCTGCGACGGTCTGGGTATCCCCCGTGGCTACATGGGTCTCGCCTACGACGAGGCGACAGCGACGAGCGTCGCCGGAGGATCCGGCGGCGCATCTGCTGAGGAGGATGAGTCGGTGAAGCGCCGGAAGTTCGTCGCGCACGCCGCCGCCGTCACATTCGGCGCGGCCGTGCTCGGGGCGGACCGGGGTGAGTGGATTCCGAGCCTGACACAGACGCCCGCGCCCGGCCGGATCGGCCTGAGCGACGTCAAGCAGGTTGAGGCATCGACCAAGGTGATGCGAGCGCTGGACTACCAGTACGGCGGCGGCGCGTGCCGCGACGCCGTGGTAGCCCAGCTGTCCTGGGGCCAGCGATTGCTCTCGGCCTCGTCGACCGATGTGGTGCGTACGAAACTCTTCCGCGCGCTGGCCGACCTGCAGAGCTTGGCCGGATGGACCACGTTCGACGTCGGGCTGCTCGATTCGTCGCGCAACCACTTCGCCAAAGCGCTGGAGCTCGCCAAGGAGTCCGGCGACGACGGCCTGCTGTCGAACGTGCTCTACCGGATGGGCCGGGTCTACCTGCACCACAAGGAGCCCAACGAGGCGCTCAAGATGTTCCAGCTCGGCCAGATCGCCGCGCAGAACTCCGGATCGGAGCTCGCGGTGGCGGTGCTGTGCGCCAACGAGGCGTGGGCCTACGCGATGATGAACGATCCCACCCAGACGCAGAAGCTCATCGGCCGTGCCCGCGACGAGTTCTCCCGCGCCAACCTGGACGAGGCGCCGGACTGGGTGCGGTTCTTCGACAAGAACGACATCCAGGCGATGGTCGGCACCGTCCACACCGAGCTGTCCGCATTCGACGTCAAGCACTCCACGATCGCGATCCCTGCGCTGACCAGCTCGGTCGCGGGGTACAACGACACGATGGCGCGCAGCAAGGCGTTCAACCTGACGATGCTGGCCACCAACCACCTGCGGCAGGGCGACGTCGACCACGGCGTGCGGGTCGGGCGGGAAGCCCTCGTGCTCGCGAGCACGCTGAAGTCGGACCGCGTCCTCGTGCGGCTCAAGCCGCTAGAGGAGGAGGCGACACGCCGGGGCGCCAGCTCCGACGCGCGCGACCTCTCGGCAAGCATCCGGCGGCTGCGTGCGGGCTGATCGACCGGCGGCGGGTCCCGGCTCGACGGCGGATGTGTTCACCGGCGCGCTGGCCGCGATCTGCCGCGAGTGCGGTCTGGACCCGGATGGTGCGCGGCTGATCCGCCACGTGAACAACGCGGTGTTCCACCTCGCCACCGACCCGGTGGTGGTGCGGCTGGTGACCCTGCCGTCCTACGTGCCGCGCGCCGAGCTGGCCGTCATGGCCGCCACCTGGTTCGCCCGCCATGGCGTCCCCGCGATCCGGCTGGTCGGCGGGATCGACCAGCCGGTGCGAGTCGGCGGGTACGTGGCCACCGTCTGGGAGGCTGTGCCGCCCGTCGGACCGCCGCCCGGCGGGGTCGACCTGGCCCGGATGCTGCGGATGCTGCACGGGCTCCCGGTGCCGGAGGGCTCGTTGCCGTCCTGGGACCCGCTGGCGGACTTCATCAACCGGCTGGCCGACGCGACCGAGCTGGCCACCGAGGACCGCGGGTTCCTGCAGCGGCGTTGTGACGAGCTGGCGGCCGCGCTGACCGAGCTGCACTTCCCGCTGCCCCGCGCGGTGCTGCACGGCGATGCGCACCTGGGCAACGTGATCCCCGGGCCGGACGGCCCCCTGCTCTGCGACTTCGACTCGTGCTGCATCGGCCCGCCGGAATGGGACCTCACGCCGATGGCCGTCTCCGCGGTGCGGTTCGGGCGCCCGGCGCAGCACCAGGCCGACCTGGCAGCCGGTTACGGGTTCGACGTGACGGCTTGGGACGGCTTCGAGGTGCTGCGCGGCATCCGCGATCTCAAGCTCGCCCAAGGGGTGTTCCCGGCGCCGGGGCGCGGGCCGCGGGTGGCCGCGGAGTTCCGCGTCCGGATGGCCAGCCTGCGGGCCGGCCGGGTGGACGATCGCTGGTCACTGCTGCGCTGACCGACCCCCCATGACCCAGGTCGGGCTCACGGCGCGTGATCCAGAGTTTACGCAACGGTGGTCGACCGGCAGCCCGGTGACGTCTACAGTCGGCGGCTGGTGGTGATGGCCCGGGTCGGGGCGGGGCGTCGCGCCACATCCCTTCGTGCGCCGTACAACGGCGGGCGATTGGTATTCGGCCATGCGGGAAGGCCACGAACCGCGCCCGCCGGTCCGGTCGATGCGCGAAGGTGACAGTGGGGACGAGGGTGAGCGCAGACCCGACGGTGCTCCCGGTGCAGCTGCCCACGGCCGCCGAGCGGCCCGGTGTCACGGCCGCCGAGCGGCCCGGTGTCACGGCCGCCTTGCGGACCGACGGCAGCACCGGGATCGGCGGGCCGAGGAACTCCAAAGGTGGGCCGGTACCGGGCTCGAGGGGGGAGTGCGACCCGCTCAGCGTGTCCAGCGCCCGATCGCTGGGCGGCGTGCCGCTGGCCGAGCTCGGTGCGGTCGCCGGAGTGAGCCGGTTGCGGCTACACCTCGACACCGCCGAGACGGGGACGCTGATCGGCGCGCTGCTCGCGAGCGCGGACACCGCATCGGCCCGGCTCGCCGAGGCCACCCGTCAGCACTTCGGCCGGCGTGCCGATGACTGGTCACCGCAGAGCCCGGCCGACCTGGCGGCGGCGCTGCACCGGATGCTCACCCGGTCCCGCTTCCTCAAGGGCTCCCGCTCCTGCTACCCGCTACAGACGGCGACAGCCGAGATCGTGCCGTTCATCGAGCAGCACCGACCGGTGACGATCATGGTGACCGGGTTCCCTTTCAAGGAGCACGACAACGGCCTCAAGGCGCCCGGTGCGCATCCCGACCTGGCGGAGCTCGGAGCACTGGTCCGGCTCCGGGAACTGCACCGGGCGTTCTCCGAGCTCTACCCGCCGGGGCTGCGCATCGTGGTGCTCGCCGACGGCGGGTACGCCCGGCCGCGCGCATGGTCGGAGGTGCAGCGCTACCGCCGCAGGGTGCGGCGCTACGCGCAGCTGGTCGGCCTCGACCCGACCGTGGAGTTCTGCGACCAGAACCGCTACGTCGCCGGTCTGCTCGGGGAGCACGGGTGGGGCGAGCGCGAGCGCATCAGGACACGGGTCCGGGAACTGATCGAGATCATGGCCGGACCACCGCGCACGGTGGCCGAAGCGGGCCGTGCCGACCGCCGGATGGTGACGACCTTCGGTCCGGAGCTGCTGACCGGCGTGCCCTCGTTCCGGGACCTCGTCTCGTCGCTGGTGTACTCGGTTCCCGTTCCCGCGCCGCGCGGTGCCGACCCGCTGCGCTGGGGGTGCACGGTGCTGGCCGCACCCGACCGTGTGGAGGACCCCGCGCTGCCAGGTGAGTTGGTGCGCGCCCGCCGGGCGGTGCTCAGCTCCGCATGGCTCGACGCGGTGAACCACCTCGCCGCCGCCGTCGCGGACAACGCGGTCGGCGTGCCAGGTCGGCACCCGCTGCACGTCCGGCTCGCCACCGTTGTCTCGCGCCAGGGGTGCAGCGGGTTCTCCTATCTCGGCGGCTCGACGCTGCTGCCGTGGCATGGCACCGGCTGCCTGGACGGGCGGGGCCGGGTGTGCGCCGATTTCCTGATCAGCCTGCTCAACCGCGGTTTCCAGCCGGTGTACTCCCCGGCCCTCTCCCCGGCCACCGATCCCGGCGAGGAGCCCGGTGGCGGGGACCAGCCCCTGCTGATGGTGCCGTTCGCGCGGACCGTGTTCTCCGAAGGGCGCCGCCGGGTCGACCCGGAGCTGCTCGCTTCGGCGCGGCTGCGGTCACGCTGAGCAACGCCCGTCGCCCGATCTGGTCACGCTGCTAACGCCGGGCGCCGATGCGGCGATGTCCCCGATGACAACGCCGAGCAGAGGAAAAGCGAGACGTCGTGGCCGCGCAGTTGGAGGACCGGATCGGACGATCGGCCCGCGCCGTGTTGCGCGTCGGCCGCCGGCGTGCTTGCACCGCGCGGTTCGAGGCCGAATTCCTCGACGGCCTGGTCGACGCCGGGCTCGAGTTCGTCCGCCGGCTCCCGGTGCACCTGCGAGGACGCCCGGCCGAGGTGCTCGCGGTGCTGGTGATGCTCGCTGCCGACCATCGGCACTACGCCCAGGGCTGGATCAGCCGGCGTGAGCTGCGCCGCCGCACGCAGCGGGCGATCGCAGACCTCGACGCACTGCGGGTCCGACTGGCACCGACGGGTGTAGTGCGATGAACCATCTCGACTGACCCGCAGGGTCGTGAGTGATTTCGGTAGCCAGGGCTACCGAAATC
>JBOHGT010000108.1:0-9538 GCA_050700385.1 Pseudonocardiaceae bacterium | reverse complement strand
GGCTGCGGTCGAGTACGGCTGGTTCTGCCACACCTTCGGACGCCGGACCGAGCCGCTGCCGTTTGACGAGCACGACGAGAACGCCGACCTCCGGGTCACTGCGGAGGAGACGACCGCCGGCATCGTCACGTTCTACCGCAGAGCCCGCGCCGCGGCCGATGCGGTGATCGACGAGGTCGATCTTGACGAGCTCGGTACGCCTGGTTCGGGCAGGCCGTGTCGCTGCGTTGGTGCTCATCCATATGATCGAGGAGACCGCCCGGCACGTCGGTCACATGGACATCCTGCGCGAACTCATCGACGGCGCCACCGGCGACCACAACCGGGACTGACGGCACGAACGTCGGAGAACTCAATCACCGTCGGCCGCCCGCAGCCTTGGCGTCCTAGCGCGGGAGACGGCGCGGACGGCATCGCGCGAGTGATGGTGATCAATCCCGCACGTCGGCCGAGCAGACCTGGTTCCAGACCGGCCCTGCCGGTCGCATCGATAAAGACGCCCGGGCGGCATTCCGCCACCACGTCCTCGCGGCTGATCTCCTGCTCGCGGTCCCCGTGGCGACCCGCCCCACCAGGCCGCAGCCCGGCCACGTCTCGGAGGCGCTGCCTAAGGCGAGCCTGCCTCGACCTCGCAGGTCAGCAGACCCTGACGAGAGGTGATCACAGGCGATGACCGCGAGGGGCAGGTCTCGGCCTGGGACCCGACATCGAGCGGTCACGGCGGGCAGGAGATGGGCGATCATGCCTGGGTGGACAGTGAGCGGGTACTGGGTGTGGATGCCTGCAAGGCAGGCTGGGTTGGTGTTGCGCTGACGGGACTCTACTGCGGCGCCCACGTGGCGGGCACGATCGACGAGCTGGTCGAGATGGCCGACGCGGACGGTCCGCTCGCGGTCGTGGCCATCGATATCCCGATCGGGCTGCCCGACCGGGGACGGCGACAAGCCGACGTGCTGGCCAGAAAGCCGTGGGCACCCTGACCTCGTCGGTGTTCATGACCCCGACTCGTGCCGCGCTCGACGCCCCCGATCACCGCACGGCCAGTGCTCGCAATCACGCGTTGACCGGGGAGGGGATCTCCCGTCAGGCATGCAGCCTCAAGCCCAAGCTGCACCAGGTGGAGCGGTGGGTTCGCCAGACCCACCATCGCGTCGTCGAAGTGCACCCCGAGGTCAGCTTCGCCGAGTTAGCCGGCGCTCCGCTCACCGTACGCAAGAGCACCTGGGCCGGTGCCGAGTGTCGCCGACAGTTGCTCGCCGACGCGGGCGTGCTGCTTGCAGGTGATCTGGGCGAGGCCGGTCGCCGGGTGGCGGCTGATGACGTCCTGGACGCGGCCGTAGCGGCCTGGACCGCCCGACGCGTCCTGACCGACCAAGCCCAAGCACGACCGAAACCCACCCGAGGTGTTCAGCGACGGACTACCATGCGCGATCAGGAGCTAACACAACCTCCTACCCCGCACCGGCCAACACGCAACCTCGCTACGCGGCAAGAGCGGACGTGCTCTCTGTGAGCACGTACTCTGGGAAGACTCTTATGCCGACGCTGGTCATTGATGAGTGCTTGGTATCGTAGCGCGGGTGATGAGGTCAACTGCCATACGCGACACCCTTGGCGGCGGTGTTCCACTGACCACAGCGGTCAGGCCGGGTGGCCGTCGGGGCCGCGGTGGAACCCACCCTGCTCCGCGGGATGACCCTTATGATCGTTGCCTTGCCGTGTGCGATCGTGCTGGCGTCGGGTGTTGGGACACGGCGGGATGGGCTCGACGACTTCGTTGTATCCGGCGCCGGGGCGTTGCAGCTCGCGAGTAGGGACTGCATCTAGGGGCGCCGTTGCTCGACTTCTGCGCTGCTGGTGGCCCATCCGTGGAGTGAGTCAATGAGTTGGGTCAGGATACAGATCTCATCGGTCATGTGATGATCTCGTCGTAGAAGCGCCACGATGCGGCGAATGCCGCTCCGCCTGTGATGATTGACAACGCTGTTGACTGCATTGCCTGGTAGAGCAGCGACCCAGTCGCGGTGGCGGTGATCAACGCCAACAGCAGGATCAACGCATAGCGGGGGGTTAACGGCTTGGGGGAGGTAGACATCGGACTCTCCGGCACCTTCGAGATGGGGGTGGACTGTTGTTCCTGCTTTAGGCGCTCAGTGGTGTGTCTTCCCCCGGTCGTCGGTAAGGCCGCACGGGGACGTTGAAATCCGCCGGGGGGAACGTTCAGCGGTGCGCCTAAGACCATGTCGAAGGCGTTCGAGACCTCCCCTCGCCCAGCGGGCCCGACCTCACGTGCAGGAGCTAGGAGCATGGCCCATCGCTCGTCACCGAGCCACGAGCCTTCGGACGACGTCGATGACGCCCAGGATGCAGGTCCGTGTGCGCCGATACCCGATGAGGCTCTTGCCCTGACCGAAGCGAGTCTTTCCTCCGCCGAGGAGGGCGAAACCGAAGACGAGCGGGCTATGCGGTTGGTCGCCGATCGTCAATTTATCGAGATCCTGGCCGCCGAGAACTTCGAGGGTGAGCGGTTCAACATGCTCTTCCGCCAGTTGGTTTACAGGCTCACAGGATATGCTTGGCCTACCCTGATGAAATGGATCATCAACGGGGATATCTTCCGTGAGTGCCTGCGATACAAACGCCCGGTTCGCCACCCTGCTGTAGCGCATTCTTGGACATCGGATGAACGGTGCCAAATCGCGACCGACACTATCATCGAGGCCGTCGATTTCTTCCGCGACTATGGCCTTCGCCAAGGTAAGTGGGACTGGCGCCGGGGTGCAAGCTTGGGGACGTATTTTGTTGGTGCGTGTGTTTGCTGCTTCCCTAAGGTGCTCAAGCGGTGGTGCAAAGAGAAGCAGGTCGCCGAGAGCCTGCTGCTGGCAGCACAGGACATCGACGACCCAAGCACGGGTGACCCACCGGATAGGACAGTTGATACGCAACAACCAGATCCGGCCACTACTGCGGTAGTGCGGGACGAGGCGCATCGCATGATGAGACGACTGCCTGATCCCCAACTGCGTGAGGTCCTCTGGCTACGGGCCATTGGGTATGGGCAAGCTGAGGCTGCCAACAAAGCCGGCCTGACAGAGAAAGCTGCCGAACGACGCCTTCATCGCCACCGCGCCAAGTTGCGCGACATGCCTCCCGGACCTGTAGACCCAGACGACGGGAGAAAAGGATCGCTATGAACACTCGTAACAGGTTTCTCGCGCTTGACGACCCCCTCGATCGGGAGGACGTCAACGAACTCCTCGAGCGTTCAAGCCTGGGCACTCCGGTCGCCAAGAAGAACCAGGCGCAGACCCCAACCGAGGTTCACCAGCGTGTCCAGGGTCACCTCCGGGACAGCGAGATCGCCTACCGTGACGGTGATGTCGTTGGTGGGTCGGGCACGTCAGTCTGGTCACGGCATGTGTTTCTGAGTCATACCTCGGAGTTGCGTCAACTGCCAGCCCAATCTGCGTCCCGGGAAGAACTGGCCCGTGCCTGGTCAGACCAGGCTCGTCGGACCGTTGAGGGTTTGGACAGCAAAGTTCTCGCGCTTCTCGGTACCCTGGCTGGCGGGTATACCGCCGCACTTCGCCACCGGACCGGCGATCAACAGCAGGGCACCGAGAATTCCCTGCTGCGAGCCAGAAAAGAGGCCAAACTCGCCCGTCAGGTGAGCGAGGTCCGGTTCCGGGAGGTGTTCGATTCTGCACCGGTGGGCATAGCAATCAGCGGCTTGGATGGCACTATCGAGGACACCAACGAGGCGTTCACCAAGATCCTGGAATACCCGGCTGGCGTGCTCACCGGTCGAATCATCTATGAACTGTTCCATACCGACGACACGACGCGGTTGACCTCCACTTACCACGAACTTGCCGTCGGGCAGCGGCAGCGCTTCCAGACCCGGGTCAAGCTTCTTACCGCGATGGGAGATACCATCTGGGTCGGCCTCGCAGTGACGTCGCTGTCCGATGCGGCAGGCAATCCGACTTGTCACGTCACGATGATCGAGGACTTGACCGAGGTGCAGCTGCTGGAGCAGCACCTGCGCTACCAGGCACTGCATGATCTGCTCACTGGGCTGCCCAACCAGGAGTACTTCTGGACTCATCTCCAGGACATGCTCGGACAGGTCGAGCCGGACCAGACGGTGACCCTGTGCAAAATCGATCTGGACCGCTTCTCTATGGTCAACGACGGCCACGGTCACCACATCGGCAACAGGATGCTTCAAAGCGTCGCCAATCAGCTGCAGTGGCTGGTCAGCGGGGAGCGCGCGATGGTCGCCCGGTTCGGCGGCGACGAGTTCGCGATCCTCATCCAGGACTCACCGAACACCCCGGACATGGCCACCCTCGCCGCGAACATCAACGCCGAGTTGTCCGAACCCGTCTTCGTCGGCGACTGCGGACTATCCGTCTCCGCAGGCATCGGTATGGTGCGACGTCAGGCGCGTGACATCGAGGCCGCCGAGTTGGTCAGGATGGCCGACGCCGCCATGCACCGGGCCAAGCGAGCGGGCAGGGGTCAGTGGGGCGTGTTTGACCAGACCGCGAACACCGACGAGCGGTCGCGGTACACCTTGGCCAATGAGATGCCGGGGGCGTGGGAGAACGGCCAGGTCACATTGGCCTACCAGCCGCTGGTCCGGGTAGACGCCCCCGTGGGCGACCCTGGCCGGATCGTCGCCGTGCAGACCCTGCTGTGCTGGGACCATCCAGAACGCGGTGTAATCACGCACGAGGACTGTGTCGCGCTCGCTGAGCAGAGCAGACTGGTGCTCTCCATCGGGCGGTGGATGCTGCAGCAAGCATGTCGCCAGCTGGGTAGCTGGCGCGACCACCTCGGCGCTGGGGTCCCGCCGATGCGCGTCGACTTGACCACACACCTGGGTATGGACCCCGACCTGATCGTCGTGCTGCGCTCGACGCTGGACGAGACTGGCTTAGCGCCCCATGACGTGGAGCTCGGGATGCCGGTGGAGCTGGTGATGGAGAACCGGGGCTATGCGAATGACAACCTACGCACCCTGATGGAGCTCGGAACGCGCACCGTGTTGACTCGGTTCGGCCAGAGCATCGAAGACCTTGCCACGCTGGCCGACATGCCGATCTACGCAGTGGAGATCACCGCAAAACTGACACGGATGGCGCAGCGACCCGACTCGGTCCTGCGACAGGCTCTGGCCAGCATGATACTGATGATCCACAGTACCGGCACCGCCATCGTCGTCGCAGGTATCGACAGCGCCGAGCAAGCGGACTGGTGGAAGGGCATCGGAGCAGACTCGGCCCGCGGTGCCGCATTCACCCCACCATGCGCGCCGGACAACATCTCCCGACTGCTCGCCGCAGCCCTGTCGCACAGTGGCAGAGCGAACTTGGGCAACGACGCCATCGGTGCCGATTAGACAGCCAGGGTCCATCTCTGAGGGTTACAGCCACCGATCGCACCCACCCTCAAGGTTTCGAGGTCGCCGGATACCGACGCGCGTATCGATGCGGTGACGTGCGCTCATCGGCATGGCAGCGTGACTCGCGGCGGACGTTCCTGAGGGCTCGTTCAGTCAGAGATGTCCGTGCTAGGGCATCTACTCTGATCGCCGCAGTCGCTGGTCGCGCCTGCTCGCCGCCGCCGAGGGCGCCACCCAGGGCGGCATCCCGGTGTCGCCTGCGGACAGGTTGACCGACGTGGCCTTGGCGACGCTGTCGGGTGCCTTCCCGCCGCCTGTTCCGCGTGGTGCCCCGTGACCGGGTCGGAGTCGTGGGCGCCTCGCCGCCGTGCGCTCGCCCGTCGGGCCCGCGGCGACGTCGGCGGGCAGTGGTTCGGTGCTGGCGACGGGGTGGTTTGGCCGACACCGGCCCGGGCTACGTGCAGGAGCTGGCGGCCGTACAGGCCGTCGTGGAGGCCGAGGCGGTCTAGCTAGCAGGCTCGCGCCCGGGACCGGGTCGCCCGCGAGCGTCGCCGAGGCTGACGAGTAGGCCCGCCGTCGAGCAGACCTCGCGATCGCGCTCGACGAGGCCTGCGCCGATCGTTCTACGTCCCCGGAGTGGCCCGAGTAGAACAGCGTTCGAATCCTGCGAGCATCGTCGGACGGCCTGCCGGTGACGGGGAAAGGTCACCGGCAGGCCGCGACCAGCACGCCGATCGTCGGGGAGTTCACCGTCATGTCCACGCCATCCTCGCCCCCGCCGTACGGCCGCGCCGAGCACCGCGCCACCGGTGTCCGCGTCGACGCCGACGCGGTCGCCACGACCGCGACCCTGCTGCGTCAGCTCGCCACGTACGACGCGCAGGCCGACGCCCGCCGCGGGGCCCTGTCGTTCGCGTTGGCCGCGTTGATCGAGGCATGCGGCCGGGGCTTCCGCGAGTCGCCGCACGAGGTAGCGTTCCAGGCTCGGCGCGTCGCCGAGGCGGCCGACCGGGCCACCGACAATCGGCGGTAGAACTCCGAGCAGGTGAATCCCCGCGAGCCCGGGAACCTCGACCCGGTGGCGCACGGCTGTTCCGGCATGCCCGCCGTACCCACCCTGGCCGCCGTCGCCGCCGTCATCGGGATCGAGCCCGACGACCCGGCCGACGCCGACGACCTTGCGCTGCAGGCTGACCTGCTGGCCCACCGGGCCCGCCTCGTCGAGCAGGCCTCGCCGAGCAGGCCGGGCTCGACGCCCCACCGGCGGAGGGTCCGGACCTGCACCTCGTGCGCGATCAGTAATCCGGGCGCAGCCCGGTGAGGTGAGTCGGCAGACTGTCCGGGTGAGCAAGACCGACGAGGTCGACGACACAGCTGTGGCCCGGTGCGTCGCGATGAACGCCTACGGCGAGGTCATGCTGCGCTTCCAGCTCTTGGAGATGAGCTACTGGAGCATCCTCGCCGCGAGGAAGCCGCCGGGAATGAGCCTCGACCAGCACATCGCCAAGTTGACCGAGTGGGACCGGCAGACCGGCGAGCGGCTGATCAAGGCGCTCGGTCTGCCGGACTACCTGCGCGACGAGGCGATGACCGCGGTGAACACGCGGAACATGCTCGCGCACCAGTTCCTCCGGGAACGGGCAGCGTTCTTCGGTGATCCCCTCGCCAGCAACGACGCGGCCAGGGTGCTGGCCGAGGTCGAGGTAAAGATCGACGAGTTCGAGAAGCGGCTGAACGCCTACATGCGCGAGCTGGGCATCGAGGAGTTGGACGAAGCCGAGATCGAGGCGTTGGGACTGGCGGAGCCGCCCGACTTCGCGACGTGGTCGGCGCTGGTGGCCGAGGGCGAGTAGGGGACGACACATGGCGGAGATCGCCGCATCCGAGGCCGACCGTTCCCGTTCCACAGAGGCGGAGCCCCGGCGGGTCCCTCCGCTGGGCTGTCGGTAGCCGCGATGGTGCACGGACCCAGTCGTGGAGCGTCTTCGGTAGCACCAACTACACGGATGTCTACATCGGACCCCGGGCGCAGACCAAGGCGATCAAGTTGTCGCTGCACCAGAGTGGTCGTTGGCGCATGGCGTGGACCGCGCAGTACGCCGCCTCGATCGGTATGCCGGAGGGGGAGAATCGCGTGCTCACCCGGTGGGAGCCGCCGACCGAGCTGGCGCCGGGCTGGCAGCACGCCGTCTCGGTGTACGTGACGCGGGACAGCCTGGCGACGCACCTCGACGAGACGGGGCTGGGGAAGGTGGCGTTCTACCCGCCGCCGGACCCGGGCGACATGGCGCGGTTCATGCTGCTCCTGGGGGCGCCGGACGGCGCCGAACTGGAGGTGACGGGCGCTATTGATGTCGGGTCACTGGAGCTGCCGGGCGGGGGTCTGATCGGCGTCGTGATGGATTACCAGCCGCTGGAGTCGGGCACCGCCGCCAAGATCCAGGAGATCCGTGCGCAGATGCTGAGGACGGTCACCGAGGCCGGTGCGCGGGGGAATCGGGCGTTCGCCTGGGGGCACCTCGACGGCGGCACGGTGCTGCTGGTCGACCCGGGCGCCGTCGAGCCGAAGGGGCCGGCGCCGGAGGGCATCAAACGGGGCGCGCCGGGCAGGTTGACCTACGTTCGAATGAGATTGGGCTCTCTTAGATAAACATGCGTCAGGCGAATCCTCACTCCGGATTCGACGCGGAGGCCCTCTGCTTGGCGATCCAGCGAGTCAACCTGCCCGTGTTGTTCTCGGCTGCGGCGTACTCGCCGGATGGGAGGATGGCGCACAAGCAGTCGCGGGTAATCAGCTGCAACTCCTGATCCTTTATCTCCACCAAGCCGGTCTCCAGGAGGTTGTCGCGCAGCACTTCTGGCTCGACGTCACGCTCTTGAAGCCATTTCAAGAGTTCCGTATCGTCCATTCTGACGTTCGTTCCGGCGCAGAGTCGCTGTAGAATGACAGACTCCTCTAAGGTCACGAACGCGGGGCTCCATGGTTCCATCGTCGGTACCGAACTCAGTTCCCTGTTGACGAAGCGAGTCGAGTACGGCCGCCCATTGGCTTTGGCCAAGGAGTAGCTGCCCGAGATGATCAGCTGCGGAAAGCATCCAGGGCTATAATCGTTGATGCCGATGTTGGCTCGAAGGAGTTCCACAAGCGCTTTGCGAAATGCCAATTCGCTCTTAATTCCGTGGAGGCCCAACACGATGCGGATAATAGAGGTCTGTTCGATGACCAGCGCGTGAAAGATCATCTGTTCCTCAACCGAGAGGTCACCAAGGTCCTCATACCGAGGGGCAACTCGACGAGTCGTCTCGGCGAACGCTGTCAGGGCTGGCTTGATGTCCACAGGCTCGTCCGGAGAATCGGCCGCCGAGATACTTCTGTAATTACTTTCCAGCGTCTTCACCGACCTCAGTTGTTCAAGCGCGTCGGCCATCTCGGGGCCGTGCAAGGTCTTCTTGACATCGATGACGGCGATAATGTCCTTTACATGCCAGACGAACGCGTCTGTGTACGGAACCGGCTTTCCCTCGCCATGGACCAGCATGCAGTCGAACTGGCCGGAGAGATTTCCGTCCCCGTTCGTCGCGAAGCCTGTGACGACCTTCAGCCCCAAGCCCTCGGGAATTGCGCGTCCGAGGAGATCAGCAGAAAGCCCCTTGTACATGTCGCCGATGGTTGGTGCGTGTCTGATCTCGCTTGTATCGAGCAGCGGAAGCTCGTCCCGAATGATGTCCGACAGGAGCTCGGCAACAGTGCGAATCATGACCTTCGACCATCCGTTCAATCGGCTCCGTCCAGTCTAGCTGGCGGGATCGCCCGCTCATCGGCGATGAGGATGTTTGCCAGGCGGCCGAGTGCTGGAAGCTTGCTGGAGTCACGGACAGGGCATCTGGCTTCGGTTGACATCCGTCGGCGGCGTGTCGCCTTGCTTGGTGCAGAGAAGCCGGATCGAGCGCAAGGGTCTGCGCCGAGATTCCCCGACAGCCAGATCATGATCTTGCCTACGTTGAGGGTCACCTGGGCAACCTCTACCCCGAGACGGATGTGGACGTGGCGACGCGTACGTCCAGCTGTTTCCGCTCCACCAGCGAGGTCGCGCTGGACCCCGACCAGACCCGCTGCTCTCAATCCGA
>JBOHGT010000107.1:0-7783 GCA_050700385.1 Pseudonocardiaceae bacterium | reverse complement strand
TCCTTTGCCTCGTCCGACGAGGCGAAGGACGCCTTCGCGGACATCGAGGCGGCGACCGGCGTCCGGTCGAGCTCATGTCGGGTGGGGCTGGAGCAGCGCCCCGGTCAGGGCGCCGAGCAGCTCCGCGTGCTCCGGGACCCGGCCGATGAGCTCGGTGATCTCGGCCGTCACCCGTTGCAGGTCGGCCAGGTCGGCCTGCGCTGCGAGCTCGGTCAGCTTGCTGGTGTCCGTCATCGCCTCACCGGTCAGCGAAGCGGCGACGACGAAATGTACGGCGGAGGTGAACCGCTCACCGAAGATCTGCCCTTCGAACGCGGCGACCTCGGCGATCGGGTCACACTCCGCCTCGGCGAGTGCCCGCTGCATCCGGTCGGCCGCGAGCCGGCGATCCGTCACGCACGCGTAGGCGGCTCCGAAGCCCTCCCGCCGGGCGAAACGGAGCACCGCGAGATGCACCAGGATTTCCGTGGGATGGCCGAGCCTGGCGAGCATGACCTCGGCCTCGGTGGTGAGCAGATCGGTGGCGTGCTCCTCGGCGAAGGACCGCGAGTCCTGCCAGTTCTCCGCGCTGATCCAGTCCGTCAGCAGGTCTTTGAGCAGCAGTGGCCGGTAGGCGGCTTCGATGCCGCGCTCCCGCACGTCGTCGAGAAGGTACCGGTGCTGGCCGGCCCGCGGCGCGACGAGCAGTTCCAACTCGTCGAGCGCGACGGCGGCCGGATGCGCCAGCAGCTCCTCGGCATGGGCCGCGAAGAAGCGCTTCGACTCCGCCCAGGTCGGTGCCACGATCCACTCGACGACGATGCAGATCTGCTCCGCGGTCAGGGCCAGCCATTCCGGAGGTTCGGAGCCGCTGACCGCCCGCCAGGCACGGTCTACGGCGAGCGGGTGCTGGGCGCGATGCCCGCGCAGCGCGTTGCGGGCGGCCAGCACGATGGCCTCCGGTGTCCCGGTGCCGTCCGACGTGAGCAGCGTGGCGAGCTCGCGCAGCCCGGTCGGCGCATCACCGTGACTGACGTGGAACCCGGCACGCTCGATGATCAGCGGATCTCTGGTACCCGGCGTCGCGGCGAAGGTGTCGATGCACGTCGTGTAGGCGTCGACGGCGTCGGAGATCCGGTCCAGTGCGGCGAGGTGGACCGCCAGGTTGTTCAGCGAGGTGACGAGGTCGGTGAGGTAGACCGTGGGGTCGAGCTCGGTCAACACGCGGTACATGTCGGCGGCATGCCGCGCCGGGACCAGGGCGGCCTGGCGTGGTCCGACCTCGGACAGGTAGACCGCGAGGTTGTTCAGCGACCTCGCGAGGTTGGGCACGTAGGCCTCGGGGTCGTCCTCGGCCAGCACCTGGTAGATGTCGGCGGCCCGCTCGACGGGGTCCAGGGCGGCCTGGTGCTGCCCCATCTCGGCCAGCTGGGCGGCGAGGTTGTGCAGTGACATCGCCAGGTCGGGTACGTAGGCCCTGGGGTTGGCCTCGGCCAGCACCTGGTAGGTGTCGGCGGTCTGCTGGGCGGCGGCCAGCGCGGCCTGACCCTCGCCCACCCGGGCCAGGTGCGCGGTGACCTTGTTCAGCCACATCGCGAGGTCGGGCAGGTAGGCCTCGGGGTTGCCGTCGGCCAGGCGGCGCAGCGCGACGGCACCGGGCGCCCCGGCCAGCGAGGCGTGCCGGGCAAGGTAAAGCCGCAGGTACGGGCTGTGCCGGTCCGGGTCACCGTGCTGCACCTCGGTGAGCGCGACCAGGGCCTCGGCCAGCGCCTGCGCCGCGGGGCGACCGGCAACGGCAGGCGACGACCCGACGAGGTGCTCCACGAGCTCCTGGTGGTAGAGCCGGTAGACGGCCTCGCCGCCCTCCCCGTCCTCGACGATGTAGTGGCCGTAGTGCTCGAGCACCCAGTCCAGGTCGGCGGTCCGGTACTCGACACCGTCCGGGCTCAACGCGGTGGCCGCGGCCTCCCACACGCCCCCCGCCGGCATACCCCGACCCAGCCCCCAGGCCAGCGCGCGCAGCAGGTCCCGTGCCGCGACGGGAAGCTCCGCACCGTCGCGAACCAGCGCGACGCCGCTGTCCAGGTCGTGGTCCAGCGCCCCGCTGACCGTCGCGGGGAGCTGCTGCTCCCAGCCCTCCGCGCTCACGTCGAAGGCCTGCCGCGCGATCTGTGCCGCGACGATCCGGGCGTAGAGGAAACCGCCCTGCTCGGCGGCAGCCCTGCTGGCCAGCGCTGGCGCCACCCGCTCCGCGATATCGCCGCGGCCTGCGGAGCGCAGCCGGCTCGTCACGTACCGCTCGATGTCGTCCCGGGTGCCGGCCTCGGCGTCGAGATCGACGACCGGAGCCGCCCGCCCGAACAGCTCACGCAGCCGGACGGAGCTCGGCTCGCCCGCGACGGGCCGGCGCAGCCCGAACTCCCCGTACCGGGTCGCGAGCAGCACGCGCGCCACCGCGCCGAGCGGGACCAGCAGGTCCGTCACGATCTCGCTGAGCTGCTCGGGAACAGCCTCGTCCAACCCGTCGAGCACCAGGACCGGCCGGTACGGCATCGCCGCGACTTCGGCGATCAGCTTCCAGCGGTTCTCCGGCACGGGCAGGTCGAGACGGTCCGCCAGGGCGGTCGCGAGGTCTTGCGGGCCCATGCCACGCAGGTGCACCGCCGCGTCGACAGCGCCGGCGTACGGGTCCGGGTCCTCCGGCGCCAGCGGGGCGTGCTCGAGCAGCGCCCGCCGTTCGGTGGGGTCGGACAGCGCGGCGATGCGTCCCACCACGGCTGACTTGCCGCATCCGGCCGACCCGGTCACCACGAAAGTGCCGGGAGCCTCCCCGTGCATCCAGGTCATGATCCGCCGCAGCACCGCGCGCCGGCCGGTGAAGAACCATCCCTCTTCCTGCGGTGCGGCGCCGCGGGAGGCCGACACGAGGTGCTCCACCAGGCGCGGCGGCTCTTCGGGACGCCACCGCGGGTTGCGGAACATCACCTGCGCGGTCCCCGACTCGACGTGCACCGGGCGCTGCTCGGCGCCGGCCAGCTCGTCCAGCAAGGTCTGGACGAGTTCCCGGCCGGTGATGCCGGCGTTCTGCACGCTCCAGGCCCGGCGGTAGCTTCCCGACGACGGCCCGTGCCGCAGCAGCCTTCCGGCCGCATCGAGCAGGGACCCGCCCGTGTCGCCGTCCTCGGTCCGGCAGCTCGCGAGCACGCCGAGCCAGCCGGTTTCGCCCGGCGGGAACGTCCGATTCGCCCAGCCGTCGAGCGCGGCGCACACCGCAGCCTGCGCGTCCTGGTCGGCCCGGACGGTGTCGATGAGCACCAGGATCTGGTCGGCGCCGCTGCCGAGCGCATTCTCGACCAACGACTCGGGCCGGTAGCTGCCGTCGGGTTCGAACGTGGCCGAGGCGTCACGGGCCGCGAGCCGGAGCACGTCGCCCACCGCCGTGGCGTGGCCCGACCAGGCAAGCACCACGGGTGACTGCGCGTCGACGGGTCGCCGCCGCCACTCCCGGAGACCGGTGCGGAGCTGGTCGGTCGTCGGGTTCTCCAGCACCGTGGGGCGGTACCCGGAGCCGTCGAGCGTGGCCGCGAGTTCCCGGACCCGGGGCACCGCACAGGGCAGCGCCTGGTGATGCTGGTACCCGCCCACTGCGATACCGAGGAATGATCCGCCCGGTTCGACCGGGTGCGCCTGGTTCACGGTCCCTCCTTCCACACGAGGAGCTTAGTGACCACCGTCGTCCAGCCCGAGCAGGGTGTCAGCCGATCTCTCCTTGACCGTACGTAGGGGGTGGGGTCGTGGCTCTGTCTTGTATGACGCCCAGGTCACCAGCTCGGTGATCTCGGTGCCACAACCTGCCAGACAGACACCGGAGGTGCGCTGTGCCCAACCTCGTCCCGTTCAACGTTGATCTCACCGCCCACGAGGGCGTTCGCCTGGCCGCCGTCCTGGACGCGCTCGGCCCCCACTGGGACCCCACCGAGGTCTACACCGGCGAAGCCGAAGCGCACCGGATGCTCTACTCCCACCTCGACGCCGACCAGCAGGCCAGCTACGACGTGCTCGTCGCAGGCGGGGTGTTACCCGACCCCCCGAGGCGGTGGAGCTGATGCTGGACCCACAAGCCGACGCCGGCCGCCACGTGTGGCTGCCGTGCCCCCACTGCGGCGACACCGCCGGGCTGTACCTCCTCGACTACGAGGTCAACCTCGCATGGGTGCAGTGCAGCAACTGCCTGCGCCGCTGGTGGCACGACACCGGGTTCGGGCGCGGCGGACGCCCTGACGGCCTGCTCACCGATGGCCTGTTCGACGTCGCGTGACGTGCCGGCTACGTCCGGGGCAGGATCCGGACGGCGCGGCCGTACCCGGGTATCTCCGGGCTGCCGGCGAGCAGCTGCTCGAGCGCGCGACGGGGCGTGAGCCCGCTCTCCTGCGCGATCTTCGCGACAGCGCCGGCGACCTGCGGCGCCGCAAACGAGGTTCCCGTCCACAGTGCCCAGGCGTCCTTCGGGAACTCGTCCGGATCGGGGTCGATGATCGGGGATTCCGTGCCCGGCACGTAGGTCGACCAGACTCCCTCGGCGAGGGTCGAGCAGTCGACCCAGGGTCCCCTGCTCGACCATTGGGCAGGTGCGAGGCCCTGCGTGAGACCGGCAACCGCGACCACGTCGGGGAATGCGGCCGGGAAGACGGGCCTGGCGCGCCCGAAGTTGCCGGCTGCCGCCACCACCAGGACCTCCCGCCCGGTCTCCGCGGCGATCTCGTCGATGATCTCGAGCGCGATCTCGTAGGCGACCGGCGGCCGGTCTTCGAGGGCTTCGAGCCCGAGCGACATAGTGAGAATCTGCGCACCCTCGCGGACGGCACGCACCATGGTGCAGGCGATGTCCACCTTGTCGCCGACGCCGTCACTGTCCAGTGCCTTGTAGACGGCGATATCCGCACCCGGGGCCACCTGCTGGATGACGCCGGCGACGAATGTCCCGTGCCCGGCGCCGAAGTCCAGGAAGCCGTCCGAGGGGGGCGGCAGCTCATCGAGCGGGTCGACGTTGTCCGGCCGCACGAGCCCGGTGAGCCAACCGTCGGCCCGCACCGCCTCGGCGATCCCGGTGTCGATGACTGCGACACCGACCGGTTCTCCCGGGCCTGCCGGCGGGCGGCTCGGCCGCTGCGCCGCAGCTGAGGGCTCGGGCCCACCGAGGCCCTTCATGACGATGCCCATGGGTGTCACGTAGTTCACCGACACGGGGACGCCGCGTCCCCGCAGCGCTCCGGCGAGCTCGACCAGCCGGGAGCCGCGCATACCAGGGGCCAGCAGCCGGACGAGGCGGTTGTCCAGGCACTCGACGGGTTGCGGCTCGAGGCCGTAGGCGGCAGTCAGCCGCCGGGCGCGCTGCTCCTCCAGCGCCGCAGCTCTGATGAGCAGCTCACCCCGGATGATGAGGACGACGTCCCCCTGAGGGTCGGGCACCGGGTCGAACTGGACGAGATCCGCTCGCCCCGCTCGCCGCTCCTGCAGCAGGCGAATCAGGTCGTTGCGGACGGCGGAGTCGTCCCGCCTGCGGTTGATGTTGCCTACCTGCTCGTAGATCCTGTGGAGGTCCTCCAGACGCTCCTCGCAGCTGCGCGGGTCCTCGGGGCCGTGGGACGAGCCGGACGGTTGGCCGAGAGGAGCTGGCATGGTCTCCTACCTTCTATCCAAGAGCGCCGAACGGCGGACACATGCATGACGAGTCGAGATCGGAACTCCTGGTACGCGCGGCAGCAGCCTACCGCCGCGTCGTCGCCGACCCAACGGTGTTCGGTCCGCAAGCAGCGCGGCTCGTCGCGCAGGCGCGCGCCGCAGGCGACACGGCGGCGCTCGTCGCAGCTCTGCGGGCAGCGGCCTGGTTCGAGCGCATCCGGCTCGCTCACGGCCGGGCGAGGGTATTGCTCGACGAGGCGGCACGCATCGCGCGCAGGCACCAGCTGGATTCGCTGCTGGGCCAGGTGCTGGTCACCCGTGGCGCCGTGAACCACGAGCTGGGCCGGCTGGTCGCGGCCAAGCGGGACTTCGACCGAGCGGCACGGCTGATCGACCCGGAGATGACCACCGAGCTCGCTTCGCAACAGGCGGCGCTGTACCAGAACACGGGACGGCTGTCCGACGCGGCGGTGCTCTACCGGCGGATCCTCGCCGATCGGAGCACACCGCCCGAGGTGCGTGCCAAGGTCGCGAACAACCTCGGCATCATCGAAGCCGAGTGCGGCCGCCCGGAGCCCGCACTGGCGCATTTCCGCGACGCTGCGGCTGCGGCCGAGGACGTGGGCCCTGCGACCGTCGCGATCGTGGCCGAAGGTTACGCCTGGGCCACCGTGCAGGCGGGCCGTCTCATCGAGGGCCTCGACCTGTTCGAGGAGGCGAGTCGCCTCTGGCAAGCGGCGGGGTTGCCGCTGGGCGAGCTCTACGCCGAGTACGCCGACGCGCTCATGGATCTCCGGCTCATCCCGGAGGCCAGCAGGCAGGCGCGATTCGCGGTGGAGATGTTCGAGGGGCAGGGCGTGGCGCTCATGGCCGCGGAGGCGCAGCTTCGGGCAGCACGGCTGGCGCAGCTGAGCCACGACCTGCGACTAGCCGAGACCACTGCCGAGACGGCCACCGAGCAGCTGCGGCGGCAGGGTCGGCCGAGCTGGGCGGCGCGTGCCCGGCTGGTAGCCATCGACGCGCGACTGCAGCTGGGCGAGAGCCGCGCCGGTGACCTACCGGTGGCCCGACGTGCCGCAGCAACGCTCGAGCGCGCCGGCATGACCTCCAGCGCGGTCGACGCCTACCTGTCGGCCGGTCGCGTGGCGCAGGCGCTGGGTCGAACCGCTGCGGCGGTGAGCACGTGGACACGGGCGCACGAGCTGTCTCGCGGCGCGCCCGTCCTCGTCCGGATCAAGGGGCGCCTCGCCGCGGCGTTGGCATCTCGGCTGCAGCAGCGGGACGGCAGCGTCCTCGAGCACAGCCGGGCCGGTCTCGACGACCTGGCGCGGCACCGCGCGGCTCTCGCGTCGACCGAGCTGCGCGCGCTCGCCTCCGGGCACGGCGCCGAGCTCGGCGCACTCGGCCTGGCGTCGCTGGTGCAGAACCACCGCCCCGCACGCATCCTGGACTGGATGGAGCGGACGCGGGCCGCCGCCCTGGCGGTCGTGGACCCGCCGGCCACGGAGGGCATCGAGGAGGAGCTGGGCGCGCTGCGTGCGGTGCACGCCGAGGTCCTGCTGGCGCGGCGGGAGTCCGGCAGCGAGCGCCCGGACCTGTTGGCCCGTCAGGCGACGATCGAGGACCGCATCCGTCGGGCCACCTGGACGCGCCGCTCGTCCGCCGAGGCGGCGGGCGCCGCGCTGTCGACGGGGGCGTTGAGACGCCTGCTGGATGGACAGGTCCTGGTCGAGTACGACGTGCTGGACGGCAGGGTGCTGGCCGCCGTCCTGGAACCGCGCCGGACCCGGGTGGTGCTGCTGGGCCCGATGCAGGTCGTGCGCCACGAGGTCGACGCGCTGCTGTTCGCGCTCCGCAGGCTGGCCAAGGGTGGCCCCGGGGCGTCGATGGCCGCCGCCCGTCAGAGCGCCGAGTTCTCCCTCGGCAGGCTGGCCGAGCTGCTGCTCGCGCCCCTGCGCCTGCCTGAGCATCGAGGGCTGGTGGTGGTGCCGGTCGGGCGGCTGCAGCGCATTCCCTGGTCCGCGGTGCATGCGGAACCCGTGACGATCGCACCGTCGGCGTCGCTGTGGGCGCGCAGCCGGTTGCGTCAGGCCGCCGCGGCAGCGCGCGTGGTCCTCGTGGC
>JBOHGT010000106.1:0-3054 GCA_050700385.1 Pseudonocardiaceae bacterium | reverse complement strand
GCTCCCCGTCGAGCGCGCCGAGCGGCACCCAGGGCACGTCGGCCGACGCCAGGTCGCCAACCCGGACGATCAACAACCGGCGGCCGGCGACGAGCACGCACCGGTCGGCCGGCGCGGGCGGCGTGGCCGTCGCGGCGTCGGGCAGGAACCGCCTCACGGGAGCCACGGTAGCGCCCGATACGCTCAGCCGGGACGCAGCGTCGCGGCCGTTGCAGCCGAGCTACCACCACGAGGAGCGAAGAACTGTGGCCACCATTGAGGGAATCGTCGCCCGGGAGATCCTCGACTCGCGCGGGAACCCGACGGTCGAGGTCGAGATCGGTCTCGACGACGGCACGATCGCTCGCGCCGCGGTGCCGTCCGGCGCCTCCACCGGCGCGTTCGAGGCCCTGGAGATGCGCGACGGCGACGCCAACCGCTACGGCGGCAAGGGCGTCGAGAAGGCGGTCGCCAACATCGAGGACCGGATCGTCGACCAGCTGATCGGGTACGAGGCGAGCGAGCAGCGCCTGATCGACCAGAAGATGCTCGACATCGACGGCACCCCGGACAAGGCGGACCTCGGCGCCAACGCGATCCTCGGCGTCTCGCTGGCCGTGGCCAAGGCCGCCGCCGCCAGCGCGCAGCTGAGCCTGTTCCGCTACCTGGGCGGCCCCAACGCCCACCTGCTGCCGGTGCCGATGATGAACATCCTCAACGGCGGCGCCCACGCCGACTCCAACGTCGACGTGCAGGAGTTCATGATCGCGCCGATCGGGGCGCCGACGTTCCGCGAGGCCCTGCGTTCCGGTGCCGAGGGTGTAGCCGGCCTTCTCGACGGCGGTGCCGATGAGGTCGAGCGCGGCGCGCGTGCCGGGCAGGTCGGGGGCGAAGCCGCCCTCGTCGCCCAGGCCGGTGGCCAGGCCCTTCTTCTTCAGGACCGCCTTCAGGGCGTGGTAGACCTCGGCCCCGTAGCGGACCGCGTCCCGAAACGTCGGGGCACCGATCGGTGCGATCATGAACTCCTGGATATCCACATTAGAGTCGGCGTGCGCGCCGCCGTTGAGGATGTTCATCATCGGCACCGGCAGCACGTGGGCGTTCGGACCCCCCACGTAGCGGAACAGCTCCAGGCCGGAGGTCTCGGCTGCGGCCTTGGCGACGGCGAGCGAGACGCCGAGCAGCGCGTTGGCGCCCAGTCGGGACTTGTCCGGCGTCCCGTCGAGGTCCACCAGCTTCTGGTCCACCACCCGCTGCTCGACGACCTCGAGACCCACGAGCTCGGGCCCGATCTGGTCCAGCACGCCGCGCACCGCGTCCTCCACGCCCTTGCCGCCGTAGCGGTCGGTGTCGCCGTCACGCAGCTCTACCGCCTCGTGTTCGCCGGTAGAGGCGCCGGAGGGCACCGCGGCGCGGCCGAGCGTGCCGTCGTCGAGCGCGACCTCCACCTCGATGGTGGGGTTGCCGCGGGAATCCAGGATCTCCCGGGCGCCGACCTGTTCGATGACGGCCACTGGCAGCTCTCCTCAACAACGGTTCTCGTGGTGTCGCACGCCGAGCCTAGCCGCGCGCACCGTCCATCCGGCGCAGGCACACGCGTCTCCCGCAGGGATGTCAAAGTCTCGTGGAAGCCCGCGTCGGCGCGTAGCGTTGATCTAATCATGACTGCCGCCGACCGCCCCGAGGACGCCGTCGAGCAGTACCGGCTCGCCGAATCACTGGTCTCCGAGCGCCGGCCCCTGGAGGCCCTGCGAGAGCTGGCGCCGGTGCTCGACGTGGAGCCGGACGCGAAGAGCGTGCAGCTGCTCGCCGGCCGCGCGTACCTGCAGTCCGCGCAGCTGCATCGGGCTGAGGAGGCCTTCCTGCGGGTGCTGGAGCAGGATCCGTCCGACCACTACGCGCGGTTCGTGCTGGGCCGCACGCTGCTGCGGCAGAGCCGGCTCGAGGAGGCGCGCGCGCAGCTCGCGATGGCCGCTGCCATGCACCCCACGCCGGGCTACCAGGAGGCGCTCAACGAGGTCCGGATGCGCCTGGCGCTGGGCTGACGGGGCGCCGGGCTGACGGGCTGACTGGGCTGATGGTCAGCCGCGGCTGCGCTGGCCGTAGCTCGCGGCGGCGGTGTAGACGTCGTGCGCGTAGGCGACTGACCTGTTGTACGACAGCACGGCGGCCAGCCATCCCTCCCCGGTGGCGATGTCCCGACCCCCCGCACACAGGTAGCGGGCTGCGGCCAGCGCCGAGTCGTCGATGTTCTGCGGGTCCCCCACGCCGTCGCCGTTCCCGTCGCTGCGCCAGCGTGCCCAGGTGCTGGGAATGAACTGGAACGGGCCGACCGCGCGGTCCCAGACGGGATCGCCGTCGAGCGCACCACCGTCGGTGTCGCCGATCGCACGCACGCTCGGCGCACCGTTCAGCGGGACCCCGATGATGGGCGACGACGGCACGCCGTCCGCGCTCAGGGTCCGGCCCCGGAACCGGCCGTGGTTGGACTCGATCCGCGCGACACCGGCGAGCGTGATCCAGGTCAGCCGGCACCCCGGCTGGATCTCGGCGAGGACGGCGTGTGCGTTGCCGTAGGCCCACAGCGCGCGCTCGGGCACACCGGTGGTCGCGGCGGTCTCCGCGGCCCAGCGTTCGAAAAGCTGCTGGGGATCCGGTGCGGCGGGTGCGGGGGCCGGCTCCGGCTCCGGCTGCGGTTGCGGGAGCGGCACCGTCATGCCGCCGAGCTCGACGGGCGCCGGGACGTCGGGTAACGCCGCGGGTGCCGTGACGAGGGTGGGGGACTTCTCGAACGGCGCCGGTCCGGGCAGCGGCACGGCCACAGCCCCCAGACCGGTGACGAGCGCGGCAGCGATACCCAGCGACGCGACCGACAGCGCACCCCGCAGCAGGTACCCGCGGGTGCCCGGTCCGGGACGCAGCCATGCGGGCAGCCGTCGGCGACGCCGTAGCCATCGGCCCGGTCCGGTCCACCGGCGGCGTCCGGCCGTGGGGTCAGTGGTCACGTCAGGGGTCCCTCCTCCGGCCCCGAGTATGCATGCCACCGCGCCGGGTCGTGAATGATTTCGGTAGCTC
>JBOHGT010000105.1:0-28024 GCA_050700385.1 Pseudonocardiaceae bacterium | reverse complement strand
TACGGCGACGCGGTGTAGTCCTTGATCTGCATGACCTGGGCGATCTGCTCGTCGGGCTGGAACGCGAGCAGGTTCGCCACGTGCTGGCCGCGGGCGTTGCGGTTGGCCTCGGGCAGCTCGTAGGCCTTCGCCCGGTACACCCGGCCCTTGTTGGTGAAGAACAGGATCCAGTCGTGCGTGGAGCACACGAAGAAGTGGGCCACGATGTCATCGGTCTTCAACCCCGCGCCCTGCACGCCCTTGCCGCCGCGCTTCTGCGCCCGGTACAGGTCGGTGCGGGTGCGCTTGGCGTACCCCGTTCGAGTGATCGTGACGACGACGTCCTCGACGGCGATGAGGTCCTCGACGGACACGTCGCCGTCGTAGGGCACGATCCTGGTGCGGCGCTCGTCGCCGTGCTTCTCGACGATCTCGAGCAGCTCGTCGCGCACGATCTGGCGCTGCCGCTCGGGCTTGTCGAGGATGTCGAGGTAGTCGGCGATCTCCCGCTCGAGCTCTGCCAGGTCGTCGACGACCTTCTGCCGCTCCATCGCGGCCAGCCGGCGTAGCTGGGTCTCGAGGATGTAGTTGGACTGGATCTCGTCGACGTCGAGCAGCTCCATCAGCCCGGTGCGGGCGTCGTCGACGGTCGGCGAGCGCCGGATCAGCGCGATGACCTCATCGAGCATGTCCAGCGCCTTGACCAGCCCGCGCAGCAGGTGGGCGCGCTCCTCGGCCTTGCGCAGCAGGTAGCGGGTGCGCCGGACGATGACGTCGAGCTGGTGGCGCACGTAGTGGCGGACGACCTGGTCCAGCCGCAGCGTGCGGGGCACACCCTCGACGATCGCCAGCATGTTGACGCCGAAGGAGTACTGCAGCTGGGTGTGCTTGTAGACGTTGTTGAGCACCACCTTGGCGACCGCGTCGCGCTTGAGCGTGATGACGATGCGCATGCCGATGCGGTCGGACGACTCGTCGTTGATCTCGGCGATGCCCGCGAGCTTGCCGTCCCGGGACAGCGCGGCGATGGACTCGATGACGTTGTCCGGGTTGACCTGGTAGGGCAGTTCGGTGACCACCAGGGTCGTCCGTCCCTTGGTGTCCTCCTCGACCTCCACCACGCCGCGCATCCGGATGGAGCCGCGGCCGGTGCGGTAGGCGTCGGCGATCCCGTCGGTGCCGACGATCAGGCCGCGGGTGGGGAAGTCCGGGCCCTTGATCCGCTCGATGAGCGCCTCGAGCAGCGTCTCGTCGTCGACGTCGGGGTTCTCCAGCAGGTAGACGACCCCGCCGGCGACCTCGCGGAGGTTGTGCGGGGGGATGTTGGTCGCCATCCCGACCGCGATCCCGGAGCTGCCGTTGACCAGCAGATTCGGGATCCGCGCCGGCAGCACCGTGGGCTGCTCGGTGCGACCGTCGTAGTTCGGCTCGAAGTCGACGGTCTCCTTGTCGATGTCGCGGAGCATCTCCGTCGCCAGCGGAGCCAGCCGGCATTCTGTGTACCTCATGGCGGCTGCGGGATCGTTGCCCGGGGAGCCGAAGTTGCCCTGCCCGTCGACCAGCGGGTAGCGCATCGACCAGGGCTGGGCGAGCCGGACCAGGGTGTCGTAGATCGCGGAGTCGCCGTGCGGGTGGTAGTTCCCCATCACGTCGCCGACCACGCGGGCGCACTTGACGTAACCACGGTCGGGCCGGAACCCGGAGTCGTGCATCGAGTACAGCACCCGCCGGTGTACCGGCTTGAGCCCGTCGCGGACGTCCGGCAGGGCGCGCCCGACGATCACGCTCATCGCGTAGTCGATGTAGGAGCGCTGCATCTCCTGCTGGATGTCGACCGGCTCGACGCGGTCTCCGTCCGGCGGCAAGGTGGTCTCGGTCACGTAACTGCGTTCCCTTCGATGGCCGCTGGGTTGCGTGCGTGCAGGCGACAGGCGGGCACGAGCGCAACCCGTTCAGTCTACCGGGGACACCGCCGGCACCCGCGGCACCTGAGGTCACGCCTTGCCCACCCGAAGGAGGAACAGGGCGGGTGGGTCGGGAGCTGATCGGAAGACGACGGTGAGGTCGAGGTCCGGAGCAGTCGTTGTAGCTGGTCGGAGTGCACCGATATGGCCAGCCACCTGTAACGGGATGGTTACCTTGTCGTCCGGGTTGGCTGCGGCCAAGTCCGGAAGGTGGATGCGGAGCTGAGCAAGTAGGTGCGTCCCGGCTGCCAGGATCGCCATCAGCGGACGTGGGTCGGTGACCAACTGGTGCAGGGTGCCGATGGTTTCGGCCAACTGCTCGGCTGGGTCTTCGCCAGTGCCGGTCAGCCAGCCGACCGCAACGAGTTGGGGAGATCTCGTGACGAGCTGCAGTGCCGCCAGTGCTCGTCATCCACATCGGCGGGCGTGTTGCTGCCAGATTATGTCGCGAAGGACGCTAGCCTCTCTGGCAGCGAGGACCTGACCATGAGCAGTCGTGACGTAGTGGGAGGAGCCGCTCGTGTCCACCGTCGAGCATGACCTTGTGGCGAGTGCGGCAGCAGCAAGAGACGTGATCGAGCCGTTCCGCCTGTGGCAGATCGTGATGCCGGGCTGGGAGACGACCCTACAAGACGTGGTCGAGGTGCTCGGCCATCTCCCGGATGGACCCGGGGCCGCGCTGCGGGTGAAGGCCGGCGAGCTGCGAAGAGGGCTTGCGCTGTTGCTGGAGACGGGCCTGTCCAGCGACCCTAGGGGGCTCGATGATTTGTCCACCGCGCTGCGGGACGTGGTCACCGAAGTAAGGGTTCCAGGTGTACCTCGACCGGAGGATCCTGCCTGGTCGTTCTAACGCGCAGCTCGGGCGTTGTCAGCCACGAAGGGTCCGGACGCAGACGAGCCCGCTGATCCGGCCAGCACCGGCCGCACGTGCCGCTCGGGCGACGGCTTGCAACGTGGCACCCGAACGGACGACATCGTCGATGACCAGAGCATGGCACCCCGCCAGGTCGCCGCCGATGCTGAACTCACCATCGAGAGCGTGCACGCTGCTGGAACCACGACTCTTGGCCTCCGGCCGGAACTCTCGCCGGCTGTCCACACGGATCTCTGCAAGGCCGCGCTGCCTGCCCACCGTCGCAGCGAGACGCTCGCCGAAGCTGAGCAAGGTGCGGTCATGTCCGGGTACTGCGACGACAACTTCCGCAGTCGCCAGCGTGGGGTGCACGGCGATCACTTCGCCGAGTCGTTGCGCAAGCCAGTGTCCAGCAGACTGGACGGTGCGCGGCATCATCGCCTCCGCGTGGGTGGTTCGCGTCGACCACACCGGCGTGTCGCCGACCGCACATGGACGCGATCACGGAGGGACCTTGAGACTGTCAGGGCTGACGACCATAATCGAACGCACGTTCGAGGAGGTGCTTTGGTGATCGAATCGCGGGCAGGGCACGCCAGCGCGATGGCGTTGCCGTATGCGGCGGACCCAGTGAGCACTGAACAGGATCTCGTCACGCTGCGTCTCGCGATCGCAGGTACCAGGCATGGCGGTGGGCCACGGAGATTGGCCAAGCAGCTCCGCTCTGGCGGAGCGGAGGCGCTCGCACATGTCTACAGGCAACTTCCCCCCGTGCTACGCGGCCACGTCGATGAGGAGGCCGAGTCCCTCGCCGCAGCTGGAATTACTGCGTTGACCCTCGGCCAGGACGGCTACCCCCCACTGCTGGCATCCATACCGCAGGCGCCACCTGCGCTGTTCATCGCCGGCGACCGGCGCCTCCTGCTGTCTCGCTGCCTCGGCATGTGCGGGTCCCGGCGGGCCTCTGTCGAGGGCCTGCGGGCCGCGCATGCATGCGGCGACGAAGTCGCACGCGTCGGGCTCACTGTCGTCTCCGGCTACGCCCGCGGGGTCGACATGGAGGCTCACCGTGCGACCCTGATGGCTGGTGGCCGCACGGTTGCCGTGCTTCCCGAGGGTATCGCCGGATTCATGCGCCGCCACTGGCAGGACATGGACGAGTGGGAACCGGACAGGGTGACCGCCGTCTCGCAGTTCTCCCCGACACAACCGTGGTCGGTCGGAACGGCTATGGCGCGGAACACGAGCATCGTGGGGCTGAGCCTTGGGCTGGTGGTCGTGGAGGCCGGGGAAAAGGGCGGGACACTCAACGCCGGCCATCGGGCGTTGTCGGCAGGAAGGCCCGTATTCACTTTACAGTTCGGACACGAAACCCCACCCGGGAACCAGCTACTCATCGAGCGAGGCGCGGTACCTGTACGGAGTGGCGCAGAGATGATTAGCCGGTTGAATAGCATTCCAGATCCAGCTAATCAATCAGAGCCTCATCTACAGTACCATGAGATGATCCGGTGAGTCCGAGTAGTGTGGGTTGTCCCCAGTCTCCAGACGGCAACCGCAGGCTGATGCATATCGAGCTGACGAGCGAGACCTCCCCGCAGACTCCTGCCCGCCGCCTCCTTCACTGTGGTCCAGGTGTCGGCGAGCAGGGTTGGGCGGGTCAGGATGGACGGTTCGTGGTGCAGGTGACCGCACGACCGCTCAGGGCAGCACGGATGGGGCGGAAGCTGCGAACTCGCCCTCCCCGGCCAGGTAGATCCCCGCGTAGTCGAGCAGCAGCGTTGCGGTTGCCAGCGACGAGAACGCGTTGACCAGCGGGCTGTCGCCGTCGCGGTCCGGTACGTAGACCACATTGGCGTCGGGGAGCAGCATCATCCAGCCGGCCAGTTCTTCTCTGCCGTCCTCGTCCTCCCGGCACAGCGCGACGACCTCGGGTGGGTCGTAGCGATGTACCCGATCGGGGTCGAATGTGCTGGTCATCTCGTCGTGCCTCCCGGGATCGGTGACTTGGGCGGCCTAGTCTCCGGATGAGAAGCACGCGCCGGGCGGTGGAAGGTGGGAACCCACCCCCGCTTTCCCAGCGTCATGATCGGCGTGCGAAATGGGGAGGTGGAGTGCGCAACAACGGGACGCTGCGGCAGCGCCAGCTCGCCAGGGCGCTGCGACGACTCCGCGAGCAGGCCGGGCTCACGCTGGAGGAGGCGGCGCCCGAGTTGGACTGGTCGACCAGCAAGCTCGGCCGGATAGAGACCGGGCGGCAGGGTGTCGACGTGCACGGCGTGCGCAGCATGCTCGACCTCTACGGCGTGGGCGGCGACCGCTGGACCGAGATCGTCGAGCTGGTCCGCGCCGCGCGACAGCGGGGCTGGTGGCACGCCTACGGGATCCGCGACCAGGGCTACATCGGACTGGAGACGGATGCAGCGGTGGTGCACGACTACCAGCTCGTCTACGTGCCGGGGCTGCTGCAGACCATGGACTACATGCGAGCGCTGTTCCGGAACTCCCGGCGCCGCCCCACCGACGCCGAGATCGACCGCGACGTGCAGGTACGGATGCTTCGCCAACGCCGGCTCACCGAGGAGCCGGCCCTGGAGCTGGCCGCGATCGTGGACGAGACGGCGTTGCGCCGTCCGGTCGGTGGTGTGGAGGTGATGCGCCTGCAGCTGCGGCACCTCGCAACCCAGGCGGCCCTGCCGTCGGTGTGCTTGCAGGTGCTTCCGGCCTCGCTCGGCGTGCATGCGGGCATGAACGGCTCGTTCACCGTCCTCGGCTTCGACGAGCCTGACGAGCCCGAGGTCGCCTACGTCGAGCACACGGCGAGCGCCCTGCACCTGGAGAAGGAGTCCGAGGTCCGTGCTTGTATGCTGGTGTTCGACCGGCTGCGGTCCGAGGCGCTGAGCCCGCCCGACTCGGCGGCCCTCGTTGAGCGGCTGGCCAACGAGCTGTGATCAACGAGAGCGAGGCGAGCACGGTGCGTTCGTCGGATCTGCCCCATGCCACGTGGCACACGAGCAGCCGCAGCAACGACGGCGGCAACGGCAACTGCGTCGAGGTCGCCGGGATGCCCGACTGGGTCGCGATGCGCGACTCCAAGGACCCCGCCGGGCCGATGCTGGCGGTCACCCGCGCCGAGTGGCGCGGGTTCCTGCACGGCATCCGGGCCGGCGAGTTCGACTGACCGACCTCATCGACGTCGGCGGGCCGAGTTAACCGGCTGCGGTCCGAGGCGCTGAGCCCGCCCGACTCGGCAGCCCTCGTCGAGCGGCTGACCGCAGAGCTATGACCAGCGGAAACGAGGATATGATCATGGAGTCATCTGGCCCTAGCGGCATGAGGTGGCGTAAGAGCAGCCGCAGCAACGGCGGCGGCAACGGCAACTGCGTCGAGGTCGCCGGGATGCCCGACCGGGTCGCGATGCGTGACTCCAAGGACCCCGCCGGGCCGATGCTGGCGGTCACCCGCTCCGAGTGGCGCGCGTTCCTCGACGGCATCCGGGCCGACGAGTTCGGCTGAGCCGACCGGCCAGCGTGACCCGCGTCGTTGTGGTCAATGGTTCCGGCGATTCGCCGAAGTGATCATGCCGTCGGCACCGGTAGCGTCCAGTGCTGGCCGGTTTCGGGATCGCGGTGCCAGATCCGGTGTGACACGGGTGATCTCACACCACGAGCCGTCCGGCGCGGCGAGGTAGGTGACCGGGGTCTGGTCGTCGGTGAGGCGGATGCTGCGGAACATGTCGGGTGGCAGGTGGAGCTGGGCCAGGAACATCTTGCCGCCGTCGAGTTCGGCGGGGTCGACCGCGGTGTGCGCCGCGGTGTGCACATCGCCGTCGGCGGTAAGCTGGTCGGCCAGCCCCCGCGCATGTGTTCGCCAGTTCGGAACGCTGACCGTGGCCGTCATGCCGTCCTCCTGCATCTGCGTCAGCGCGTCGGCCTGGCTGTTGCCATCGCTGATGGCGACCCCTGAAATAATCGTCCGGTGGACATGACTGTCTTCGTCGCACTCGCCGACGTGATGGACAACGCGACCGCCCGCTCAGCGCTCGAGCAGACCTTCGCGCGCGTGGCCGTCGCGCGCAGCAGGGAAAACGCAATCACCGAGCTTGTCGCGCTCGGCGACACCGTGGATGCGGCTGTCGTCGGGGTCCGGGAACACATCGATGTCGGCGTGCTGGCCACCCTCACCCGGCTCCGGGTACTGGGCTCGGTCGGCGCCGGCACAGACCACCTTGACCTGGAGGCGCTCGCCGACCGTGGCGTGCAGGTCATCACGACTCCCGGCGTCAATGCAGTATCGGTCGCCGAGCATGCGTTGATGATGATCCTCGCGCTCGCCAAGCGCGCGTTTCCTGCTCACGCAGCGGTGCTCACCGGCGAAGATCGGGCGGGCATGCCAGACCGTCCGATCGAGGTTCGCGGGCAGCGGGTCGGTGTGCTGGGCGCGGGTGCAACAGCGGGGGCTTTGATCCCGCTGGTTCAGGCGCTCGGCGCCGAGGTAATGGTGTGGACACGCCGGCCGGACCGTCACCCGGAGCTCACGACGACCAGCCTTGACGAAATCTTCCACGAATGCGGCATTGTCAGCATCCACTTGCCGCTTACCGCGGAGACATACGGTCTGGTCGACGCCCGACTGTTACGTCTACTCCCACCCGATGCGCTAGTGGTCAATGTGGCTCGCAAGGAGATCGTCGATCCGGACGGGCTACGCATGGTGGTGGCCGAGCGGCCGGACCTGAGGTTTGCCGTGGACGACTTCGGACTAGCCGCCGACGGCACGGTCGTGCTCGTCGGAAACCAGGGGCTGTGGAGTCCGCACACCGCGGGTGTTACGGTCCAAGCGCTCGCAGCGATGCAGGACGCGGCCGTCCTTGGTGTGGTACGCGCCGTAACCGGCCAGCGTTGAGCCACTGGGACGGTGCCGTGACGCTCCTGAATACCCTGAACACGATCTTCGGAATCATTGGCTTCGTCATTACCGTCATCACGTTGCTGAAGGTGCAGTCCGTCCGCCGTGCTCAACGGGAGGAGCGCACGCTCTTGCGTAAGCTGTACGGGACCGACACTCTCGCCACGCACTTGCGGTCCGCCGCAACCCTCCTCCGGCGAGGACGCGACAATGATGCACGCGTACTCGCCGAGGAGCTGGTCCGGCTGTGCGGGCAGATTGAGGGCATCAGCCACACCTTGGACACCATGACCCGGGTGGACGGGGCGACAAAACGCACGCTACTGCTGGCCGAGCGAGGTTACTTCACTCCAACGTTCCTGCGCAGGGCGGTGGACGAGGCTCGGCACAACCTCGACTTCCTCATCTATCGCAATCTCCAGTTCGCAAACGTGGACTTGCTCGAGGCAATGGAGCACGCTGCAAAACGCGGCGTGCGCATCCGCATACTCGCCCTGTCATCTGCCGCCGACGACGCGGTGCTGGAGCAGGCGTCGCTGGTGCTACCGTGGCCGCAGGCGGACGCCGCGACCTTGCGTCTCCAGCTTGCCGAATCGGAGGGCCGGATCCGCGGCATAGTCGAGGGCTGGAGCGGGACGGCGCGTGCACGCTTCGAGTACCGCGGCTACCCAGTCGCCCCCAACGTCCACCCCGTCCGAGTGGACAGCCTGCTCAGACAGGGGTTCATCGGCACGCTGTCGTCAGCGCAGCCGTCCCGCCTCGAAGACCGGGCGTACCTGGAAGTACCAATCAGCAGCGAGCCTGGAGTCACCCTGATCCGGCACTATGACCAACTCTGGGACCGCGCCGCCGGGTCGGTCGTCGCCGACGGACAGTCTAGCCGGACGCGGTGACCGCGGCATGGGCGGCGGCCAGTGTAGGCGGTACCGGCAGGCCATGCCGCAGCGCTGCCGCCGCTACCAGGGCAAGCACTACGTCCTGGTAGTCGGTACCGCGGGCGAAGAGCAGACAGCGCGGGAAGTAGCTTGGGTGCCTCGGGTCATTGCGTAGACCGGGCGGGGCGTTGACGTCGATTACGTACGGCCCACCGTCCCGGTCCACGATCACGTCCACCCGCGCCCAGTCATGGATGCCGAGCACCCGACAAGCGTCCAACACGGCGGCCACTGCGCGACGGGTGCTGTCGTTGTCGGGAGCGGCGGCCAGCGTTGGCACGATCCGGTGCAGCTTGGTGTCCCGGTCCAGGTAAGGCATCCCCTCGGGGAGCACGATCTCGGCGGGAGCGGCCACTCGGTTCGGCCCGTTCCCGAGGACTGCCACGGTCAGTTCCCTGGAGCGCCGCCACTCCTCGATGAGGAGATCGGGCCGATCGAGTGCGGCGGCCAGAGCGCTGAGATCGTCGCACCGCACCACCCCGAGGCTCTCGGCGCCCTGCACCGGCTTGACGACAAGCGGTAAGCCGAACCGGCTGACCAGTTCGGCCGGGTCGGAGGTGTTGCCGCCGACCGTACCGCGAGGTGTGGGTACTCCGTGCCAACGCAGGGTCGCCTTCATGCGTGCCTTGTTCTCGGCGGCCAGCCCGTCCGGTCCTGACCCGACGACCGGCACCTCCCACGCAACTAACGGCGCGACAAGTGGCTCAGCGCGCGCGAACCGCCGGCCATGCGGGAAGACCAGTAGGCCGGGGCGCCAACGGCACGCCGTTAGGTCAGCCGCGTCTCGCACTGTCCGCGCCTCGGCGGGCACGCCAGCGGCGGAGAGGGCCGTCAGCACGCCGACGATCGCGTCCTCGCCACCCCAACAATCCAGCGGGTCCAGGTCGGCCGCGCGCAGCACAACGACCTGCAGATCGGTCACCAGCCTGCCGCCGCAGTGAGGTGCAGGGGGTTGACACCAGCATGCAGAATGCCGTCGTCGGTAAGGAGGATCACTGCCGGGTTGGCAAAGTACGTGGTAGACAGATCCTCCTCGACCCGTTCCACGTGGTGACCGCGCCGTTCCAGGGCGGCGGCCGTGTCGTCGGACAGCCTGCCATCGAGGAGCACGATGTCCCCCACGACATCCAGCCGCGGCGTGGCAACCGCCTCCTGGGCGCTGAGTCCATGGTCAACGACGTACGCCACGACCTGCGCGACAGCGGCGGAGATCCGCTGACCGCCTGACGCGCCAGCAGCCAATACCGGCTGGCCGGTGCTGGCCAGCACCACCACTGGGCTCATGTTGGAGTGCGGCCGCTGGCCGGGCGCTACCGAGTTCGGATAACCGGGCACCGGTACGAACGCGAACATCGCGTTGTTCATCAGTATCCCGGCTGGCGTGGTGACCATCGACCCGTACGGGGCAAGGATCGTTTCGGTGAGGCTGACCACCATGCGGTCCGCGTCCACGACGCAGACGTGCGCGGTTTGCTCATGGCCCACGGCGCCCACGGCCTCCGCAGCGGTGTATCCCTGGGCCCACCACGCCTCTCGCCAGGCGTCGTCACAACGCTCTGGCTCGATGCTCGCGGCGACTTCCCGTGCCAGTTCCGGGCGATGAACCCACAACGACGACCGATGTTCACCGGCGTGTAGCGCCTCGACGCGCCGACACCGGCGCACTGCCTCGGCGACCAGATGCAGGCGGGCGGGTGAGAGTGGATCATGCCCGGCCAGATCGAGCCGCTCTAGAACAGCGAACAGCAGTTCGTACACGCCGCCGCTGGCGGGGCCGAGGACCGTGTGGTCACGAAATGCGACAGCGCGCGGCTCAGCTTGACGCGGCCGGTATTTGGCCAGATCTGCTGTGACGACCATGCCGCCATGCATGTACAACTCGGCGACCAGTGCTGGCCCGGCGGCACCGGCTAAGTATGCGTCGAGGGCACCTGCAGCGAGCTCGCGCAAGGTGGACGCCAGAACCGGCTGGCGAAACAGGTCGCCAGAGCCAGCCATTCTCGGGCGGTGCGGATAACGCCCGTCGCGTAGAAACGTTCGCGCCGTGGCGTCGAAGCCGAGCATGACGTCCAGATATGCGCCCTGCATCAACGCCCCGTACCAATCGGTCTCGAAGCCGCGGTCGGCCAGGGCGATCGCCGGCGCGAGCACTTCCCGCCACGGTAATCGACCCATCGTCGCGTGTGCGGTGACGAGGCCGGGCACAGTCCCAGGCACTGCCACCGCACGGTGGCCGATCTCGTTGCTCCGGCCGGACACTCCCGCCCAGCCGACCAATCCGGGCGTGGCGGTGATGGCACCGTACATGTCGGGCGTCGCGGCTGCGGGCGCCTCACTGCGGTAGTCGAGGGCGTATCCGTGCCCGAGCGGGTCCCACGCGGTGAGCAAACCGCCCCCGCCCAGGGTGGTGGCGAAAGGCTGCACGACGCCGATGGCGAAGATGGTAGCGGCGGCCGCGTCCATCGCATTGCCACCACGGCGCAGCACGTCGAGGCCAGCCTCGGCTGCGAGCGGATGCCGGGCGGTTACCAGGCCATTTCGCGCCTGCACGGGAGTCTTGGTATGCAGCCATCTGCTACGCAGCATGATCACATTCTTGGCCGGGCCTGCTAGGCGCCGGTTGCACCCTTCTCTAGCACCTCGTTGATCTCCGCCAGATCGAAGCGCTTGGGGTCGTAGTCGATCTCGCCGATCATCTCCATCCACTCGCTGTACACCTGATACCCGGGATGGTTCTCGTCGTCCAAGGCGCGCATCAGCTCGTCGAATCCCATCGGGCCACCGCAGTCCTCCGGCGGGCAGGCGCGGCGCCCGGCGACGCACCGCGGGTAGACAACCGACGGGTCATCCCGATCCACCGACTCCACCCGGATCTCGTGGTACCAATCGTCGCCGAAGTCGTACCAGTACAGGAACCGGTCTCCGGTCCGCAGCCGTAGTCGGGCCAGCGTCATCCGGGACTCGTCCTTGGTGTCGTCCAGCATGTGCATGGTGTCGGCGTAGTACGTGCCGTCCACTTCGAACTGGTGTAGATGGGCGTCCTGCCAACCCATGGCGTTCTGGATGATGTAATGCAGCTCGGCCAGGCTCGTGTCCGAGTGCACGAGCAGCCGTCGCCACACCGGCGGCTTCATGCGCTGCAGTGAGACCTTGATCGTATACACGGTGCTCCGGACGGCCATCGGGCAACCTTATCCGCCGCCGCGGCGTACCGGACGAGCAGGACGTGCGCGCAGGTAGGCCGACCTTGCCGGAGGCATACACAACATGGCGTGAGCGATGTATCCTCCCGTCATGGCGATGCGGCGATTCCAGATCCTCCTCGATGAGGAGCTCGACGATGCCCTCGAGCGGCAAGCGGAGTTGGAGTCGGTGTCCAAGGCCGAGCTGCTGCGCCGGTACGCCCGGGACCGGCTCGGACCACTACCGCCGGTGCGCGAGGACCCGCTGTGGGAGCTCGTCGGCGTCGACGACGCCGACAACGACCCCGGTAGCCCGGTTGACGTGGACGACGTCGTCTACGGAGGCAGGCGCTGATCTTCGTCGACACGTCCTTCTGGTTCGCCCTCCGGCGGCGGCGCGACCCGAACCACGAGCGGGCGAGGGACCTGCTCGATCGGCACGGCAGTCGTCCGTTCCTGACGAGCAACCACGTCCGTGGCGAGACCTGGACGTTGATCAACCGCCGCGAGGGCCACCGCTCGGCCGTCGCGTTCCTGGATGTGCTGTCGCGCTCGCCGCGGCTGCGTGTCGAGTACGTGACCGATCAGCTGGAGCAGCAGGCCTTGTCCTGGCTGCGGCAGCGCGACGACCGGGAGTTCTCTTTCGTCGACGCCACGAGTTTCGCAGTGATGCGCCGGCGTGGGGTGCATCAGGCGTTCGCGTTCGACGACGACTTCGCCGCGGCTGGTTTCGTCGAGCTGCGGTAGTCGGTGCGGCAGCAAGCACGACCACTCGTCTGGGGCAGTGGCTTCGGAGCATGAGCATCGCGTCCACGTGACATCGTCGGCTCGCGGTCGAGCTACACCGTTGCCACGCCGTCGGCTGATGCCGGCCACTCACTGCGACATCTGGAGGCATGACCCGGTGGTTCATGGTCACGTGCTGTGGATTCGATGAAGCTGGTTGGCAGTGTCGCGCAAGGTCCGGCCGCAGTATTGGTCGATGCGGTTCGTCCAGCCGGTTGGGATGCTGTTGGGATGGAATGCGCCAGCTAAGGCACCGTAGATGGCGGTGGTTGAGTCGAGGTCTCCCAGCGTCCGGCGGCGCAGCAGCAGGGGAAGAATCTGGTCGGCGGGAAGCCCTGCGAGCCCGAGACATAGACCGGTCACTGCCGAGGACCGTGCTGTCACGGCCATTCCGGACGTGTCTTCGAGGTAGTCGACGTACTGCGCGGGCGTGTCGAACCGGCACGCAGCCGCAGCGTGCCGGTGCAGTGCCGCACACACACCCTCGCTGCCAGGCACGATCCGAATGACGCTGGCATATAACGATTCCATGGCGCCAAAAGTCTCTTGCGGGCTGTAGCCGTCGATGGCATGGGTGAGGGTGGCGGCGAACAACACGGCCGTTGCGACTGCGGATGGATCGACGTGGGTGAGCGTCGCGATTTTGAGTACGTCGTAGACCAGGTCGCCGAGGGTGTCGGGTGTGTGTAGGAAGGCCAGTACAGCTGAGCGGGGAACGCAGCCGTTAGTGTCGCCGTCGCGAGCGACGGCCACAGGGTCCGGCGAGGCTTTGAGTTTGAAAACCTGCCAGCCGCCCTGCGGGTTGATCGTCTTGAGACGCGCTTGAAAGGCATCACGCGCGACGCGACCAGTAGCAATGATCGTGTCCGCCAGCGCCAAGGTGAGGACGGTGTCATCGGTGACACGCCCGGTAAAGACCGCAGGCGGCTCCTGACCGGCACTCAACGCACCCAGCACATGCTGGGTTTCGGTGTCGAGTTGATCCCTCGTGCGGTAGCCGACCAGCTTGCCGACCGCATCGCCCAGCGCGAGAACTGCCAGAGACCCCCAGATGCGATCCGCCCGTTGAGGGCAGCCACGGGTCCGCCTTCGAGGCGGCATCGTGCTGTCAGCGAGCAGGGCGATTGCCTGCCGAAAGCTGATCAACTCGGGGTCGACCACGACCACCCCCGGTTCCGGCCGGAGTAGGTGCGCGCTGAGCTTGTCGGGAATTGCGAGGCACCCACAGCCGGCAGCGCGCGCCTGCGCGACGCCGGTCGGCGAAGCCGTTGCGACCAGGGCGTGGCACCCGTCGCTTGGAGCTTCGATCACCAGGTGGACGACATCGGACAGACCGCTTGCGGTGAGCGTGTCACGCACCTGGGCATCCTCAACAGCAGAGATCACGAGGCAGCGCCATCCAGCGCGGTCTGCGTCGTGGAGCCAGGCCGTGATTCCGGGGCGCGCGGGCAGCGCGGCGAGTGCGTCGCGGTGCTGTATCGCGAGTTGGTTGGCCAGTCCCGCGAGGTCTGCGGCGGCGGCGCCGATGCGCCGAGCCAGGATGTCTGCGATCGCCTCATTGAGGGCGTTGTCACCAGTCATGGCGTCGGTGGCGCCCGTGATCCGGTACTCGGCCCAGGCTTCGGTGGTCAGCAGCACGCCACGTTGATGGAACTGGTCTCGCCAGAGCCTGTAGAGAGCGTATTCGGAGTCGATGACGACGCGGTGGAAGTCGACGATCAGTGTTGGTGGCCGGCCGGGTGTGCGTGTCACGTCGCGGCCCGCCTTACGGGGGTGCGGCCGGGGTCAGTCGGCCAGCGCCCGCAGACGGCGCAGCACTTCGTCGGCGCCGATTGCTTGGGTGATGGCGTGCAGGTCGGGGCTGCGGGTAGAGCCGGTGAGGACGACGCGGACGAGTTGGGAGGCTTCGCGGATCGAGCCGGGATAGGCATCGGGGTTCTTCTTGTACTCCTTGGCGTTGGGGGCGAAGCCGTGTTTCGCGGCGAGCTCGCGGATCTGGCTGAACCATTCCTGGGGGTCACCGAGATGCTGGTAGCCGTCGACGAAGTCGCGAGCGAACGTCGCGGCGACTCCGGAGTCCACGCCGAGGAGGGCGAGGCGCTCGTCGGCGGGGCCGGACAGTGGGGTCAACAGTTGGGGGAAGAAGAAGCCGTAGGCGGGTCGGAAGTCCGACCATTTGCGCAGGTCCTTGCGCGGATTGTCGACGCCTTCGCGCTCTACCGCCAGGGCGCGCAGCGCCAGGGCGGGTTCGGCGTCGAGGACGGTGGCCAGGTCGGGGTCGTGCTGGGTGGCCCAGGTGCGGACGGCGTCGTAGACCTGCTGGCTGGTGAGGGTGGCGATGTGGTCGGCGCTGATGTCTTCGAGCTTGACCAGGTCGACCAGGGGCCCGGCGACGCCGCACTGGTCCAGCCGGATCGGAGTCGCCAGGGCTTTGTCGAGCGGGAGCTCAGCGAGACGACCGTTGGCCAGGCCTCGCAGGTAGTACAGGACGGCGTTGGCGGGGTAGCCGGCTTCGATGTAGTAGTCGACGCTGGCTTCGGGGTCTTTGCGCTTGGACAGCTTGCGTTTGCCGCCGGGGATCTGCTTCATCAGCGGCGCGATGTGCGCGTAGGTGACCGGCTCGAACCCGAGGGCGTCGAACAGTTGCTGGTGCAGCGGGACCGAGGAGATCCACTCCTCGCCGCGGATGACCAGGGTGACGCGCATCAGGTGGTCATCCACGGCGTGCGCGAAGTGGTAGGTCGGCAGCCGGGGTGATTGGTCGGAGGACTTCAGGATGACCGTGTCGTTGCGGTTGGCCTCGTGCTCCAGCTCGCCGCGGATGGCGTCGGTGAACCGGACGCGCTGCCCGGCTGCGGCGTCCGGGGCGTGGAAGCGCACCACATACGGGGCGTCTTCAGCGAGCTTGGCGGCCACGGCGGCGGGGTCGGCGTCACGCCAGATCGCCCAGTTCCCGTAGTAGCCGGTGGGGATCTTCGCGGCTTGTTGGCGGGCGGTGATGTCGGCGAGGTCGTCCTTGGTGGCGAAGCACAGGTATGCCTTGCCCTGGCGTAGCAGGTGCCGCACGTAGGTGAGGTAGATGCGTTCGCGGGCCAACTGGTGATAAGGGCCGTAGGCGCCGTGCTCGGCACCGTGCTCGGCACCGTGCTCGGCACCGTCGTTGGACTCGTCTGGGCGGAGGTCGAAGTAGTCGAACGCGCGGGCGAACTGGGTCAGGGCGCCTTCGACCTCGCGGGACTGGTCGGTGTCCTCCAGGCGCATGAGGTAGACGCCGCCGGAGTGGGTGGCAATGTCGCGGTCGATGGTGGCCACATACACGCCGCCGATATGCACGAACCCGGTCGGTGAGGGACCGAATCGGGTGACCTGGGCGCCCTCGGGGAGCTGACGGGGCGGGTACTGCCGTTCCCAGTGCTCGGGTTCGGGTAGGTCAGCGGGGAACAGGGTGTCGATGGCCGCGCGGTCGGGCATGGGGTGGTCAGTCTCGCTTCCGGGGCGAAACCCGATCATGGAATGGGTACGGGTACAGACGTCTCAGGTTACCAATCGTGGCTGGCCGTCACGCGCGTGCCGCAGGCCAGAGGGCCATCGCGCTGGGTCCGGATTGCCGTCGAGGCTGTGCAGAGTGGTACGCAGCAGGTGGTGCCAGGCGTCGGTGAAGTAGCGGGTGTCGAACGCGGCGAGGCGCTGGCGAGCCTCGGCGATCTCCGCCGAGGAGGTGTGGGCGCGGGCGTGGAGCTGCTCGGCAAGCCGTGGCAGGTCGGCGACGGGTTGGCCGGTGAGCCGTCCGAGGTCGCCGAGGCCGGCGATGCCGCTGGTGAGGCACGGCAGGTCGAGCAGAACCGCTTCGGCCGCGCAGCGGCTCCACCCCTCGCGCAGGGTGGACAGGAACAGGCCGACGTCGCAGGCGCGGATGACCCGGAGATGATCGAGGTAGGGCAGCCACCCGGCGTGGTAGGTGCGGGCGCCGATGGTGTTGTTGCCGGTGCTGACCAGGCACACGCCGGGGTGCCCGGCGAGCAACGTCTGGGCGTGTTCGATGCCTTTGCCGTGCACGGCCTTGCCGACGTACACGAGGGTGCGATCGGTGGGCAGCCCGAACCGGTGCCGTAGCTCTTGTCGGTCTTCGGCGCGGACGGCGTCGAGCACCCGGAGGTCGAACGCGTTGTAGATCACCTGGGCTGGGATGCCGCGCGTGGCGAGCTGGCCAGCCCAGTACGGGGAGACGCATACCACAGCGGCACAGTCGCGCAGCGCGGCGAACAACGCCCGCCACAGCAGCGGTTCGATGGGTGCGGAGTCGTAGTGCAGCGGGTCGTGGTGATGGAACACGAAGATGGTGCGGCGGCGCATCGCGGGCGTGAACCACAGCAGGCTCAGGTCGTCCCACACGAACACGCCGCCAGCGTCGCGCAACCTACGGATGCGTGGGGCGAGGGCGGTCAGGTGGCGGAGCTTGCGCCACCGCCGTCGACGGTAGCCGCGTTTGAGGTCGGGCAGGGTGACGATGCGGGCCATGTCGCGTACCGCGTCGTGGATCGTGCGTAGGTAGATCCGGCCGCCGGTCCAGCCGGTCGGTTCCAGCGAGTAGACCGTCGGCAGGTCGGTCGTCACGGCACCGGTCTTGCGCTGGTGACCTCAGCGCTCAACAGGGTCGCCAGCGCGGCGACCGTCGGTGTGGCCGGTCCTCGGGTGCGGGCCAGCGGGAGGTACACCTCGGTCAGCTGGGTGAGGAAACGGCGGCTGCGGTCGGGGTTGGTGCTGGCTGGCAGATCACGGAGGTTGTGCAGCCGGTCGGCGAGCTTGACCGGCAGCAACCCGTCGGGCAGGGCGGTGACCTTGCGGTGGTAGGCGTCGTCGTCTCCGGGGCCGCGACGGCGGCCGGCGAGGCGATGGTCGGGGGTCAGCGCGCGGAGCGCCTCGGTGGTGGCGTGGCCGAGCTGGTCTGTGATCTCCGCAGCGGCGCCGGGGCGGACTTCGAAGGCGTCGTGCAGCAACGCGAGTACGAGCGCTCGTGGCTGGTCCAGGCCGGATTCGTCGCGGAGGATCTCGGCCACGGCGACCGGATGCTCGATGTACGGGGTGCCCTGGTCGCGGGTGATGCTGCCGTAGACGCGCGTCGCCACCTGCGCAGCGCGCCGTCCGTGTTCTCGATCGGCGGCGTCCCACGTGTCGATGCCCAGACGGGCAGCGATCTGATCCGGTGTCATCGCACTCCTCCGGTCGTCACAGGGTCGGCACGATCCGCAGGCTCGGCGGGGCGGCCTGCGCGCACGATCAGCGTGTCGGCCACGGCCAGCGCGTCCAGATCCAGCACGGCGAAGGCATCGACGGCTTGCCCTGCGGTGCGGATGATCGGGCTGCCCTTGAGGTTCAACGAGGTGTTCAGCAGCACCGGTACCCCGGTTCGGCGCCCAACCGCCTCCAGCAGGTCACGGAAGGCGCCGTGGCCGGAAACGACGACTTGGACGCGGGTGGTGCCGTCGACGTGGGTGACGCCGGCCAGCCGCTCGCGCTGCTCGGGCCGCACGAGGGCGGTGCGGTTCATAAACGCGTCGACCGTGCCGTGGAAGTACGTGGCCGCGTGTTCGGCGAGTACGGCGGGGGCCAGCGGCCGGTAGGGGGCGCGCTGTTTGAGCTGGTTGACACGATCACGAACCTGCTGGCTGCCGGGATGGGCCAGGATGCTGCGGTGGCCCAAGGCTCGCGGACCGAATTCCATCCCGCCCTGAACCCATCCGACCACGCGATGGTCGGCCAGCAGGTCCGCTACGCGGCTGATCATCTCCTTGTGGGCGAGCCCGGTGCTCACCTGGTGGCCGGCAGCGCGCAGCGCGGCCGTGTCGACGTCCCCTGGCTGCGGTCCCCATGCGGCGTCGATCTGTGGTATGGGCGCGGCGTGGCCGAGGGTGAAGCACCAGCCGTAGAGAGCGGCGCCGAGCGCCGTGCCGGCGTCGTGCGGTGCGGGCGGCACGAACAGGGTGGCGAACCCAGCTCGCTGGGCGAGGGTGGCGTTCAGTCGGGTGTTCAACGCGCAGCCGCCCGCGAACATCAGGGTGTCGGTTCCAGTGATCCGGCGTAGGTGGGTGGCGACGTGAACGACGGCGTCCTCGAACAGTTCCTGGGCTGCTGCGGCCAGATCGGCGCGATCCTGCAAGGAGAAGGCCGCAGCGGTGTCGCGGCTCCACGTCTGGCCACCCAGGGACACGGGGGTGTCCAGGTCGTAGGAGCCCAGCGGCGGTTGGATGCGCACCTGGCCGTCTTCGCCGAGGTGGACCAGGACTCGGAGGTGGTCGCGGTAGCGGTGCGGATCGCCCAGCGCGGCCAGCGCCATCATGCTGCCCTCGGGCTCGTCGCCGGGCGGGATGCAGCGCACAGCGAGGTTGCGGTAGAAGTGCCCGAGCGAGTGGTTGCGGCGCATGAGACGCCCACCAGTCGCGTGTTCGTGGCTGGGCAGGGCATGGTGGACGCGCTCCCACCCCGACCAGGTCAGGTGGTAGCCGCTGATCCGTTCACGGCCCGCGAGGTCCGCGCCCAGCGCGCTCCCCCCGGCGTCGATGACCAGGCCGGCGGCGCGGTCGACGCAGGCCAGCGGGAACGCCGACAGCACGTGGGCGGTGTGATGGCTGAGCAAGCGGAGCCGCTCACCCAACGGGCGCGGCAACAGGCGTGCGAGCTGGACCTGTTCAGTGCTCGCCCACGCCCCGGTAGCGGGCAGTGATGCCATCGATGCCGCCCACACCGTGTCGACCTCCCCGGCCGTCACGCCGGCCGTGTCCAGGCAGTAGCGCAGCGCCTGGTCCGGTGCGGACAGGTAGTCCTCACGTCGGATGCGATTGTGCTTCACGCCGCTCCAACGTTCTTCTTCCGCCGCGATGATCTGGCCGTCGACGATCAGGCACGCGGCGGTGTCGTGGTGGAAGTTCACCCCGAGCGCGACGGTCACCGCACGTCCCCAGCGGTATCAACCGTGGGGACCGGCAGCGGGACAGCCTGCGGGTTGGGGCGGGGCAGGACGCCGGAGTCGGCGTACTCGTGGCATTTCGCGCAGAACTGGTAGTGGTCGGTGCGCTCGGCGAACAGCTTCTCGGCGAAGTCGGGGTCCCACACGCTGAATTCGCTGTCCACGGCCGCCATCGCGTTGAAACAACGGTAGCACGAGCCGTCTTCTTGGATCATCAAGTGCTGATCGCGGTAGCGGTGACACAGCCCGCGCAGCGTGTTGACCGATTGGCCGATGTCGATGTGGTGCACGTGGTTGGTCACATGGATCGCCCCGTGCGCCTGGCACAACTCGGCCAACCAACGCACGCGGTCGGCGGAGATGCCTTCCAGCACGCTGTTGACCACCACCGTCTTGCCGTACGCCCGCAGGACAGGAACGACGCGCGCGACATGCTCGTAGTTGTGGTGTTCGTCATCGCAGCCGATCAACACCTGGTCGTAGCACGCCAGCACGGTGTCCAGGAGCCGCTGGTTTCGGGCGATGGTGATGGCGTTGGTACCCAGCACCATCGCCCGACCGGCCGTGGCGGCGCGGGCGTCACGGCTGAACGCGACGAAGTCCTTGTGGACCGTGGGTTCGCCGCCGTTGATGTGCAACTGCCGGTAGGGAATCAGCGTGAGCCGTTCCAAGATCGCGTGGAACGTGTCCGGAGCCATGTTCACGCCCTGGTTACGCGCGGCGAAGATGCAGAAGTCGCAGTCCCTGTTGCATTTGGTCGTGATCTTGATCTTGGCGGTGGTAAAGATCCGGCCGTCCCGTCGAGGAGTGATCCGGTCGAGCACGCGCTCAGTGATCGAGGTCGTCGTAGTCATGGTGTCAGTCCTGCCTCGTGGGTGAAGTCGGCCGAGAACAGTTCCTGGAGGACGTCGGGTTCGGATGCGACGTTGTCCAGGAACCGGCGCAGTGACTGCCGTGTGGTGGGCGGTGGGGGTACGAGCTGGAGGAACCACTCGGTGAGCGTGCCCAGCGGCGGGTGCAGCGATGCACATGCGGCCCGCAGGGTGCGGATCGCGCCGTGGAGGTCCTTGGTTTCTCGGTCGATCAGATATCCCGTCGCGGCCAACGACGGCGGTGCCAGGTAGTAGGAATAGCGCGCGATGCGGCAGCGCAGCACACCGACAGCGCTGACCACTTCCGCCCGTGTGGGAGTCCTGCCCGCCGGTGGTGCTTCCTCGAGTAGAGCGGGAAGGGCCGTGATCGCCCGGTGCGCCTGGGCCAGTAATGTCCCCGGTGCCGGGGCGTCGCGGTAGCCCTTGCGCGCCAAGGAAAGAAACTCTGCGACGGCCGAAACCGGATGGTCGTGCAAAGCCTCGGTCTTGCCGGGCAGCCGGTGGCGGGTGCGCAGGCTCGCCGCCGCGAACACCACGGGCGCGAGGTAGTGCCAGGACACGCAGTGCGCGCCGTAGTGCTCGGCATCCAGCACCACGTTGTTGGCGGAGTCTTCCTCCAACCGGTATGCGCCGTCGGCGCGGGCCGCGATAATGCCGCGATAGAACCGGTCGTCTTCCTCGCTCCACGACCGTGCCAGCGCGTCGCTCCGCCACCGGTCCACGGCGCTGTGGTCGCCGAAGCTGAGACTCCAGGTGGCCACTTCGGCGGCGGGGACCAGGCCCGCGTCCAGTTCGCGCCGCAGGAAGACCCACCCCGGCGGGTGCTCCAAGACACGCCGGAGGACGGGATCAGCGGCGACCAACTCCCGCTGAAGCTGCGCGAGATGTTCGTTGAGGCTGATCCAGTCGCTGGGTGGCTCGTCCAGGACGATGCGCAGGTCGATGTCGGAGTGCGGCCACACCAGATCGGCGTCTTGCCACTTCTTGGTCACCATGACCGCGGTGCCCAAGCGTGTAGCGACCAGTCGGCCGTAGCGCGCCTCGATCGCCGGGTACCCGACATCCTGCGCGGTGAGGGAGGCCATGCTGGTCTGCTGCGGGGGTGCTATCGACGAGTGCACGCGGCACCTCCGCTGCTGGCACCGGCCGAGGTGCCGCACCCAGGCGCCGCAGCGTTCACCGGCGTCAACGGCAGCACAGCCACGCCTTTGGGGCGCTCGATGCGGTCCCACCGCAGGTCGTAGTCCACGTAGTGGTAGCCGCGCCAGGCCGGGTTCGCATCCCGCTCCAGGATCGAGGCGAACAGGTGCGCGAACGCCTCGTGCAGCCCGCCACTGTCCAGATGGTCGCCTAGTTCGATGTCGCGGTTGTGTAGGATGCACGGTCGCGCCACCCCGGTCGGGGTGATCTTGATGCGGTTGGCATCCGAGCAGGTCGCGCAACTGGAGTTGGAGATGAACGCGAAGTTTCCGGCCCACCCTGCTGGTTGGACGTAGCGGCCGGGGCTACGCACACCGAGCGCGGCCCGGCTGACGTCACCCGCGTCGGCGTACAAGGCGGCAAGCCGTTCGGTGACTTCGGCTTCGGAGATGAACTCGGTGGGAAACAGCAGGGTGGCCGGTCCGATGTCCTGTAACTCGATCAGCCTCACCGAGATCGGCAGGTCCCGCGCCAAATCCAGCACCTCGAAGGCATCGTCGAGGTAGCTGCGCTGGAGCACGCAGTTGACCTTGACTTGCAGTCCGAGATCCAACGCTGTGCGCACTGTCCGCAGCGAGCGCGCCGGGTCGCCACCACCCATGATGTCCGAGCTGCGCTTGGGGTCCAGGCTGTGGATGCTGACATTGACGTAGGTCATGCCAGCCTCGTGGAGGCGTTCGACGCTCAAGCTGCGGCGCAGGTTGCCGTGCGTCGTGATGCCGATCTTCGCGCCCGTCCCCAAGCCGTCACGTAGGCCGGTGATGATGCCGAGAAGGTCGGTGCGCAGCGTTGGTTCCCCACCGGACAGGTGGGCCTTACCCATGCCCCAAATACCGGCCTCGTGGGCGATGGCCCGGTAGTCGGCGACTTGCAAGGGCCTGTCCTTCGGGCCATAGTCCTCCACACAGCGGGGCTTGCAGAACACGCAGTCCCGGTCGCAGATCGAGTTGACCGTGAACGCCAGGTACGGGTGGTGACGACCCGTCGCGGCGAGCCGCGCTAGGAGCTGTTCGCGTTCGGTGTCGGCGGTCAGTACGTCAGGCACGAGATGCTCGCTTTCCAGTGGGAACCGGGGGTTGAGATGTGGCGGGCGAGGTGACCAGGCCACGCGGCGGGAGACCCGTCAGGTAGCGGTCCATGTTGACGGCGAAGAACTCGACCGCCTGGTCCATGTAGCGGTGGCTGAACACCGAGGTCTTGGGGGTCAGCACCACGCGCGGATGGTGGCGCAGCGGATCATCCATTGCCGGAGGCTTGCGCGCGGTCACGTCCAGTCCGCACCAGGCGACACGTCCGTCGTCGAGAGCGGCCACCAACGCTAAGTCGTCTACAGTGGACCCGCGTCCCACGTTGATGAACACCGCGCCGCGTGGCATGGAGGCAAATCGTTGCGCATCGAAGAAGCTCGTCGTCTCCGCGGTGGCCGGCAGCAGGTTGACCACAACCTGTGCCTGCGTCAACGCCTCCTCGACATGTGGCACGTCGTACCACTCCGCGATCGGCGACCTGTCGGCGTCTGTGGTTCGGGTGTGTGGTGGGTGCCGGCGAACGCCCAGCACCCGCATCCCGGACGCGCGAGCCAGTCGGGCCACCTCGTTGCCCACCGCGCCGCAGCCCACGATCGTCATCGTCGAGCCGGATACATCGAAGAAGCTGGACGCGACCTCGGATTTCCACCACAGCTCGGTGCGCTGCCGGAATATGCTCAGAAACAGCCCGCGCGCGAACCCGAGCACCAGGCCCATGACGTGCTCGGCCATCGGCGTGCCGTGGAACCCGAACGAACGGGTCACCATCACCTCATGCCCTTCGGCCTCACCCAGCGGCAGGTGATCGACACCGGCCGCCGGACTGGCGATCCACCGCAACCGCGACGCGACCGGAAACCACTCCGGCGCGAACTGCCAGCCGAAGTACACCTCGGCCTCACGCAGCACTTCGATGGCGTGATCGGCGTCCGTGATCTCGACCAGCGCGACGGCCGGAAACCGTGCGGACAACGACAAGCGATGGCGCGGCGCGATAGCCCAGAAGTGGTAGTCAGACCGCAGATCGACCGCTACCCGCATGTCACACCTCGATTGCTCATCGAGCAGCCAACCGCTTGCCGCTTGCCGCTTGCCGTCGCCCTGCGAACCAGGCCATCTACGGAACGTAGGGGAGCAACCCCTGTGCTGACGACCTATTTCCGCCGTCCGGTCGTGACCGCCTCGCCGTCGGCTACCGACGGTCCCGCTCGCCGTGGCGCTGCTCGGCCAGACGGGACACCAACCTCGGCGCGCAGCTCCTCGCGCTCACCGGCAGTGATCACGAATGAGTCCTCTGTCCCTTGCCGGTAGCGGGCCACACCTACCCGTGCCGATATCGTGGCCTGTGCTAACCGCGCACCCGCACCGACTCCGGAGACTGAGTGGCCGCCACCGAGGACGACAGGAATCCCACGGGTTCTGGGCGGCACAACACGCCGCCAAGCGATCCCGGACCGGTGCCCCTTCACGGGCCAACTGGCCAAGACGCCCTCGTCCAAGAGATGAAGGCCGGCGCGGCGCCGCTCGTCCGGATCATTCCGATCACCGCCCAAACACCGATCCGAAACCGACCCGGACGCTTCGCCCTCGCCACGGTCCCATTCCTCACCGTGTCCGTCGTACGCTGGAGCAAGGTTACCGTGGGTGACACGGTCGGACGGCTGGTCCACCTCCTCCAGGAACGCGGTGGCATCTGGCTGGCCAAGCACACGACAGCCACCCTCACCTGGACCGTCAGCCCAACGGCCGAGAGCAGCGACCCGCTAACGGCGGAGGATGGCACGACCTCGCCGAGGATTCCCTGGGTACGCATCGACGCCACCTTCGCCGGCGCATGGACAGGCCGCTTCGCCCTCGCCGCACCAGCCCCGCCACTGGCCGCGAGCCTCTGGTGTGTGGCTACCTCGCCCCTGGTGGGAATCCTGGCCGACGAGGTAGCCGACAAGGCACTCTTGCCCATCGGCGACACCAGACCGGTCGCCTGGCAGCCGTTCACCGAAGCCCTCGACAACTCAGTCCACGCCACAACCCGCCCCTCTGATGTGGTCCGCGATCTCGTCATGCAGTCGGCCTGGCCTGGATCAGACCTGCTCAAGAAGCGTGGACGCTGACTATGCTGCACCAACGCCACCGGTTGATCATGTTGACCGTGGTCACGCCGCACAACTCGGACATGCGATCAGGCGCGGACATGTCGGAGGGGACCGCTCAGGCCGGGAGGAGACCGTCCAGTCGCAAGCTGACCGGAACGGGCTCGGTGGTGATGAACCGGCCGGTGACGGGGCTGGCGTCCTGATAGCCGAATTCTCCGGCGAGGTGGCAGGCAGTCAGGGTCACCAGGCCGTCAAGGTCCACGATCCAGTAGAGCGGGATGCCTGCGTCGGCGTACTCGCCACGCTTGATCACGTGGTCGGTGCGCTGTGAGCCCGGTGAAACGATCTCGACGATGACCAGTGCCTCGCAGGCGCGCAGGACCCCTCCGTCGCGGCGTACCCGCTCGACGGCCGCCTGGCGTGCGACGACCAGGTCTGGCCTGCGGACGAAGCCAGGTTTGCTGCGCGGCGTAAGTTCGAGGTCGACATCGATGTCCGGGATCACCTGCAGACCCGAGGGGAGCTGTTCGTCCAACTGGACGAACAGCTTCCCCATGACGATCATGTGATCCGGCGCCGGGCTCGGCGACATGACCAGGTTGCCTTCCTGCAACTCCGAGCGGTAGCGGTCGTCCTCGCCGAGTGCGGCGTACGCCTCGACAGTCAGCAGGCGGCCCGGCGGCTCAGGCACAGCTGTCACAGCGTCTCCTCACGTCGTCGACCAGTAGCCTTCCACGCCCGCTGGAGGCGGGGGTTATACGTCGAGGAAGCGGACGTCCTTGGCGTTGCGGGTGATGAACGAGCGGCGGGACTCGACGTCCTCGCCCATCAGCACGCTGAACAGCTCGTCGGCGGTCGCGGCATCGTCGAGGGTGACCTGCAGCAGGATCCGGTTGGCCGGGTCCATCGTGGTCTCCCACAACTCCTTGGCGCTCATCTCGCCCAGCCCCTTGTAGCGCTGGATCGCGTCGTCCTTGGGCAGCCTCTTGCCCGCGGCGGCCCCTGCCTCGATCAGCCCGTCGCGCTCCCGGTCGGAATAGGCGTACTCGGGCTCGGCCCGCGGCCATTTGATCTTGTACAGCGGCGGCTGGGCCAGGAACACGTGACCGTGCTCGACCAGCGGGCGCATGAAACGGAACAACAGCGTGAGTAGCAGGGTGCGGATGTGCTGACCGTCCACATCGGCGTCGGCCATCAGCACGATCTTGTGGTAGCGCAGTTTGGCGAGATCGAAATCGTCGTGGATACCGGTGCCCAGCGCGGTGATCAGCGCCTGCACCTCGGTGTTCTTCAGCACCCGGTCCAGCCGGGCCTTCTCCACGTTGATGATCTTTCCGCGGATCGGCAGGATCGCCTGGTAGAGCGAGTCCCGGCCGGACTTGGCCGACCCGCCCGCGGAGTCACCCTCCACGATGAACAGCTCGGAGCGCGCCGGGTCGGTGGAGCGGCAGTCGGACAGCTTGCCGGGCAGCCCGCCGAGGTCGCCGGCAGACTTGCGGCGCACCAGCTCGCGGGCGCGCCGCGCGGCCAGCCGGGCCTGCGACGACGAGATCGACTTGTTGATGATGGTCTTGGCCTCGGCCGGGTTGCGCTCCAGCCAGTCGACCAGCCACTCGTGGCAGGTGCGCTGCACGAACGACTTCGCCTCGGTGTTGCCGAGCTTGGTCTTGGTCTGGCCCTCGAACTGCGGCTCGGCCAGCTTGATCGACACGATCGCCGCCAGCCCCTCACGCACGTCGTCGCCGGTCAGCGCGGCATCCTTCTCCTTGAGCAGCTTCTTGTCCCGCGCGTAGCGGTTGATCACCGTGGTCAGCGCGGAGCGGAAGCCTTCCTCGTGGGTGCCGCCCTCGTGGGTGTTGATCGTGTTGGCGAAGGTGTAGACCGACTCGGTGTAACCGCTGTTCCACTGCATCGCGATCTCGACCTCGAGACCGTCGCCCTTGGACTCGAACCCGATCACCTTGCGGTGGATGGGGTCCTTGGAGTTGTTGAGGTGCTTGACGAAGTCTTCGAGGCCGCCGGGGTAGCGGAAGGTGCGCTCGCGCACCCGGGCGGTCTCGCCCACGGCGTCCTCGGTCTCGTGCGAGCCGTTGACCCGCTCGTCGCGCAGCACGATCGTCAGGCCCTTGTTGAGGAACGCCATCTCCTGCAGCCGGCGCGCCACCGTCTCGGCGCTGTAGGTGGTGGTCTCGAAGACCTTCGGGTCGGCCCAGTAGGTCAGCGTGGTGCCGGTCTTGCGGGTCGACTCGCCCTTGCGCACCGGGTGCACCGGCTTGGAGTCCTCGTAGCGCTGCCGCCAGACCGTGCCGTCGCGGTGGATCTCCACCTCCAGTGCCTCGGCCAGCGCGTTGACCACCGAGACACCCACGCCGTGCAGCCCGCCGGACACCGCGTAGGACTTGCCGTCGAACTTGCCGCCGGAGTGCAGCGTGGTGAGCACGACCTCGACCGCGGGCCGCTTCTCCACCGGATGCATGTCCACGGGGATGCCGCGGCCGTCGTCGGAGACCCGCACACCGCCGTCGGCGAGCAGCGTCACGCAGACCTTGCTGGCGTACCCGGCCATCGCCTCGTCGACGGCGTTGTCCACAACCTCCCAGACCAGGTGGTGCAGGCCTCGCTCACCGGTGGAGCCGATGTACATCCCGGGCCGCTTGCGCACCGCCTCCAATCCTTCGAGAACGGTGATCGACGACGCGCTGTAGTTGTTCTTCTTGGCGGCCACGGGCGTCGGTCTCTCCCTAGTTCGTCCGGTCGCCGGCGACCTCGGCCGGCAGTTGACTGTGGTGCGTCGGGCGCGGTGGATGGAGGAGCACCCCCTCGCGACCCCCTCGAGTCTACCGGGTCGGTCTTCCAGGAAGGCGTCAAGGACACCCCTGACAGCGCCGTGGAGCGCCGTTATCCACAGGGCGAGGGTCGGGGGTCAGCCGTAGGTGTCGCGCGGGCCGCGGCCGGGCACCCGGCGGGTGCCGTGCTGCCAGCTCGGCGCGGCGGGACCCTGCACCCGCAGCCGCGTCACCACCCCCCGCCCGACGCCGGCGGCGATCCGGCCGAGTAGCTGGCGCTGCAGCAGCCGCAGCTGGGTCGCCCAGGCCGTGGAGCTGGCCTGTACGGTGAGCTCGCCGTCACGCAACGACACCGGCCGGGCATGCTCGGCGACCTCCTCGCCGACGAGCTGCGCCCACCGCCCGAACACCAGCCCGCCGGAAACCCGGCCGGCCCAGCCACGGTCGGCGACCAGCCGGGCGGCCAGCCGGCCC